>DATCOX010000002.1:0-14865 GCA_036564495.1 Candidatus Limnocylindria bacterium
CAACATGACCCCGCCGCTGGCGACCGTGGTGCGGCAGGGGAAGGCGACCCAGCACTCGATCGACACGCTGCTGATGGAGCTGGCCAGCACCGGGCGGATGACGTTCCAGAACCTCGACCGCGCCGGCAAGGTCAAGGCCGACGACGAGCCGAATCCGCTCCTGGATCCGGCGATCGAGCTCAAGGAGGCGGCACCCAGGGACGGTCGGATGGGAGCGGCGGAGCGCAGCGCCTGGGAGATCGTTCGCCAGCAGGCGCGCGGTGGCGCAACCATCTCCCGCGAGCGATTGTGGGAGCTGAATGGCCTCCTGCGGCCGGTCCGCGATGGACTCGAGGACGAGGTGGTGCGACTCGGCTGGTTCACGCGGCGCCCGTCCACCCTGATCACGCGCTGGAGCGTGATCGGCATCGGCGAGATGGTGCTCGGCGGGCTCTTCGTGCTCGGTGGCTTCCTGATCCCGATGTCCGGGCTGACGCTCCTGGGGGCCGCCACCGGCGTCGGCGGGCTGGTGACCTGGGGGATCGGCCAGGCGATGTCGCAGCGCACGCCAAACGGCGCATACGTCGACGCGATGCTGAAGGCCTACCGGCGCACGCTGCAGAAGACGATGGAGCAGGCGCGCAGCATGGAGCAGGTCGTCGCCGACCCGACCGTCAAGCTGCTCGCCGACACGCCCGACAAGGCGGTCCTGTGGGGCTTTGCGCTTGGGCTGCACGACGAGGTTGCTGCCGTCCTTCGACGCGGCCTCGAGGACCAGGCCCAGCAACCATCCGGGGCGAACGCCGTCTACTACCCACTCTGGCTCGGAAGCTCGCCATCGTCAGGCTCGATGGATGCCGGGATGGCGGGCGGCAGCATCTTCTCCGGCTCCGGCATGCCGGACATCGGTGGCATGTTCAGCGCCGTGGGGTCCATCGGCTCGGCACCGGCCTCGTCATCGGGTGGCGGCGGCTTCGGTGGCGGTGGAAGTGGTGGCGGCGGGGGTGGCGGCGGCAGCTTCTGAGCCGATGGCTGGCGCAGGGGCTGCCCAGCGGCTATGGTGGCGGTGATGCCATACGACAGACGACCTGACCGACGCCCCGGCGCCGGCCGACCCGGCGGCCCCGGACGACCAGCCGGCGACCGACCGAGCTTCGGGGATCGCCCGCAGCGCGATCGCCCCAGCTTCGGGGATCGCCCGCAGCGGGATCGCGGCGAGTTCACCGGCCCGCCCCGGGATCGCAGCTTCGGCAGCCGGCCGCCGCGTCCTGACGGATTCGCGCCGCGGCCGATGGACGACGGCGGCATGTCGATCCGGCTCGACCCGCGGCGCCTCGGCGCGTTGAAGCTGCTCGCGGCCGAGGCCGGGATCCGTCCCGGCGAGCTCGTCACGCGCTGGGTCGAGGAACGTCTCGACGCCGCACGATCCGCCACGCCTGCCGGCTCAGCGGTCAGCCCCGACATCATCGCGACCCTCGCGGCTCGCATCGACGACCTCTCCCGGCGGCTCGACCAGCTGGCCGCTCCCCCCGCGACGACCGCCGAGGCCGAGCCCGAGGCAGCGTCCGCCACGCCCGCAAAGCGCGGCCGGGGACGCCCTCGGAAGTCTCCGGAGGCACTGGCGCCCCGTCGAGCGGCCAAGCCGCGGAAGGCGGCCGGCCCCAAGGTCGCGCTCCACGACGAGATCGCCGCGGTGATCAGCGAGCTGGGACCCCAGACCGCTGCCGAGCTCGCAACGGCGATCGCCGCCCGCGGTCGCTACCAGGCGCCCCGCACGGCGAAGCCGCTCGACGCGGCGACCGTCAACGCCCGCGTCTCGAACCCGACCTATCGAGCCCGTTTCGTCCGGCGCGAGCACCGCATCGGCCTGGCCGCCGAGTAGCGCGACCGGCTCAGCCGGCCGCCTGGTGCCCCGCCGTCCAGGCCAGGAGGCCGTCGGCATCCATGGCGTTCACGAGCGAGGAGGCCGCCAGCCCGCACGCCGCCGCGCGATCGCAACCGAACGGCAGCCAGGCGAGCTGGCCCGGCGCATGAGCGTCTGAGTCGATCGCAAAGCGGCAGCCGGCCTCAACCGCCAGCCGCAGGATCCGCTTCGGCGGGTCGAGCCGCTCGGGCCGGGAGTTGATCTCGATCGCCTTGTCGAAGCGGAGCGCCGCGGCGAAGACGATCTCGGCGTCGATGGCCGATGGGGGGCGACGACGCTTGCCGGCCAGCATGCGGCCGGTCATGTGACCGAGGATGTCGAGGTTCGGATCCGCGAGTGCGGTCACCAGCCGCTTCGTCATCGGCTTCTCGTCCATCCGCAGCTCCGAATGCACGCTGCCCACCACGAGGTCGAGGCGGGCCAGGAGCTCAGGATCCTGGTCGAGGGCGCCGTCGCTCAGGATGTCGACCTCGATTCCGGTCAGGATCCGGAACGGCGCCAGGTCGGCATTCAGCTGCCCCACCTCCTCCAGCTGCTGTTCGAGGCGAGCCGCGGAGAGGCCGTTGGCGACGGTCAGCCGCGGCGAGTGATCGGTGAGGACCATGTACTCATGGCCGAGACCGCGGGCGGCCTCCGCCATCTCGCGGATCGGCGAGCCGCCGTCTGACCAGTCGGAGTGGACGTGGCAGTCGCCGCGTAGCGAGGACCGGAGCTCGGCGCCGAGCTCGGCGATCGGCTGTCCGCCGGTCGCCTCCAGGCGCCGCAGGTAGACCGGCTCCTCTCCGCGCAGCGACTCCGCGATCGTGCGAGCCAGCACCTCGCCGATCCCCGCCATGTCACGGAGCGTGCCGCGCCGTGCCCGTTCCGCCAGGTCGCCGGCCGGCATCCCCTCCACCAGCGCGGCCGCGTTGCGAAAGGCCCGCACCCGGAAGGTCGGCTCGCTGGCGACCTCGAGCAAGAAGGCGATCCGTCGCAGGTCGGCGGCCGGGTCACGCGGCTCAGGCACGGCCGGCTACTCGACGGTGAGGATGCGGCGCGGGTTGTCGATCGTCATCTGGGCGATCTCGCGCTCCGCCACGGCGGCGGTGCGCAGCGTCGGCAGGAAGTGCTGCTGGAGATACGTGTAGCCGAAGCCGCCGTTGCCGTGCAGCTGGCTGTTGTGGCACACGTCCTGGCTCAGTAGCAGCTGTCGCCCGAAGCCGCGCTCCAGCAGCTCGACGATCAGCTCGACCAGTCGCGGCTCGGCCGCCTCCTCGGTCGCGAAGCGCTGGCCGATGAAGTCGAACTCCAGGTTCGCGCCGCGATCGAGGATCGTCAGGTAGTGGTCCAGCACCAGGTACGAGTCGGCATGACCGACGACGACGCGCGCCGGGTCGACACCCTCCTCCTCGAAGATGCGCAGCTGGGCGAGCCCCACCGCGGACATGATCCCGTGGGTCGTGATCGCCATGCCGGTCGCCAGCGATGCCCGCGCGGCAGCGCGGTGGACCCGTTCCTCCGTGGCGCTCACCCACGGCTTGTCGGTGCCGATCTCGCCGATGATCCCGGGGTGGACCCCGGTTCCGGCCACCCCGTCGCGGAACTCGCCGACGAGCTCGGCAGCCAGGTCGTCGACGCTGCGGCGATCGATCCGCGCCTCCTCGGGGTAGTACGAGCCGCGGTACCAGCCGCAGCCCATCACGAGCTGCAGCCCGCTGCGCGTCGCGAGGCGACGCAGGCGATCCGGGTCGCGGCCCACGCCGTCGAGCGTCAGGTCGACCAGGGTCGTGCCCCCGCGTCGCCGGAAGTCGCCGAGCTCGTCGACGAGGAGCGGCTCGTCGGGGGTCAGCTCCCAGTAGTCCCATCGGTTCGGGATGTGCCAGAGCGAGATGCCGGTGTGCTCGTGCGGGAGGGTGAAGCCGATCCGTTCCGGCGGGATCGGGCCACTGACCGTGATCACGCGCGGGGCCATGGCTGCCTCCTGGTCGCGTTGCGCGCCGGTGCGGCATGGATGGGCCGCCGGCACATCGGGTTGGATGGAGCAATCAGTGTGCCACTCGATCGCCCAACCAGATAGCCTGTGCGCCAATGGCTGCCGATCCCACCGGAGGCAACGCCGCGGACAACGTCTGGGCCGCGGCCCAGCGTGACCTCGACCTCGCGGCCGAGCGGCTGAAGCTGGACGACGGGATGCACCGCGTCCTGCGCGTGCCGAAGCGCGAGCTCGAGGTCAACTTCCCGGTGACGCTGGATGACGGCGCGGTGCGCGCCTTCACCGGCTACCGCGTCCACCACAACCTGAATCGGGGCCCGGCGACCGGCGGCGTGCGCTACACGCAGGACCTGACGCTCGACCTGGTGCGCGCCCACGCCATGCTCAACACCTGGAAGGCGGCGCTGCTCGAGGTGCCGTGGGGCGGGGCGATGGGCGGGGTGGTGGTCAATCCGCGACGTCTTTCGATGGACGAGCGACAGGGCCTCACGCGGCGCTACGCGACCGAGATCAGCCTCCTCATCGGACCGGAGCGGGACATCCCGACCCCGGACGTGAACACCGGGTCGCAGACCATGGCCTGGATCATGGACACCTACTCCATGCATCACGGCCACACCATCCCGGGTGTGGTGACCGGCAAGCCGATTGCGATCGGCGGGACGCGGGGACGGCGCGAGTCGACGAGCCGCGGCGCATTCCACTGCATCGCGGCCGCCGCTCGTACGCGAGGCGTGGCCCTGGCCGGCGCCCGAGTCGCGATCCAGGGCTTCGGGCGCGTGGGAACGACCCTCGCCGAGATGCTCTCCGATGCGGGCGCCCGCGTGGTGGCGATCGCCGATGACCGCGCCGCGGTCGCCAATCCATCGGGGATCGACGTCGCCGCTGCGGTCGAGTGGATGCACCGGCAGGACTCGATCAGGGGCTGCCCCGGCGCCGAGCCGCTCGACCGCGCCGAGCTGTTCGCGATCGACTGCGACGTGCTTGTCTCGGCCGGGCTCCAGAACCAGGTGACCGCCACTGCGGCCGATGCGCTTCGTGCCGGCATCCTGGCCGAGGCCTCGAACTCGCCGACGACCCCCGAGGCGGACGCGATCCTTCGCGATCGGGGCGTCCTGGTCATTCCCGACATCCTGTGCAGCGCCGGCGGGCTGCTGCTCGGCTATTTCGAGTGGGTGCAGGACACCCAGGCCTTCTTCTGGGCCGATCGCGAGATCGCCGCCGAGCTGGAGCGGATCATGGAGGCCGCCTTCGCCGGGGCGCTGGCTACCGCCGAGCGGGAGCGGGTCGACCTGCGTGGAGCGGCGATGATGGTCGCCGTCGGCCGCGTGGCCGAGGCGACCGCGCTGCGAGGCCTGTACCCCTGACTGGGCTCCGCCCTCCGCTTGCGGTTGCCACGGTCTTGCCCGCATCATCCGCGCCGTGACCGAGCAACGGGGCGACGCCGAGCGCAAGCGGCGCTTCATCACCCAGTCCGGGGTCGAGATCAACCGCCTCTACACGCCGGCTGACCTCGCCGACCCCGCCAACGATCCGGACCGCGACCGGCCGCGCTACCGCTTCAGTGGGCCGGTCACGCCGGCCGAGGGCTGGAATGAGGCAGACGACATGGGTCTCCCCGGCGAGCCGCCGTTCACGCGCGGCATCCACCCGACCGGCTACCGCGGCCGCCTGTGGACGATGCGCATGTTCGCGGGCTTCGGCACCGCCGAGGACACCAACGACCGCTTCAAGAAGCTGATTGCGGCCGGCGGCACCGGCCTCTCGATCGCGTACGACATGCCGACGCTGTACGGCTACGACCACGACGAGCCGCTCGCCGCCGGCGAGTTCGGGACCTGCGGCGTGGCCGTGAGCAGCCTGGCCGACATGGAGATCCTGCTGTCGGGGCTGCCGGTCGGCGAGATCAGCACCAGCATGACCATCAACTCCCCCGCCGCCATGATCTGGGCGATGTACATCGTGGCGGCCGAGAAGATGGGGGTGCCGCGCGCCGAGCTGACCGGGACGCTGCAGAACGACATCCTGAAGGAGTTCATCGCCCAGAAGGAGTACATCTTCCCGCCCGGCCCGTCCCTCAAGCTGGTCACCGACACGGTCGAGTTCGGGACGCGCGAGATGCCGCGCTGGAACACGATCAGCATCAGCGGCTACCACATCCGCGAGGCCGGCTCGACCGCGGTGCAGGAGCTGGCCTTCACCATCGCGGACGGGATCGCCTACGTTGAGGACGCCCTGGCGCGCGGCCTGCGCTTCGACGACTTCGCTCCCCGCCTCTCCTTCTTCTTCAACAGCCATAACGACTTCTTCGAGGAGATCGCCAAGTTCCGGGCTGCGCGGCGAATCTGGTACAAGCTGTGCCGCGAACGGTTCGGGGCGGAGAACGAACGCTCGACCTGGATGCGCTTCCACACCCAAACGGCGGGCGTCTCCCTGACCGCGCAGCAGCCCCAGAACAACCTGACCCGCGTCGCCATCCAGGCCCTCGCCGGAGTCCTGGGCGGAACCCAGAGCCTCCATACCGATGCGTACGACGAGGCGTGGGCCGTCCCCTCCGAAGAGGCCGCCCTGCTCGCCCTGCGCCAGCAGCAGATCCTGGCCGAGGAGTCCGGCGCGGCAAGCACGGTGGACCCGCTGGCCGGCTCCTACTTCGTCGAGACGCTCACCAACCAGACCGAGCAGGCGGCCTGGCACTACATCCGCCACATCGACGAGATGGGCGGCATGCTGGCCGCCATCGAGGCCGGGTACCCCCAGGCCGAGATCGCCGATGCCGCGTACGCCCAGGCCCGCGCGCTCGAGGCACACGAGCACGAGACGATCGGCGTCACCGCCTTCGCCGATCCGAACGAGGTGCTCCGGATTCCGTTGCTGGAGATCGGCGCCGACCAGGAACGACGTCACCTCGACCGGCTGGTGCGCGTTCGGGCCGAGCGGGACGCCGATGCCCATGTGCGCGCCATGAACCGGCTGCGCGCCGATGCCGCCGACGGCGAGAATCTGATGCCCTCGATCATTGCCGCCGTGGAGGCATACGCCACCATCGGCGAGATGTGCAACCTGCTGCGACGCCAGTACGGCGAGTACCGGGAGCCACTCGCGGTCTGACCAGCTGCGCGGGGCCGGCGCGGTCCCGGCTCGGCGAGGCCGAACCGATCGTCGCAGGGCACGCGCCCGCGCCGGACCCGCGCGCGACGATCATCGACCGTCGCTTACCACCTGCTTATCGCCGGCTGATCATGGCGATGCGGCGGCCTAGCATGAGCGGGTGAAGCTCCACCTCGTCGACGCCACGTTCGAGCTCTTCCGCGCCTACTACTCGCGTCCGGAGGAGCGGGGACCCGACGGTCGGCCGGTCAACGCGGTGCGCGGGCTGATCGAGTCGATGCTGTCGCTGCTGCGCGAGCCGGACGTGACCCACATCGCTGCCGCCACGGACCACGTCATCGAGTCGTGGCGCAATGACGTGTATCCCACCTACAAGAGCAGCATCGGCATGGACCCCGCCCTGCTCGCCCAGTTCGACGACGCCGAGCGCGCGCTACGGGCGCTGGGGATCACCACCTGGGCGATGGTCGAGGACGAGGCCGATGACGCGATCGCGGCCGCCGTGGCGCGCTTCGACGACGACCCGGGCCTCGAGCAGATCGTCATCTGCAGCGTCGACAAGGACCTGTCGCAATGCGTGCGCGACGAGCGCATCGTGCTGCGAGACCGAATGCGGACCATCACGTACGACGAGGCGGGCGTCGTCGCCAAGTTCGGCGTCGCCCCGAAGAGCATCCCCGATTACCTGGCGCTGGTCGGTGACAGCTCGGATGGCTACCCGGGCCTTCCCGGCTGGGGCTCGAAGAGCGCCGCCGCGGTGCTGGCGAAGTTCCACCACCTCGAGGAGATCCCGGCTTCCCCGCTGGAGTGGGGCGTTCCACTGCGCAACGCCGTGCGCCTGGCCGCGACGCTCCAGCAGCAGCGCGCCGATGCGTTCCTCTACCGCCGCCTTGCCACCCTGAATGCCGATGCGGCGATCTCCGGCGACCTCGACTCGCTTGCGTGGCGCGGCGCTCCCCGCGATGCGTTCCTCGCGCTGTGCGACGAGCTCGGATTCGACCGGATTCGCGAGCGCGTCCATCGCTGGGCCTGACGGCGTAGGACCTTCGGTGGGTTCCGGTGCGGTCTGGTGGACCGCACCATCGGTGCCGTGCCACGACGTGCCCTCGTCGCAGCCAGCCTGGCTGTGCTCATTGCGTTCGCCGGAGGCCTGCCCGCCTGGGTAGCGCCGACCGCTGCCGCGTCGTGCTCCAGCTGGACCTCGCAGTCCGACCCGCCGCTCACGATCCGGGTCTTCCGCCACGCGACCGGCGCGGTCGATACGGTCGACTTCCGGGCATACACCAAGAACGTGCTCTCGCGCGAGTGGATCGGCTCGTGGACGACCGAGTCGCTGCGCTCGGGTGCCCTCGCGGTGAAGCACTACGCCTGGTACCAGGTCCTCCACTGGCGCGGCGGGGTCAACACGGCTGGCGAGTGCTTCGACCTGCGGGACGACACCTACGACCAGGTCTACGACCCGAGCAAGGCGACCTGGAGCAGCGCCTCCGCCGCGGTCGATGCGACGTGGGGCACCCGCGTCATGAAGAACGGGGCGATCTTCCCGACCTACTACAACGCCGGCACCGCCTACGAGCCGTGCGGCGCGAATGCCACCGGCTGGAAGCTGTGGCAATGGGGCTCGCAGGCCTGCGGCCTCGACGGACGGACCGCCGCCGAGATCATGCTCATCTACTACTACCCCGGTGTCACGGTCGTCGGGGCCCCGGCGGCGAGCACATCCCCGGCGCCAACCAGCAGCCCCGTTCCGACGCCGACCGCGACTCCCGCAACGACCGTCACGCCTGCCCCCACGGCCACCCCCGCGCCGACGGCCACGCCGGCGGCGCCAGCGTCCGCGACGCCGCGCCCCACGGCCACCCCGGCTCCGACCGCCACCCCGACGCCCAAGCCGACCGCCACGGCACGGCCGACACCGGCCCCCACCGCAACGCCGCTGCCGACCCCGCCACCCGACCAGCAGCTGCCCGGTGGCGGGCAGACCGGCGTGACATCAGCCGCCGCCCCGCCACCCGCGCCGCCGGCTGATCCCGCGCCCGTGGTCGTCGAAGCCGGGACCCAGGATCCGACGGCACTCCTCGGTTACGGGGCGACGCTGACCATCAGCGACATCGCCGGCTTTGTCACCGAGCGCGACTCGCTGGATCCGCGGCTGGCCACCTTCAGGACCCTGTGGGGCCCCGCCGCCGAACGCCTTCTCGCCGCCCTCGCCCGCGGCTTCGCCTCCGACGGCGGGCTCGTGCTCAGGTTCGTCGGACCGTCCTAGCCGGCGCCACTCCCTGGCCGATCGAGGTTGGCCATCACCAGCTCGGCGGCGGCCACGTCCTGGATTGCCAGGCCCACGCTCTTGAAGACGGTGATCGCGTCCGGATCGCGGGACGCGGCCCAGCCGGCTTCGATCGTCCCGATCTCCACGAACCCCTCGTCCGTCAGCAGGTCGCGCTCAAGGGCCGCGACGAGGTCTCCGGCCTCCTCCAGGACAGCCTCGCGCGAGTCGACTGCGACGAGCGCGGCGCGGGCGAAGATCTCGGGCGGCAGCTCGATCATTCCCTTGCGGAAGCTGCCGACCGCACTCACGTGGGCCCCCGCGGCGACCCAGTCGGCTGAGAAGATCGGCTCGGAGGAGGTGGTCGCGCAGCAGATCACGTCGGCCCCGCGAACTGCCGCCTCCGCGCTCGGCGCCGCGGTGACCCGAACGGCCGCTCCGAGCTCGGCCGCCAGCTCGGCGGCGAACGCCGCGCGCCGGTCGGCCGTGCGTGCGAAGACGCGCACCTCGTCGATCGACCGTGCCGCACGCACCGCACGAACCTGCCAGATCGCCTGCGCCCCCACGCCAAAGACGGCGAGGACCCGCGCGTCCGAACGTGCCAGAAGGCGCGTGCTGACCCCGGAGGCGGCGCCGGTGCGCATGGCGGTCAGGGTCGGTCCGTCGAGGATGGCGAGCGGCTCGCCCGACTCGGCGTCGAACAACGCCACCACCGCCTGGATCGTCGGCCGCCCACGGGCGGCGTTGCCTGGCATCACCGTCACGATCTTCACCGAGGCGCCGCGGCCACCGTCGCGCAGGCCCGGCATGAGCAGCAGGTCGCCATCGGCCATCGCCATCCGGGACCTGATCGGCGACCGGTCACGCCCGGCGGCGACATCCCGGTACGCGGCCTCGACCGCGTCGAGCAGCTCTTCCATGGGGGCGGCGGCGCGGACCATCTCGGCGTCGACGATGCGCATGGAGGCAGGGTAAGGTACGGCCACAGGCCCATGGCTCGGCATCCCGCCATGGCGCCGCTCCATGAGGGACGCTTCCGCTTGAGCTGGTTCCCGATCCTGCTCGCCGCGCACATCATCCTGGCGGTGTCGCTGCTGGCGCCGAGCCTCGCCCTTCCCTTCCTCCTGCGCCGTCAGCCGGAGGACGGGCATCCGGGGACGGCCACACATCTCCTGGCGGGGATGCCGGGGACCGGCACTCTCGTGATCGCGATCGGCCTGGCATTGACCGGCGCGGGCCTCGTGGTCAGCCTCGGCACGCAGGTCCTGTCGCAGCCCTGGCTGCTCGTGGCGCTGGGTGTCTACGCCGCGAATCTGCTGGTGGCGGCGTTCATCTCCCGACCGAACTTGCGGCGCCTGATGCGCGTTCGCGAACCGGCCTCGCCCGGGTGGCGCGCCCGAGCCCGGCGCGCCCGTTATCTGGCCTATGCGATGGCGGCTGCCACGGGCCTCATCGGCTTCCTGATGAGCACCAAGCCCGAGCTGTGGTGAACCGTCAGAAGAGACTGGGGATCGGGAGCGGCTTGCCGAGGACGAGATACACGCCTGCGACCAGCACCAGAACGGCGATCACGAAGACGGCGAACCAGCGCAGGACGTCCCACATCTCCGCCGATTCTATCAGCGCCTAGAATCCGCGCCGTGACCCTGCGCCTCTTCGACGCTCGCCGCGGCGAGCTCGTGCCGTTCACCCCCATCGGCTCCGGCCCGGTCGGCCTGTACGTGTGTGGGGTGACCCCGTACGACACCGGGCACCTCGGGCACGCGTTCACCTACCTGAGCTTCGACGTGCTGGATCGGTACCTGAAGTTCCTCGGTCACGACGTGGTCTACGTCCAGAACCTGACCGATGTCGACGACGACATGCTGCGCCGTGCCAGGGAGACCGGCGAGGACTACCTGGAGCTCGGCAACCGGAACCTGAGCACCTTCCTGACGGAGATGGCCGCGCTCAACTGGCTGCCGCCCGATCACCTGCCGCGTGCGACCGGCCACATTGCGCAGATGCGCGACCTGATCGCGCGCCTGGTGGCGAACGGCCACGCCTACGTCGCTGAGGGTCACGTCTACTTCAGCGTCGCCAGCTGGCCGACCTACGGGGAGCTCTCGAAGCTGTCCCGCGAGGAGATGCTGCCGCTCGCGCTCGAGCGCGGGAGCAGGCCCGAGATGCCGGGACGGCGGGATCCCCTCGACTTCGTGCTGTGGCAGCCGTCGCTGGCCGACGAGCCGGCCTGGGAGTCGCCCTGGGGCCCGGGGCGGCCGGGCTGGCACATCGAGTGCTCCGCGATGAGCAGCGCCTACCTCGGCGACCACTTCGAGATCCACGGTGGCGGCGCCGATCTGGCATACCCGCACCACGAATCGGAGATCGCGCAGTCGGAGGCGGCGACCGGCCAGCGCCCCTTCGTCGAGTGGTGGGTGCACGCCGGCATGCTCCGCTACGAGGGCGAGAAGATGAGCAAGTCGCTCGGCAACCTGGTCCTCGTGCGTGACCTGCTGCGCACCTACACGGGCGACGCCATCCGCCTTTACCTGGTCAGCCACCATTACCGCGACGAGCTCACGTATCGGCCGGAGGAGCTCGAGGCTGCTGCCGAGCGCGCCACTCGCCTGCGCCTGGCGTCCCTCGCCGGCGAAGGAGCCGATGTGACCGGGGCGCCGGGATCCCGCGTCATGGCCCTCCGTGATGCATTCCTGGCGGCCATGGACGATGACCTCGACACACCCACGGCGATAACCCGGCTTCACGAGCTGGCGGATCTCGCGCTGGACGCCGGGCATCCGGACTGCGCAGCGGCGGGCGCGGCCGTGCACGAACTCGGGACGAGGATCGTCGGGCTGCGCCTGGCAGCCGTCCCGACAGAGCCGCAGCCGGGCGAAGCCGTGCGCACGTGACCCCGCCGGAGGACCCGGAGGACCTCGTCCCGATCAGCGTCCGGCTCGGCGCCGTGGTCCCGCCCGAGGATCCGGAGGACTGGACGCGGCCGCTGACCTGGGTGGCGGCGACCGGGATGCTCGCCGCCCCCGCGCTGGCGCTCGCCTGGTTCACCGTTGCGCCCCCGTCGGGGAGTGAGAACGCATCGCCCGGCACGTACGTCGTGGCGATCGTGCTCGCCGCCGGGGCGGCGATCGCCGGCGCTACCCAGCTGGGCCGTCTCCGTGCCTTCACCGGCACGCTCGGTGCCGGCCTGCTGGCCGCTCTGCTGGTGGTGATCACCGGCGCGGCGACCGCCGGGGAGCGGCAGGTGGGCGCGGCATCGCCGACGCTGGCGCAGGCGGTGGCCGGCTCGGTGGCAGGCCTCGCCGGCGTCGTCCCTGCGGCAGTCGCAGGCTGGCTGGCGGCCGGGTCCCTCTCTCGGCTGCGGCGCGGAGCGCTGACCGCCGCGCTCGGAGTCGCAGTCGCCGCGGTGGTCGTGCCGAAGCTGTTCTAGGGCGCCGTCGCCCTAGCTGCTCCCCTTGCGGCTGAGCCGATCGGCCAGGCCGCCCGCCATGAGCGCCAGCCCCAGGACGATGATGGCGAGTGAGCCGATGAACCGGAACGCCTCGCCGCCGAAGGCGGTCGCGAACGCGAGATAGGCGATCGCCGCCCCGACCGCCATCCCCGAGCCGATCCACTTGAAGGCGGGCAGGTCCGCGATCCAGCCGGCCGCGTAGAGGCCGATCCCGATCGAGGCGGGGATCACCGTCCACAGGTAGGACCAGGCCATCCAGCGATCGTTGAGGCTCGTGTACAGGAGGGCGCCGCCGACGCCGGCCAGGAATGAGCCGGGGATCACCATCCCGGCTCGCAGGCGCCGGTTCGGGCCGGGCAGCGCGGCCGGCAGGAGGAAGAAGGCGGACAGCACGACCACGATCGCCGGCCACCACGCCAGCAGCTCCTTGCTGATACCGAGGCCGGAGAACCAGGATCCGAGCGGCTCACTGGCGAGGACCAGGACCCCGATCGCGAGCAGCATCAGGCCCAGTCCCAGCTCGACGGCTCGACTCATGGCCGCGAGTATAGTGCCGGCCATGGCCGACTCCCGAGGCTCGCGCCTGGCCGCCGGGGCCCACCAGTGGGCGCGTCTGGCGCTCGGACTGATGGTCATCGGGACCTGAGCTACATCTCCCCTTCGAAGGCAGGCTGGGGCATGCGCAGCGGGTGGTCCTGGCGGTAGCCGAGCAGGTAATCGGCCTGCATCAGCGTGTGGATCTGACTCGTCCCCTCGTAGATGACCGACCCCTTGCTGTTGCGCAGATAGCGCTCGGCCGGGTATTCGTCGCTGTACCCGTAGGCGCCGTGGATCTGGATCGCATCAAGGGCCGATGCAACGGCATGGTCGGTGCAGAACCACTTGGCGAGCCCGGTCTCTCGCGTGTTCCGTTCACCGGCGTTCTTCTTCCAGCCGGCCTTGAAGACGAGCAGGCGCCCCGCCTCGATACCGGCGTACATCTTCGAGAGCATCTGCTTGACCAGCTGGTGGCGCCCGATCTCCTCGCCAAACGCCTTGCGCTCATGGGCGTACTTGACCGATGCGTCCAGGCACGCCTGCGCCAGCCCCACCGATCCGGCGGCGACGGTGTACCGGCCCTGGTCGATCGCGCTCATGGCGATCGTGAAGCCCTCGCCCTCCTCGCCGACCCGGTTCTCGACCGGGACCTCGCAATCGGAGAAGGTGAGGATGCCGGTGTTTCCGGCGCGCACCCCCAGCTTGCCGTGGAGCGAATCGGTGCTGAATCCGGCGAAGCCGCGCTCAACGAGGAAGGCGGTGATCCCCTTGTGCCCGGCGCTCTTGTCGACCGTGGCGAAGACCAGGAAGTTGTCGGCCGTGTCGGCCAGGCTGATCCAGATCTTGCTGCCGTTGAGGAGGTAGCGGTCGCCGTCGCGTCGGGCGGTCGTGGACAGGTTGGCCGCGTCGCTGCCGACCCCCGGCTCGGTGAGCCCGAAGGTCGCCAGCTTCTCGCCGCGTGCCTGCGGGACGAGGTAGCGCTGCTTCTGGTCCTCGTTCGCCCATTGCAGCAGCGTCAGCGAGTTCAGCCCGGTGTGGACCGAGAGGACGACCCGGAAGGCGGTGTCGGCCCGCTCCATCTCCTCGCAGAGCAGCGCGAAGGCGATGTAGTCCATCCCCGTCCCGCCGTAGCGCTCGGGGATCGGGAGGCCCAGGAGGCCGGCGGCGCCCATCTTCTCGTAGAGCGAGCGGTCGTAGGTCGAGGTCGAGTCGAGCTCATGGATGCGCGGCAGGATCTCGCGCTCGGCGAAGGCGCGCGCCGTGCGCTGGAGGTCGCGCTGGGCATCGGTCAGGGTGAAGTCGATCATGGGCGCTCGATTCTAGCGGGCCGAACCTCCCCGGCCGGCCGGTCAGGAGAATCCTGACCCATGCGGTAGGACTTCGATTGACGGTCCCCGACCGCTCCGGTAGCCTTCTCCGCCGAGGCGTCGCGCAGCGTCGCCGCCCCATTCCCCGCCCACCGGAGACCCCTTCTTGGATATCGGCTTCCTGACGACCGGCCTGCTCACCGGCCTCCGCGAAGGGGTCGAGGCGGCGCTCATCGTGAGCATCATCCTCGCCTACCTGGCGCGGACCGGGAACCAGCGCCGCTTCGGCCGCATCTGGCTCGGCACCGCGGCCGCGATCGC
>DATCOX010000094.1:0-4895 GCA_036564495.1 Candidatus Limnocylindria bacterium
CAGGTCAAGCGCGCCGGGGGCGCGATCGTCGCCGGCCAACAGGCCGATACGGGTGGCCAGGCGGTTGCTCATCGGATCCGCGGACTCGAGCGAAGGACGGCGACGCGGCGATTATAGGGAGCGGCCACCCCCCGAACGAGCCACCGAAACGGCGACCCGGGTGATGACGATCGTCGCCCCCGGGCGCCCATCCATCACCCGGTTGGCGGCCTCCATCAGTGCCTCGGCGCGCAGGCCGAGCTCTTGCGCCAGGATCGGCTCCGAGGCCTCGACCTGTGCTGTCCCGGCCCGGATGGTGATGAGACGCGAGCTCATCCCGCCGCGGTCCAGGCCGGCCGCCGCGACCGCCTCCTGCCAGGCCAGCCGCGCCTGGGCCAGGGCAATTTGCTCGGCCGCGCCCGGCCCCATGCAGGCGAGGAGCGCCCGCTGGACCGCGCTGGCGGCCTCCTCGGTGCGGCTCATGCGACGCGCGGCGCCTGTGAGAGGCGCCCCTCGCCGACCTGCCAGATCGTCACGCCCCGCCGGCCGGCGGGGAGGGAGGCGAGGTCCGCCATCGTGACCAGCACCTGCCCGCGCTCGAGCAGCAGAGAGAGCGAGAGGTCGGATCGGTCTGCGTCGAGCTCCGAGAAGACGTCGTCGAGCAGGACGATCGGGGTCGGAGCGCCGTCCGCGCCGAGGAGATCGGTCTCGGCCAGCTTGAGGGCGAGGATGATCGTGCGCTGCTGCCCACGGCTGGCGTGCGTCGCCACCTCGCGTCCGGAGAGCTCGACACGCAGATCGTCGCGGTGCGGCCCGGCCAGCGAGACCCCGTTCCACAGCTCCTTCTCGCGCACGTCGATGATGCGGCGTCGGTACGCGCGCTCGAGCTGCTCGAGCGACGGAGCGGGGGCCGTATCGGTCGGGCGCTCCGGCCAGGCGTCTTTGAGCGTGTCGGCATAGGTGAGGCGCACCCGCTCGCCGAGCTCGTCGGGCGGCGCCACGGCATCGTGCAGGGCCGGGATCCGCGCGGCCAGCTCGGCCACCAGGTTCAGCCTGCCTGCCATCACGCGCGCGCTGACCACCGCCAGCTGCTCGTCCCAGAAGGCGAGCCCGTCCGGGGTCGCCTCGTCGCGCCGGATGGCGCGCAGCAGCGCGTTGCGCTGGGCGAGGATCCGACCCAGCTCGGCGAGGTCCCGCGCCGCCGCCCGGTGGCGCTGGGCCAGGATCGCATCCAGGAAGCGCCGCCGCTCCGTTGGCGCCCCCACCAGGAGCAGCATCTCTTCCGGACGGAAGAGGACCACGCGCACCGTGTCGCCGATCGCCGCCACTCGTCGCGGCAGTCCGTTGACCGTGACGCGCTTCCGCATCTCCCGGGGAGCGTCCTCGGCGGGCACCACCAGCTCGACCCGCGCGGTGTTGGCGCTCTCCGGGTCGGAGAGGTCGAGCCGGACGCGGGCGTACGGCCGGGAGTGGCGAACCAGCTCCGCATCGGATCCGGCCCGATGCGATCTTCCGGTCACGGCGACGAAGATCGCCTCGAGCAGGTTCGTCTTGCCGGCGCCGTTCGGGCCGGCCACGATCGTCAGGCCGGGTTCGGGGTGGAGCTCCGCGCTGGCGTAGCTTCGGAAGTCCTCGAGGACGAGTCGGGTCAGGCGCACCGCACTGCTCCGGCCACCGCCGTGGCGGCCCTCTCTACGATGCGGTCCGAACCGGCATGATGACGTGCACGTAATCGTCCTTGCCTACACCGCGGATCACGCCCGGGGCGAGGGGGCCCGAGAGCTCCAGGGCCGCTTCGTCGGCGCCCAGGTTGCTGAGCACGTCGATCAGGTAGCGGGCGTTGAAGGCAATGCTCGTCGGCTGGCCGTCGATGCTCGCCTCAAGCGTGTCGGCGGCGTCGCCCACGTCCGCTGCGTGGGCGGTGATCGACACGCCATCCGCCGCCTCGCCACCGATCTCGATCTTCACGATGTTGGCGCTGTCGCGGGCGAAGATGCTGGCCCGCCGGGCGCCCTGCAGGAAGGCCTCCCGATCGAGGACCGCTCGGCTGGTGTGCCCGGTCGGGATCACCGGCTCGTAGTTCGGGAACTGGCCCTCGATCAGCCGGCTCACGAGGTCGATCCCATTCACGTGAAACAGGACCTGGCTCTTGTTCGGGGTGACGGTGATCTCGATCGACTCCTCGGAGTCGGGCATGATCCGTATCAGCTCGGCGTAGGAGCGGGCCGGAACGACGATCGTGATCTCCGGAGTGACCGGCTTCGCCAGGGCCAGGCTGCGAACCGCGATGCGATAGTTGTCCGCGGCGGCGAGTGTCATGCGGTCGCCTGCGAGGCGCGTCAGCACCCCGGTCAGGATCGGCCGGCTCTCGTCGCTGGCGGCGGCGAAGACGACCTCCCCGAGGGCGTCGCGCAGGGCCCGAGAGTCCGCGCTGGTGACAGGCGCGTCGCCGATCGCGGCGACCACCGGGAACTCGTCGGCCTCGATCCCCTTGATCGAGGAGCGGCTGCCGCCACAGGTGACCTTCAGCGTCCGATCCTTGGCCGAGAACTGGAGGTCGATGCGCTGGTTCGGGAGGGAAGAGACGAGCTCGGTCAGCAGCTTGGCGGGCACGGTGATCTCGCCCTCATCGGTCACCTTGCCCGGGACCCAGCAGTTGATCCCGATCTCCAGGTTGGTGGCGGTCAGCTTGAGGCCGGCGTTCTCGGTCTTGAGCAGGACGTTGGCCAGCACTGGGAGGGTGGCCCTGCTGCTGACTGCGCGACCGACCACGCCCAGGCCGCGCGCCAGGTTCTCCTGCATCACCGATACGTTCATTCCGACCTCACCCTTCACCACCATTGGCGTTCTCCACCAGCCCAGGCGTCGCTCTATGAAACCAGGAGAAGAATACTCATCCGTCGCCGTCTCCAGTAGGCGTGTGGACGGTGTGGATCGCCACGCTCATCCGTGCTCACGCCCAGTGCCGATAACTGCCTCCCGTCGGTGGGCATCCGCCCCCTTCGTGAGCCCCCGCTGTGGATGGCTCGCCCCACCCGGTTGACAACTGGTCCCGCCTGCGGCGGACGTCCCGCATATCCGTCCACGTCGCGTTGCGTTTCTCCACCGTCTCGGCCGCGTTCTCCACGGCCGCTCGGTTCACTCGGAGTAGATCATCTCCCGCACCGCGCTCACCTCACGGCGCATCTCATCGTTCTCGGCCAGCTCCCGCGCGATCTTGTCGTAGGCGTGCAGGACGGTCGAGTGATCCCGCCCGCCAAGCTCGGCGCCGATGCGGAGCAGCGAGATGTCGGTCTCTTCGCGGATCAGGTACATCGCGATCTGGCGCGGCACCACGATCGCCTTGTCGCGTTTCGACGAGCGCAGCTGGTCGAGGTTGACGCCGTAGTAGTCGGCGACCGCGCGCACGATGCGCTGCGGGGTGATCGAGCGCTTCTTTGGGTTGTACATGACGTTCGAGAGGACCGCGCTGGCCAGCTCGTTATTGATCGGCATGCCGGACATCGAGGCGTAGGCCACGACCCTGTTGAGGGCGCCCTCGAGCTCGCGAACGTTGCTGACCACCTTGCGCGCGATGAACTCGATCACCTCGGCCGGGATCAGGTTGAGCTGATCCTCCGCCTTGCTGCGCAGGATCGCGATGCGCGTCTCGAGGTCCGGCGGCGTGAGGTCGGCGATGAGGCCCCACTCGAAACGGGAGCGGAGCCGCTCCTCAAGGGTGGTGATCGCCTTCGGCGGCCGGTCGCTGGACAGGACGATCTGCTTCCCCGCCTCGTGGATCGTGTTGAAGGTGTGGAAGAACTCCTCCTGGGTCCGCTCGCGCTCGGCGATGAACTGGATGTCGTCGATCAGCAGCACGTCGATGCGGCGATATCGGTTCCGGAAGTCCTCCATCTTCTGCTCGCGGATCGAGTTGATGAAGTCGTTGGTGAACTTCTCGCTGGTCGCGTACAGGATCCGTTTGCGTGGGAACTTGATCGACACGGCGTTGCCGATGGCGTGCATGAGATGCGTCTTGCCGAGCCCCACGCCGCCATACAGGAAGAGGGGGTTGTAGGCGTGGCCGGGGCGCTCCGCGACCGAGAGGGCGGCGGCGTGCGCGAGCCGGTTGGCGCTGCCGACGATGAAGTTGCTGAACGCGTAGCGCCCGTTCAGGTTGACGGTGTTCCCGCCGGCCGAGGCGGGGGGAAGCGGGAGCGCCTCGTCGTCGGATTGGGCGGGAACCGGGCCCGGCGCGTCCGCCACCACGAACTCGACCTGGACCGATCCGCCCACGACCCGAGCCAGGGTCTGGCTGATCAGGGTGCGGTATCGGTTGTCGAGCCAGTCACGCGCGAACCCGTTCGGGGCGGCGATGCGATAGCGGTTCTCGTCGAGGTCGACGAGCGACGTGTCCTTCAGCCAGGTCTCAAAGTTGGCGGGCGAAAGGGAGACCTGCAGCTCGCCCAGGACGGCACGCCATACCTGCTTCGCATCCATCGATAGCCAACTCCCAATCGATTGAGCCGCGGCGTTCCGGCACCTGTCGAGGACCTCCCTCGGGGCGCACGGGACCCGGTCAGATGGGCGTCGGGCCTCGGGGGTCGCGGTAGTGTAGCAGCACCCTTTCGCGACCGGCAATGGATTCGTTCACGTTGCCATCGACGCGTGTCGGGAGGTTTGACACTCCACTCGAGGCGTCGCTATGATCGCCCGGCAGAGCGAGACGGGCCGCAGTGCAGGGCCATCGCGTGAGGCTGGCGAATACGCCAGCCGTTCTTGTGTTATCGACCCGAATCGCCGCCGCTGAACGAGGACAGGCACGCACTCATGAAGAGGACCTACCAGCCCAAGAAGCGCGCCCGGAAGCGGGAACACGGCTTCCGCGCTCGCATGGCTTCGAAGGGTGGTCGACGCGTGCTTGCCCGTCGTCGGGC
>DATCOX010000040.1:0-22994 GCA_036564495.1 Candidatus Limnocylindria bacterium
CGCCCGGACGCCGCTGAGCGGCTGGTACCCTTCCAGCCATGAGCCTCGATCGGGTCTTCGTCATCGGCGCCGGCCTGATGGGCCATGGCATCGCACAGGTGAGCGCCGCGGCGGGCAAGCGGGTGACCCTGGCGGACCGCACCGCCGAGCTCGCCGAGAAGGGGAAGGGGCGGGTCGCTGCCAACCTTGCCCGCCAGGTCGAGAAGGGGAAGCTGCCGCAGGCCGACGCGGACGCGCTCCTCGCCCGCATCGGTACCGGCGTCGGCACCGACGGGGCGGCCGGCCACGACCTCGTGATCGAGGCGGTCTTCGAGGACGAGGCGGTCAAGCGCGAGACGTGGCAGGCGCTCAGCGCTGCCGCTGACACGGATGCGGTCTTCGCGAGCAACACGAGCAGCATCAGCATCACGTCGCTGGCAACGGCGACCGATCGGCCCGGCCGCTTCATCGGCCTCCATTTCTTCTCGCCGGTGCCGGTGATGGCCCTGATCGAAATCATCCGCGGGCTCGAGACCGACGACGCCACGCATGCCGCCGCGCGAGCCTTCGCGGAGGAGCTCGGCAAGACGGTGATCGAGTCGCATGACTACCCCGGCTTCATCGTCAACCGCATGCTCGGCCCCTTCATCAACGAGGCGGTCTTCGCCCTGATGGACGGCACCGGCAGCGCTGAGGACATCGATGCCGGGGCCAGGCTCGGACTGAACCACCCGATGGGTCCGCTCGAGCTGAGCGACTTCATCGGCAATGACGTCATGCTGAACGTCCTCGACGTCCTGTACCGCGGCTTCGGCGACCCGAAGTTCCGCGCAGCCCCGCTGCTGCGCCAGATGGTCTCGGGGGGTCACCTCGGACGGAAGGCGGGGCGCGGCTTCTATCGCTACGACGAGCGGGGGACGAAGATCGGCTGATGGCGACCACCGCGACGCCCACGCGGCCCGATCCATTTGCTCTCAGCGAGGAGGAGCGCTCGGTTCGCGACACCGCCCGCGAGTTCGCCCAGCGCGAGCTGGCGCCCACTGTTGCGCAGCGCGACGAGGAGGAGCGCTACGACCGCGCCCTCTTCACGCGGATGGGCGAGCTGGGCCTCACCGCGATCCCATACCCGGAGGAGCTCGGCGGGGCCGGGCTCTCGTATTTCGCCTGGGCCCTCGCCTGCGAGGAGATCGCCGCGGCCGACATGGGGATGGCGATCAGCCTTTCGGTCCACGTCCTGTCGCAGCTGTGCATCTACGCGCACGGGACCGACGAGCAGCGCCAGCGCTTCCTGCCGCCGATGACCGCCGGCGCCCACCTGGGCGCCTTCGCCCTGACCGAGCCCGGTGCCGGCTCCGACGCGGCGTCACTCTCGCTCGCCGCCCGGCGCACCGACGACGGCTACGTCCTGACGGGGACCAAGGTCTGGATCACGAACGGCGGCGAGGCCGACGTCTACGTCGTGTTCGGGACCGTCGACCGCTCGCGCGGCCGGGACGGCGTGACCGCGTTCGTGGTCACGCCCGACATGCCCGGGTTCCGGATCGGGAGCCACGAGCGCAAGATGGGGATCCGCGACTCGCCGGCCGCCGAGCTCGTCTTCGAGGATGCCGTTGTTCCGGCCGAGAACCGCCTTGGCGCCGAGGGGGACGGCCTGAAGGTCGCGCTCGGCTCGCTCGCCTCGGGCCGCATCAGCATCGCCGCCGCCTGCACCGGCCTTGCGCGGGCCGCGCTCGAGCACGCCGCCCGCTATGCCGCGCAGCGGACCCAGTTCGGCCGCCCCATCGCCGAGCAGGAGATGATCCAGGCGATGCTGGCCGATGCGGCCGTGGCGGTCGAGGCGTCGCGCCTGCTCACCTGGCGAGCCGCACGCCTCCGGGATGCCGGTGGCTCGATCAATGCGGCCAGCAGCATGGCCAAGATGTTCGCCAGCGACACCGCCATGCGGGTCGCCACCGACGCGGTGCAGGTCTATGGCGGCGCCGGCTACTCCCGCGACAACCCGGTCGAGCGCTTCATGCGCGACGCCAAGGGCGCCCAGATCTACGAGGGGAGCAACCAGATCCAGCGCCTGATCATCGCGAATGAGCTGAACGCGAAGATGCAGAGGGGCGACCGATGATGGAGACCGTGGTCGAGCCGCTCAACATCCCGCCCGAGCTGCGGGCCGACAGCCTCGTGGCGCTCGTCCACAACTCGATGCTCCGCAACCCCGAGAAGGAGGCGCTGCGCTGGAAGCTGCCGAAGACGCGGCGCCAGAGCGGCGGCCCGCCGGAGGAGGAGCCGGTCGCCTGGACCAGCACCACCTACCGTCAGACCTGGGACTGGATCACCCAGGTGGCGATGGGGCTGAAGCACCTCGGCATCCGCGACGGGGATCGGGTCTGCATCATGAGCCGCACCCGACCCGCCTGGCTGGCGGCCGACATCGGCTCACTCTCGCTGGGAGCGGTGACCTGCCCGATCTACCCGTCGGTTGAGCCGAGCCAGGCCGCGTTCGTCATCAACAACGTGGCCGCC
Source organism: Candidatus Limnocylindria bacterium (assembly GCA_036564495.1). Lineage (GTDB taxonomy): Bacteria > Chloroflexota > Limnocylindria > QHBO01 > QHBO01 > CF-167. The sequence continues at coordinate 2,497 of DATCOX010000040.1, forward strand.
CGGCTGATCTTCGTCGAGAACCTGCAGCAGGCGGCCAAGATCGACCAGGTGCGCGCCGAGTGCCCCTCGCTCGAGCACGTCGTCGTCATCGACGACCGCGGCCGCCTCCCCGACGGGGCGATCAGCTTCGACGACATCTTCGACCTGGCGACCGCCGACCCGGGCGAGATCCGCGAGTGGACCGAGACGTGGTCGCGGTACGCCCGCGACAAGGTCGCGACGATCGTCCACACCTCGGGCACGACCGCGAACCCCAAGGGGGTGGTGCTGACCCACGGCAACATCCTTCACAACTTCGAGGGCGGGGTGCAGGCGGTCGACTTCAACGAGAACGACCTCTTCCTCTCGTTCCTGCCGCTCTCGCACATGACCGAGCGAGCGGCCGGCCAGATCGTCCCGCTCGGCCGCGGCTGCACGATTGCGTACGCGGAGCCGGCGATTGAGCGCCTGGCGGCCAACATGGCCGAGGTCCATCCGACGGTGATGGTCGCGGTCCCGCGCCTCTATGAGCGGCTCTACGCGCGCGTCGTGTCGACAGTCGAGGCTGGGCCTCCGCTGCGCCAACGGATCTTCGCCTGGGCGCTGGGGCTGGGCCGGGCGAAGTACGCCAACCACCTCGCCGGGCGGCCGAACTCGGCCTGGCTGAGCCTCCAGCTGTGGGTCGCGGACCGCCTCGTCTTCCACAAGATCAAGGCGCGCACCGGCGGGCGGGTGCGCTACTTCGTCTCCGGCGGCGCCCCGCTGTCGCAGGAGATCGGCGAGTTCTTCTACGCGATGGGGATGCTGATCCTGGAGGGTTATGGCCTGACCGAGACCGCCCCGCTGCTCACGATCAACCGGCCCGGAGACTTCAAGTTCGGGACGGTCGGTCGGCCCGTGGCCGAGACCCAGATCCGGATCGACCCCGACACCGGTGAGATCCTGGCCAAGGGGCCGCAGGTGATGCACGGCTACCTCAACCAGCCCGAGGAGACCGCGCAGGTCATCGACGCCGATGGTTGGTTCCATACCGGCGACATCGGCGAGCTCGATGAAGACGGACGGGTGCGCATCACCGATCGGCTCAAGAACATCCTCGTCCTGGCCAACGGCAAGAACGTCGCGCCTGCGCCGATGGAGATCGCGATCCTGACCAGCCGCTACATGGCCCAGGCCCTGATCCTCGGCGACAACGAGCCATACACCGGCCTGCTGGTCGTGCCCGACTTCGACGAGCTCGGGACCTGGGCCGCGGCCAACGGCATGGCCGAGATGCCGCCCGCCCAGCTCGTGGCCGAGAAGGCCGTCCAGAAGCTGATCGAGGGAGAGGTGCGGGCCAAGCTCGAAGGCTTCGCCATCTACGAGCGCCCGCGGCGGGTGATCACCCTGCCGCGCCTCCTCTCCGAGGAGGAGGGCGAGCTGACTCCGTCGCTCAAGATCAAGACACGGGTCGTCGTCACGAAGTGGGCCGATCAGGTCGCACGCCTCTTCGGCGAGGAGGAGAAGGAGTAGCCCGGCGCCGCTGGGCTCGGGCGGCGCTACCATTCGTCGTATGAGCGACGTCTTCATCCTGTCCGCGGCCCGAACGCCGATCGGCAAGTTCGGCGGCGGCCTCTCCACCGTCCCCGCCACGAAGCTCGGCTCCGTCGCGATCCGCGCCGCGGTCGAGCGCGCCGGTGTCGCCCCGGAGCGGATCGACGAGGTCTTCATGGGCCAGGTCATCCAGGCCGGCGCGGGACAGGCGCCCGCACGCCAGGCGGCGCTGGGCGCGGGGCTGCCGAACGGAGTGGGGGCGACCACGATCAACAAGGTCTGCGGGTCGGGCCTGAAGGCGGTGATGCTCGGCGCCGCATCGATCCGCGCTGGTGACGCGCAGCTGATCGTGGCGGGTGGGATGGAGAACATGAACCTCGGCCCGTACCTGCTGCCGGGGGCGCGCGCCGGCTATCGGCTCGGCAACGCAGAGCTGGTCGACGCCACCGTGCACGACGGCCTGTGGTGCGCGATCTGCGACGTGCACATGGGGGTCCACGCCGAGCGGGTGGCTGCGAAGCACGAGGTCGGCCGCGCGGCCCAGGACGAGTTCGCGGTGCGTTCGCACGAACGCGCGCTGGATGCCATGGCGAGCGGTCGATTCGCCGACGAGATCGTCCCGGTCGAGGTACCCGGCAAGAAGGGCACGACCGTGGTCGACACCGATGAGAACCCACGCTCGGACACCTCGCTTGAGGCCCTCGCCCGCCTGAAGCCGGCCTTTCAGCCCGATGGCGGCACCGTCACTGCCGGCAACTCGCCCGGCATCACCGATGGGGCGGCGGCGCTCGTGCTGTCCTCTGACGAGGCGGTGGCTCGCGACGGGCTCAAGCCGATGGCGCGCATCACCGGCTACGCCCAGGCCGATGTCGCCCCCGAATGGCTCTTCGAGGCGCCGATCGAGGGCGTGCGCCGCCTGCTCGAGAAGCTCGACCTGCGCCTCGACGAGTTCGACCTGGTCGAGATCAACGAGGCCTTCGCGGCCCAGGTGCTGGCCGATGGCAACGCGCTCGGCTTCGACTGGGATCGCGTCAACGTCAACGGCGGGGCGATCGCGCTTGGCCACCCGATCGGCGCCTCCGGTGCACGCGTGCTGACGACCCTCCTGTACGAGCTGCGACGTCGCGGCGGGCGGCGGGGCCTCGCCACGCTGTGCCTCGGCGGCGGGGGAGCGGTCGCGCTGGCGGTGGAGATGGTCTGAGCGCCGCCGGCGCTTGACCCAACCCTATAATCGGGCCGCCGCGACCCCGGCCAGCTCCCGCACCCACCATCCGCGGAGGCGCCGGACCGCGACCTACTGGAGGCTCGAGAAGCACCCAATGGCAAGTTCGAATCCGGTCGCTGACGCGCCGAACATCTGGGCCGTCGCCCAGGCGCAGTTCGACGCCGCGGCCGAGCAGCTCGACCTGGATCCCGGCCTGCGGCGCGTCCTGCGCGTCCCGCAGCGAGAGCTCACCGTCAACTTCCCGGTGACGATGGACGACGGCCATGTGGAGGTCTTCACCGGCTTCCGCATCCAGCACAACGTGAGCCGCGGCCCGGCCAAGGGCGGCATCCGCTACCACCAGGACGTGACCCGCGACGAGGTGCGAGCCCTCTCGATGTGGATGACCTGGAAGTGCGCGGTGGTGAACATCCCGTACGGTGGCGGCAAGGGCGGCGTCATCGTGGATCCAAAGAAGCTCTCGATGCGCGAGCTCGAGGGGCTGACCCGTCGCTTCACGACCGAGATCAGCCCGCTGATCGGTCCGGACCGGGACATCCCGGCGCCCGACGTGAACACGAACGCCCAGGTGATGGCCTGGATGATGGACACCTTCTCGATGCATCGTGGCTACACCATCCCCGGTGTTGTCACCGGCAAGCCGATCGCCATCGGCGGCTCGCTCGGCCGCAACGAGGCGACCGCGCGTGGCGCGGTCTACACCCTGAACCAGGCCAGCAGGGTGATCGACATCCCGCTCAGTGGGGCCCGCGTCGCGATCCAGGGCTACGGCAACGCCGGCTCGGTCGCCGCCGATCTGCTCGCGGCGGAGGGCGCGACGATCATCGCGGTCAGCGACTCGCAGGGCGGCATCTACAACCCGAAGGGGCTCGATCCGGCGCGCGTCAGCGTCTGGAAGGCCGAGCACGGCACGGTGGTCGGCTTCCCGGGAGCCGATGCGGTCAGCAACACGGAGATCCTCGAGCTCGACTGCGAGATCCTCGTCCCGGCCGCGCTCGAGAACCAGATCACGGAGCACAACGCGCCGCACATCAAGGCGAGGATCGTGGCCGAAGCCGCGAACGGCCCCACCACGCCGGAGGCCGATCAGATCCTCTACGACCGCGGCATCTTCGTGATCCCGGACATCCTGTGCAACGCGGGCGGGGTGACGGTCAGCTACTTCGAATGGGTGCAGGACATGCAGTCCTTCTTCTGGACGGAGTCGCGGATCAACGAGAGCCTGCACGAGATCATGGATCGGGCCTTCGAGAGCGTTCACGCCATGAGCCATCGACACTCGGTCCACATGCGCACGGCCGCCTACATGGTCGCGGTGGCGCGGGTGGCCGAGGCCACGACGCTGCGAGGCCTGTACCCCTAGACTCCTGCGCATGCTCGATCACGAAGAGCGCTTCCTGTTCCGCGAGGAGATCCTGAACCTCGCCAATGCGCTGGCCGAGCCGGGCGCGCTCGACAACGTCGAGGACCTGCTCGCCGACGTGACGACCTCGCCTCGCTTCGACAGCGACGTCTTCACGCTGGAGCGCTCGCTGCAGGTGATGCTCGGCAGCCGCGCCGGGTCGACCCTGGTCGGTCTGCTGACCGTCACCCGCGAGGTCTTCGACGAGGTGGGTGAGATCGGCCTCACGCCGGAGGTCCACGAGCGGCTGGTCGGCTGGCGCGCCCGCTTTGGGCTGGCGATCGACAACGCCCTGAACTTCCTGAACAACCCCGATGGGATCCAGGGCCACAACTTCGGCACGCAGCTGACGCATGCCGAGGGCGGGCTGACCCTGCAGGGCCGGCTCACCCTGGTCCGCTACAACAACGAGCCGCAGTTCTTCATCGCCGATGCCGACGTGCTGCTGAGCATGGCGGCCGACGTGATGGAGCGGCTCGGCGAGCACCTCGAGCCGGAGATGGTCGAGCCCGAGCTGATGGCCCGGCTGCGGGAGGCGGTCGAGCTGATCGAGCGGCGCGGCAAGCCGCGGGGGTGACCGTCGGCCAGCGGGTCTTCGTGGCGGCGACCGGCCAGAACCGCGGCAAGACGACGGCGTCGCTGGGGCTGACCGCGGCGATCATCGCGCGGGGGTCGAGGACCGGCTTCATCAAGCCGGTCGGGCAGCGCTATCTGGTCATCGAGGGGACCCGGGCGGACGAGGACGCGGTGCTGATGAAGGCCGTCTTCGACCTCCCCGATGCCCTCGACGACATGAGCCCGGTCACGCTGCCCCGGCACTTCACGACCGACTACGTCATGGGCCGCGTCAGCGCAGACCTCGAGCGGGACGTGGTCGAGGCGGCGAGCCGGGTCGGCTCCGGGAAGGACCTCCTCGTCATCGAGGGGACCGGCCACGCCGGGGTGGGGGCGGTGGTCGGCCTCTCGAACGCGCACGTGGCGGCCCTGCTCGAGGCGCCGGTCGTCATCGTCAGCGAGGGCGGCGTGGGGCGGCCGATCGACGAGATCGTGCTGAATCACGCGCTCTTCGAGCGGGAGGGCGTGCGCGTCGTGGGGGCGGTGGTGAACAAGGTGGACGTCGAGTCCCACCCGCAGCTTCCCGAGGTGCTGCGACGCGGCCTCGGCCAGCATGGGATCGAGCTGCTTGGCTGGATCCCGTACAGCGACCTGCTGGCCAATCCATCGCTCGAGCTGGTCGCGACCCACCTGGACGGCGCGCTGCTGGCCGGCGAGGCGACCCCCGGACGAACGATCGCCCACGTGGCGATCGGGGCGATGCGAGCGCGGCATGCCGCCGCCCTGATCGGCGAACGCACCCTGCTCATCACTCCCGGAGACCGCGATGACATGATCGAGATGGCGCTCGAGCTCAACGCGCCCGGGGACCGACGCATCACCGGCATCGTCCTGACCGGCGGGTTCCATCCCGGCGATGCCAAGCTCGCCGATCTGCGCGACGCGGGTCTCTTTACGTACCTCGTCCAGAGCGACACGTACCGCACCGCCCAGGCGGTGGACGAGATCCTGGTCAAGACCCATCCCACCGACACCGAGAAGATCGAGACGATCATCAAGCTCGTCGACCGCTCGCTGGAGATCGACGACTTCCTGGCCCACCTCTAGCCGTCTGGGACGGGGCGGGGGTAGCATGCCCCCCATGACCGTCACCCAGCCGACCATCGACCGACTCCACTTCACCGGCGACGACGAGGCCGATCGCCTGCTCGCCAGCGACCCACTGGCGCTGCTGATCGGGTTTGCCCTCGACCAGCAGGTCTCCGTCCAGAAGGCCTTCTCCGGCCCGGCCGAGCTGCGGCGGCGGATCGGCCACCTGGACGCAGCGCGCATCGCCGCCATGGATCCCGAGGAGCTGGCGAACGCCTTCCGCCAACGGCCGGCGCTGCACCGCTTCCCGGCCGCCATGGCCGGTCGCGTGCAGGCGCTGTGCGCCTACCTGGTCGCGCACTACGGTGGCGACGCGAGCCGAGTCTGGACCGATGCTCGCGACGGCCGCGATCTGCAGGCGCGGCTGCTGGCGCTGCCGTCGATCGGCGACATGAAGGCGCGATCGCTGATCGCGATCCTCGGCAAGCGCCTGGGGGTCAGCCTTCCGGGCCTCGACGAGGTGATGCCGACCCATCCAACCCTCGGCGACGTCGACTCGCCCGAGGCGCTGGCCAGCTACCAGGCCGGCAAGCGCGCGTGGAAGGCAGCGCACCGAGCCGCCAAGGGCTGAGGGCGAGGCGCCGGACAGGGAAGGAGGCCGGACGTGGGCACTCGCCGGCCTCCTCGTACGCCGCAGCGCGACCGACCGAAGCCGATGCGCGCGGTGACAGCGGCATCATACGGAGCGGACCCCAGACGTCACTAGTACTTTGTGTGGGGTCCGATCTCAGGCCACGTCCCATGCCAGCGGCATGTTGTCGGTGAGCCGGGTGCGGCCGATCCAGACCGCCAGCAGAGCCAGCGCCGGGCCTGTCACGCGCTGCAGCTCGACCAGGCTGGCGGCGTCGGCGACGCTGATGTAGTCCGGGCGCGCCATCGTTTCGGCGGCGATCTTCTCGGTCATTCGGGCCCGCAGCACCTCCGCCGAGCGCTCGCCGGCGTCGTACGCCGCACGTGCCGCGTTGAGTGCGGCGAAGAGGCAGGTGGCCGCGTGCCGCTCCTCGATCGAGAGGCTCGCATTCGCGCTCGACAGCGCCAGCCCATCGGCCTCTCGCACGGTCGGGCACACCACGAGCTCGATGTTCATGAACAGGTCACGCATCATCCGGCGCAGGATCACGATCTGCTGGGCGTGGCGCTGGCCCAGATACAGGCTGGCGGGCCCGACCAGGTGCAGCATCTTGAGCATCACGGTGGTGAGCCCGTCGAGGTGGCCGGGTCGTGAAGCGCCCTCGAGCTGCCGGGTCAGCCCCTCGACCGTGACCCGCGTCACGTCGTCTGGCGGGTACATGCCAGACACGCCCGGCATGAAGACGAGGCTCGCCCCGTCCCGCTCCAGCAGGGCCAGGTCCCGGTCCTCATCGCGGTGCAGGAGACTCGCCTCGTCCAGGGTCGGGAACTCGCCCGGATTCACGAACGAGCTGACCACCACGCAGCCGTTCTCGGCGCTGGCGCGGCGAACGAGCGAGAGCTGGCCATCGTGCAGCACGCCCATCGTCGGCACGTAGCCGACGGAGTCCCCGGCCAGGCGGCGCTCCAGGATCGCGGCACGCAGCTCGGGGACGCTGCGCAGCACCTGCACGATCAGCTGCGACGGGACCGCGCCGCCCGCTGCGGGCGCTCGGGCGGATGAGCCTTGCGATAGCGATCAACGATCAGGTCCCAGAGCCGCTCGGCGACCTGCCGCTTCGGGAGCATCGGCCAGTCGCTCAGCTCGCCCTCGGCGCCGAACACGATCACCTTGTTCTCGTCAGAGCCGATCGCGTCGAACGGCCCCCCGACCGTGTTCCCGACGATCAGGTCGAGCCCCTTGTCGCGCAGCTTGCTCAGCGCATTGGCCTCCAGGTCGTCGCTCTCGGCAGCGAAGCCGACGAGGAAGGGGCGCGCGCCGTCGGCCATCTCGCCGACCTCGGCGATGATGTCGGGGTTCGCGACCAGGTCGATCCGCAGGTCGCCGCCGCCGCGCTTGATCTTGCTGTTGCTCGCGCGCTTGGGGGCGAAGTCGGCGACGGCGGCCGCCATCACCAGGATGTCGGCGGTGGGTGCCGCGCGAAGCACCGCCTGGCGCATGCTCGACGCGGTCGTGGCGTCGAGCACATTCATGCCACGCGGCGGAGGGACGCTCATCACCCCCGCGATCAGGGTCACGCCCGCCCCGCGGTCGCGCGCCGCCTCGGCGATCGCCACGCCCATCTTGCCGCTGCTGCGGTTGCCGATGAAGCGGACCGGGTCGATCGGCTCGCGCGTGCCGCCGGCGCTGACCACGACCTGCAGCCCGTCGAGATCGCCGGCCCGGGCGAAGAGGCGCTCGACCGCCTCGACGATCATCTCGGGCTCGGCCAGGCGCCCCACGCCGGTCAGCCCGCTGGCCAGGGCCCCGACCTCCGGCTCGACGATCCGGTGCCCGAAGCCGCGCAGGGTCTCGACGTTGCGCTGCGTGGCCGGGTGCGTCCACATCCCCGCGTCCATGGCGGGCGCCACAACCAGCGGAGCGCGGCTGGCGAGCGCGATGGCGGTCACCGCGTTGCTCGCGTTGCCGGCCGCCAGCTCGGCCAGGAGGTTGGCCGTGGCCGGGGCGATGACGATCGCGTCGGCCCCTTCCGCCAGCTCGACGTGGGCGATCTGGGAGTCGTCGTCGAGCGCCATGACGTCGGTGACGACCCGGCGATGGGTGAGCGAGGCGAAGGTCAGTGGGGTGACGAACTGGGTGGCGGCCGGAGTCATCGCAACGTCCACCAACGCGCCGCGCTCCGCGAGCAGGCGGACCAGCGAGACCGCCTTGTAGGCGGCGATGCTGCCCGACACGCCGACCACCACCCGCCTCCCGGCGAGCGAGCCGCGGTCCTCGCTCATCGCTCGGCTCCCGGGCCGGCGGTGGCCGGCGCCGTGGCCGCCGCGCGGATGGCGTCGTACCCGTAGCGGATGCCGCGCAGCGTGAGGTCCGGCTCGATGGCGTCGATCCCCGGCACGTCCTGCAGCCACGGCTCGTACGTGTAGCCGCCGGTCGCGATCACCGTCACCCGGGTCCCGTCCGGCGAGCGCTCGAGGAGCTCGCCGCGCAGGGCCGTGAGCAGGCCGCTCACCAGGCCGATGTAGCCCAGCACGGTACCGCTCTGCATGGCGTGGATCGTGTTGGAGCCGATGGCGTGCGGCGGCCGGCGCAGCTCGATGCGCGGCAGCTTGCTGGCATACCCGACCAACGCCTCGAGCGACAGGCCGAGGCCAGGCGCGATAGCCCCGCCGATGTAGGCGCCCTCGGCGCTGATCAGGTCGAAGTTCGTGCTCGTTCCCAGGTCGATCACGATCGCCGGGCCGCCGAACTCGGTGCGCGCCGCGAGGGCGTTGCACAGCCGATCGGCGCCGGCCTCCGCCGGCCGATCGATCTCGATCGTCAGCACCCCCCGCAGGGATGCGGCATCGACGATCATCGGCTCCAGGCCGATGCGGGTCCGAACGAAGCGCTCGAAGGTGTCCGACAGCGGCGGGACGACCGACGCGAGCGCGACCGCCTCCAGCTCGTCCAGCCGATGGCTGTCAAGCGCCAGCATCTGCGCGGCCATCGCCGCGATCTCGTCGGGGGTCGCACCCGCGTGGGTGGTGGCGCGCCACGAGCCGCTCAGCTCGCCATCGGTGAAGAAGCCGAGCGTGATGTTCGTGTTGCCGACGTCGGCGGCGAGCAGCTTCACGCCCGACATCCTACCAGCCGTTCGACGCCCTCCCGCGCCCGGGGTCGGGTGCTAGACTCGCCCGCGATTCCCCACCAAGGCGCAGCCCGTGAGCGACCCCATTACCGACGCGAGAGCCAAGCTCTACATCAACACGGGCGTCGTCACCGACAAGAGCGACATCTACAACATCCTGCGCCCACTCCTGAAGCAGACCGTCACCTACACCTATCGACGGGGATCGCAGGTCACCGGCAGCGGCACCGGCTGGGTCGAGCGGATCGTGGTCGATCACCCGGAGATCGCCAGCTACTTCACCCCGCTGGCGATCTGCCTCAACCTCGACTCGTTCGACTACCTGCAGTTCGACACGACCTCGGATCAGCTCCTGATCTACACGCTCGTGATCGGGGAAGAGCGCGTCGTGCTCGAGTTCGCAACCTCCGCGCCCCGCACCGAGGTTGCCGACGAGGGGGACGACGCGCACCCGCTGCCGCGCACCACCGGGGAGCTGGCTCGTGACCTGCGCTTCATTCAGATGGAGCTGCTCATGTCGCCAGAGGCGAGCGACGACGACGAGGAGGCCTGAGGTGGCGTCCGGCGTCGCCGCCGGGCGCCTTCGCGCGCGGGCCCGAGTCCCGTATCAGCGCAGCGTGCTGCCGAACGGCCTTCGGGTGGTGACCCAGTCGATGCCGGCCGCCCGGTCGGTCGCGGTCGGCCTCTTTGTCGGCGTCGGCTCGCGGCGCGAGGACGAGGCGCACGCCGGCCTGTCGCACCTCCTCGAGCACCTCGTCTTCAAAGGGACGCGGGGCTATCCCGAGCCGGGCGGCCTCTCCGAGGCGGTCGAGGGCTGCGGCGGCAGCGTGAACGCAGCGACGGACCGCGAGCTGACGGTCTACAGCGCCCGCGTGCCGGCAGAGGCGTCGTCGCGCGCCCTCGAGGTCGTCGCCGATCTCGTCCTGGCGCCCCTCCTGCGCCAGCGCGACATGGTCAGCGAGAAGCCGGTGATCGTCGACGAGATCCGGATGTACGTCGACTCGCCGGGTGACCACGTCTTCTCCCTCTTCGACGAGCTCCTGTTCGGCGGACACCCGCTTGGCCGGGAGATCGCCGGGACGCCGCGCAGCGTGCGTCGAGCTCGCCACGAGACCGTTGTCGATCACTGGCAGCGCTGGTACCGGCCATCCAACCTCGTCCTGACCGCCGCCGGCGCGATCGGCCACGAGGATGTGCTCAAGACTGCCGAGGGCTGGTTCGAAGGAGCGGCCGACAGCGGCCCGACCCTGCTGCCATCTGCCCTCGAGGCGCCAGCGCTCGCGCCCCCGGGATCGGTGCGCGTCGCCTTCCGCCGCCTCTCACAGGGCAACATGTGCCTCGGCATGGCCGGCGTGGCGCGGGACCATCCGGACCGCTGGGCGATCGACCTGCTGGGTGCCGTCCTTGGCGACGGGATGAGCAGCCGCCTCTTCGTCGAGCTGCGCGAGCGGCGCTCGCTCTCGTACGACGTCTCAACTTTCGGCGCCGCATACGCCGACTGCGGGACGTTCGGGGTTCATGCCGGCTTCGATCCGGACCAGGCACCGGCCCTGTTGGCCGCCATCCTCGAGCAACTCGAGCGCGTGGTGCAGGAGCCGGTCAGCGCGGCGGAGCTCGACCGGGCGCGCGCCTACACCCGCGGCCGGCTGGAGCTGCGCATGGAGGAGACCGGAGCAGTGGCCGCCTGGCTGGGCAGCGGCGAGAGCCTCCTGCCGCGGATCCTGACCGTCGACGAGGTGATCGAGCGGCTCGAGGCGGTCACGCTCGACGACCTGCTGCGGGTGGCGCGAACGTACGCCCGCCCGGACCTCGCCCGCCTGGCGGTGCTCGGGCCGTTCCGCTCGCGCCTTGCCTTCGAACGGCTGCTCCCGACGTGACCCGGCGCACGCCGGCGGCGCCACCCGGCTGGGACGCTCCGCTGGAGGTGGTCGACCTGATCCCCGACGAGCTGGCCCTGGCCCGGGCGCAGCTGGCGTCGGGACTCTATGGCCTGGCCGAGGGGGTCCTGCTGCGCCTGATCGCCGGCCTGGAGGCAGCCGGCAAGGGCGGCCTGGAGGAGCTCGACGGCGCGCGCGCCCTGCTGGGCGAGGCGCTGTGGCGCCAGGGACGGCCGCAGGCAGCCGGCGCCGCGATCGAGGGGATTCGAAGCACCAGCCTCGAGCGGCGGAGGCCCCTGGTGATGCTGATCGAGGCGGAGGCGGTCGCCGCGGGTGGCGACCCGGATCGCGCCGCGCGGCTCGCGGAGCGGGTCGTCTCGACGATCGGCGTCGACGAGGCCTGGAAGCTCCGCGGCGGCGTCGCGACGCGCATCACCTGGCCGGCGCCAACGTCGTTCCGAGCGCCGGCTCGCCGTGCCGAGGGGACGTCGACGGGGGAGGCGCCGCCCGCGCCGCCGACCCCGGAGCGGACCGCCGCCGCCCACACACGTCTCGAGGCCGCCCGCACCGCCTTTGCCGCCGGAGAGCAGGAGGAGGGCGATCGGCAGCTGGCGGCTGCACTGCGGCTCGACGCGCGGATCGGCCCCGAGGGAGCCGCCATCCTGGAGCCGAGCCTGGGCAAGGAGCCGCCCGCGGAGCGTCTGCTACTCTACGGCGACCTCCTGCGGGCCGCCGGCCGCGAGGCCGACGCGACCGTCGCCTTCGACCGCGCTGCGCGCGCCTGACCACCACAACGGAGCCGACCTTCGCATGGAACGCACGCTCGTCCTGATCAAGCCCGATGGCGTCCAGCGGGGGCTCGTGGGCGAGATCGTGGCCAGGTTCGAGCGAAAGGGTCTGAAGCTCGTCGGCCTGCGCATGCTCGATGTGTCACCGGCGCTCGCCGAGCGCCATTACGCGGTCCATGCCGGCAAGCACTTCTACTCCGGCCTGGTCGAGTTCATCACCTCGGGGCCCGTCGCGGCCGTCGCGCTGGAAGGGCCCGACGCCATCGCCACCGTGCGCCGCATGGTCGGTCGAACGATGCCGAACGAGGCGGACGCCGGGACGATTCGCGGCGATCTGGGGATCAGCGGGCTGCGGAACCTGATCCATGCCTCGGATGCCGTCGACACCGCGGCCGCCGAGATCGAGCTCTGGTTCGGGGCCGACGACCTGGTCGACTACGGGCGGGCCATCGACACCTGGATCGTCGCCGAGGAGCCTCCCGGGGCATAGGCCGTGCTCAGGCCGGCGTAGGCCGGCCGCGTGATGAAGCCGACCCGATCGAGCGGGAAGTAGCGGATCCAGGCGCGACCCACGATCAGGTCACGGCCGACAACCCCGAAGAAGCGTGAGTCCTGGCTGTCGGGCCGGTTGTCGCCCATCACGAAGTAGCTCCCCGCGGGCACGGTCCATGACGAGGTTCCTTCGGCATCCTTCGGGAGGGTCGGCGCCGCCCCGCCGCCGATCGAGCGGACCACGTACGGCTCCTCGATCCGCACCGCGCTGCCGCCGGGCTGCGTCACGAAGACCCGACCGTTCTCCAGGCTGATCGTGTCGCCGGGCATGCCGATCACGCGCTTGATGAATGGCACGCCGCCCTGGCCGAAGCCGGCCGGGGGCTGGAAGACGACGATGTCGCCCCGCTGGTAGTCATTGAAGCGTGGCGAGATCTTGTCGATCAGGACGTACTCGCCCGGGTTCACGGTCGGCACCATCGACGACTGCTCGACCTCGAACGGCTGGGCCACGAAGTTGTGGATGACGAGGTAGATCACCAGCGTGAGGACCAGCGTCTCGACGATCTCGAGTGCGCATCCAAGCCTGCGACGCGGGGCCGGCGGCTCGCCTCCTGCCGGCAGGTCGCTGCCGGGGGTCGGCGGAGGGGTATAGGTCATCGGGCTCCGTCAGATGAGGGCGTGGCAGGCGGCGCGTAGCATAGCGGGCTCAGTGAAGAAGCGCGCCGTGCCCCTCCGGACCGTGGCGGTTCTGGCGATCGGGCTCGCCGTGCTCGGGGCGATTCTGTACTACGCGTCCACGGTCGACGGCCGTGGCCCGACCGTGGTGGGCATCTCCCTGACCCAGCACCTGACCGGTGACGCGAAGCAGGCGCTCACGACCAGTAGCATCGAGGTCGACTTCTCCGAGCCGGTCAGGCACGCCCCGGCGGAGGGCGCGTTCGCGATCAGCCCCGCCGTCGACGGCGCGTTCAGCTGGAGCGCGTCGAGCATGACCTTCACGCCAGCCGACCGCCTGCCGTTGCGGACCGAGTTCGCGGTGACGGTCGGCCGCGGCGTGCGTGACGAGGCGGGGAACCCGCTCTCCGGTGCGCCCAAAACGTTCGGCTTCACCACGGTCGGCAATCCGAGCGTCGTCGCATCCGACCCGGCCGATGGCGACGAGGGGGTGGCGCTCGACGCACCGCTCGTGGTCGACTTCTCGACGCTGATGGACACCGCCTCCGTCGAGGCGGCGATCGAGGTCGCACCGGGAGCGCAGGTTTCGCTGCGCTGGAGCCGTGAGCGCCTGACGGTCGTGCCCACCACTCCATGGCAGCCGAACGGCACCTACTCGCTGACGATCGGCGTCGGGGCACGGGACCAGGCCGGGACGCCGCTCGAGCGCCCGTTCCGCCTCTCGTTCCGGACGGTGACGTCGGGGCTCCGCGTCCTGTCGATCGTGCCCGCCGACGGGGTGGCCGGCGCCGCCGTGACCACCCCGATCGCGGTGGTCTTCGACCAGGCACTCGACCCCGCCAGCGTCCAGGACGACCTGCTCACGATCACCCCCGCCGTCGCCGGGTCGCTCGACCTGGTCGCTTCGCCCGGGGCCGCCGGGATGGCCGACGCCGCGCGCCGCATCCTCCGCTTCCAGCCCTCTGGCCCGCTGGCCCCGAACACCACGTACCAGGTCGTGCTGGGTCCCGGCCTGCGCGGAGCCGATGGCGCCGGGATGCCGACCGGGCGGTCCTGGACCTTCACCACCGGCGCCCCAACGGCCACCCTCTCGAACCAGATCGTCTTCCTCTCGGACCGGGCCGGCATCGCCAACCTGTGGGCGATGAACCCGGACGGGTCGAACCAGCGCCAGCTCTCCGTCGAGCTGTCTCCGGTCACCGGCTACTCCGTTGCCCCGGACGGCCGCTCGTTCATCACCGGCGATGGGGCGGCGATCACCTGGCAGCGCGTCGACGGCACTGCGCGGCGGCTTCTGACCGAGGCCGGTGTCGTGGAGTTCGACGCGGCCTACTCGCCCGATGGCACCGTCATCACCTTCGGTCGCGCCGACCCGGCCGCCGGCACCGGCCTCGGCCTCTGGATGCGCGACGCGGATGGCACCGATCCGCGGCCGATCCAGCTGCCGGAGGGCGTCGCACCCTCACCGTCGCCAGGGGCGGCAGCCCCGGTTCCTCTGCTGCGAGCGCCGCGCCTCTCGGCCGACGGGACCGCGCTCGCCTTCATCGACGAGGCGGGAACCGTCGACATCCTCGACCTCGAGCCCAAGCAGCTTGCGGCAGCGCCATTCGTGGCCCTCTCCGACCCCGTGTGGCTCCCCGATGGGAGCGGCGTGCTGGTCGCCGGCCTGCCCGCCACCTCCGGCGTGGATCCGCTGCCGTATCGGCCGCACTCGTCAGTGGCTCCTCTGGATCCCGCGTCCCGCTCGCTGGGAGCCGCCCAGGTGGCGGCCATCCACGTGGTCCGCGTCGACCGATTCGCAACCTCGGTCTCGGCGACCGCATTCGGCTCCGGCGCCTCCCGCCCCGTGGCGGATCCCGGTGGCCGCTATGCCTTCATCCGGCTCGACGTCGCGGACGTCGATAGCGGCAGCCTGTGGTTGGCGCCGGCGCTTGACAACGGCGGCGAGGAGATCGCCATTCCGTTTGATGCGAGGCCAGCCACCGCTTCGTTCGCCCCTGAGCCCGGCGCGCTGGTGGTCGGCCAGGCCGAGCCGGGAGGCGTATGGCTGCTCGATCTGGCGACCGGTGGGGGACGGCGGCTCTCCGCAGATGGTTGGCTGCCCCGTTGGCTGCCCTGAAAGTTGACCCGTCGCAAGACGCCGGGCTACCATGGCGCCGCTCGCTGGCGGACGCGCTGACGCGACCCTCCGCCGGCGTTTCCGTGTGCGAAAACGATGCGATATGCGGGACCGGCGCGCCCGAGTAGCGGCGACCGAATCGCTCAGGCCAATTCGGAGGTTTCATGGAGATCCATCCCATCGTCTGGGTGATTCCGGTCGCCGGTCTCGCCGCGATTGCCTTCGCGCTGTACCTCGCCTGGGACGTGCTGCGCTCGGACATCGGCACCGAGGCGATGCAGGAGATCGCCGGCACGATCTTCGAGGGAGCCGTGGCCTTCATCCGGCGCCAGTACCAGACGATTGCGCTGCTCGCGCTCGGCGGCGCGGTCCTGATCGGCCTCGTCATCGCCCTGGTGGAGGGGAAGCAGGTCGCCGACACGAACATCTATGGCGCCGAGCTCGGGATCCGGACCGGGGTCGCTTTCCTGGTCGGCGCCGCCTGCTCGATGGCGTCCGGCATCATCGGCATGTACATCAGCGTGAAGTCGAACCTGCGCACCGCCGCGGCTGCGCGCAACAGCCTGGTGCGAGCGGTGCAGGTCGCCATGCGCGGCGGGGCCGTCTCCGGCTTTCTGGTGGTCTCCCTCTCCCTGCTCGGCGTCTGGTCGATCTTCGCCCTGTACGGCGGATTCACCCACCCTGAGCAGGCACCGTTCCTGATCGTCGGCTTCGGGTTCGGGGCGAGCTTCGTCGCCCTCTTCGCCCAGCTGGGCGGCGGGATCTACACCAAGGCGGCCGACGTCGGCGCCGACCTGGTCGGCAAGGTCGAGGCGGGGATCCCGGAGGATGACCCGCGCAACGCGGCGGTGGTCGCGGACCTGGTGGGCGACAACGTCGGCGACTGCGCCGGCCGTGGTGCCGACCTGTTCGAGTCGACTGCGGCGGAGAACATCGGGGCCATGATCCTGGGGGTCGCGGTCTTCCGCATCGCGCAGGCCGCCGGCTGGCCGCACCCTGAGGCCTGGATCTTCTTCCCGCTGGTGGTCCGCGCCTTCGGCCTGCTGGCGACCATCGTGGCCATCTTCTTCGTCCGGGGGAGCGAGGACGAGGACCCGATGAACATGCTCAACCGCGGCTACTGGGTGACCACCATCCTGTCGGTCGGAGGCCTGGCGCTGACGACCTCGGTGATGATGAGCACGCCGGGGACCAGTGGCGCGAACGGCATCGCGCCGTGGGTCTGGTTCTTCGGGGCCGGCCTCGTGGGCCTCGCCACCAGCGTCGCCTTCGTGTACATCACGCAGTACTACACCGCCGGCAACTGGCGTCCGGTGAAGGAGATCGCCGAGGCCAGCAAGACCGGCCCGGCGACGAACATCATCTCGGGCGTGGCGGTCGGCTTCGAAACGACCGCGGTCACCGCCATCACGATCGCGATCGCCCTCTTCGCCAGCCACTGGCTCGGCACCCAGGCCCTCCCGGACGTCCCGAACGGCGGGGTCTTCGGGACCGCCGTGGCGACGATGGGGATGCTCATGACGACCGCCTTCATCCTGGCCATGGACACCTTCGGGCCGATCACCGACAACGCGGGCGGGATCGCCCAGTTCGCGCACGCGGAGGGGAAGGCACGCGAGATCACCGACCGACTGGACGCCGTCGGCAATACCACCAAGGCGCTGACCAAGGGCTATGCCATCGCATCGGCCTCGCTGGCGGCCTTCCTGCTCTTCTCGGCCTACATCGACAAGATCAACCTGATCCAGACGAACCGCGGCGGGCCGCTCCTCACGTCGGTCAACCTGGCCGACGTGAACGTCTTCATCGCCGCCCTGATCGGCGCGACGCTCGTCTACTTCTTCAGCAGCCTCGCCATCCGGGCGGTCGGCAAGGCCGCGCAGGCGATCATCGTGGAGGTGCGCCGGCAGTTCCGCGAGATGCCCGGCATCATGGACTACACCCAGCGGCCGGACTACGCGCGAGTCGTGGACATCACCACCCGCTCGGCGCTGCGCCAGATGATCCTGCCCGGCGCCGTGGCGGTGGCCACCCCGATCGTCGTCGGCCTACTCCTCAGGCAGGAGGCGGTGGCCGGCCTGCTCATGGTCGGCACCATCGCTGGCGTCCTGCTGGCGACCGTGCTGAACAACGGTGGCGGCGCGTGGGACAACGCCAAGAAGTTCATCGAGGCGGGCCACCTGACCGATGACAAGGGGAACGTCCTCGGCAAGGGCACCGATGCCCATGCCGCGGCCGTGGTGGGGGACACGGTCGGGGATCCGTTCAAGGACACCGCCGGACCGTCGCTGCACGTGCTCGTCAAGCTGTTGGCCACCATCAGCCTGGTGCTTGCACCGCTCTTCATCCGCTAGCCACCGCTCGAAGAGAGAGGCGCCATGGACCTCATCATCCAGGCCGCGCTGATCGGGATCCTGCAGGGCCTGACCGAGTTCATCCCGGTCAGCTCCAGCGCGCATCTCGAGCTGGCGCCGTGGATCGCCGGCCTGCCGTCCGGGGGGCTGCTCAACGGCCTCTCATTCGACGTCTTCCTGCACCTCGGGACGCTGCTGGCGCTGCTCGGCTACTTCGCGGGCGACTGGATTCGGCTGCTTCGTGCGGCCTGGGCCAGCATTCGCGAGCGACGGATCGCCGGCGACCCAGATCGCCGGCTCGCCTGGCTCCTGATCCTGGCCACCATCCCCGCCGCCCTGATCGGCTTCGTCGGTGAGTCCTGGATCAACGACCATCTGCATACGGACACCGATGCGGTGCGCCTGGCGATCGCCGCCTTCCTCGTCATCGGCGCGGTAGCCCTCTGGCTCGCCGATCGCCTTGGCGCGCGACGCCGTGAGATTGACGGGCTGACCCTCCCCGGTGCCGTGACGATCGGGCTCAGCCAGGCCCTCGCCCTGCTGCCCGGGATCAGTCGCTCCGGGGCCACGATCAGCACCGGGCTGGCGCTCGGGCTCACCCGCGAGTCGGCGGCTCGCTTCAGCTTCCTGCTCGCCACGCCGATCACCCTGGGAGCGGGCCTGTACGGGTCGCGCCATCTGCTTGACGTGGCGCACACCGGCACCGAGTGGCTCGCGCTCGCAGCCGGCTTCGCCACCGCGGCAGTCTCGGGGATCCTCGCCATCGGCTTCATGCTCTCGTGGTTGCGGCACCGATCGGTGACCGTCTTCAGCGTCTACCGGATCGCCTTTGCCGTGCTCATCGTGGCGTTGGTGATGGTCGGCCGCTGAGGTCGAATCTCCTTTGACACCGGTCTGCCCCCGGCCTACAATCCGGCGACGCCGGCCGACCCGCGCACGGAGAGTCGGAGGCAGACCTGGCCGACGGCCAGCTTCAGGAACGCCACGCAGGATGCCGATGGCGGGGCCTGGAGCATTTTTTGTTAGTGGAAAGACCATGAACAACAAGCCCGTCTACCTCACCGCCGAGGGGCTCGCCAAGCTCCGGGCGGAGCTGATCCACCTCATCACCGTCGAGCGGCCGCGCGTCGCGGCGCGCATTCACGATGCCAAGCTCGACGGTGACATCACCGAGAACGCCGAATACGAGGATGCCAAGCAGGAGCAGTCGTTCCTGGAGGGCCGCATCGGCACGCTCGAGGCACAGCTCAAGAACGCAGAGGTGATCGAGAAGACGAACGGCGATAAGGTCGGGATCGGCTCGAAGGTCGTCATCCGCGGGACGGACGGGCAGGAGACGTTCACGATCGTCGGCTCGGCCGAGGCGGCGCCGCGCGAGGGCCGGATCAGCAATGAGTCGCCGGTCGGCGCCGCGCTGATGGGCCACAAGAAGGGCGACACCGTCATCGTCGAGGCCCCCGCCGGGGAAGTCACCTTCACGGTCGTCAGCATCCACTAGCGCCCGATCACGTGTTCTGGGCCGACGAGCTGGCGGCGCGCCTCACCGGCCCGCAGGTCGTCAACGACTCCAAGACCCCATCGGGGACCGTCCACGTCGGAAGCCTGCGCGGCCCGGTGATCCTCGACGTCATCGTGCGCGCCCTGCGTGCCCACGATCTGCCGACGACGCTGCTGTACGGCGTCGACGACCTCGACCCGATGGATGCGCAGGCGATGCTCACCCCCGATGCCACCGAGCGCTGGATGGGCGCCCCCCTCGCCAACGTGCCCGATCCGGCGGGGGATTGCCATGCCTCGTACGCACGCCACTTCGCCGCGCTCTTCATCGACACCTTCGATGGGCTCGGCATCCATCCGGACCGCTACTACTGGATGAGCGAGATCTATCGCGCCGGCGACGTCGACCGGTTCATCCGAACCGCCCTCGATCGGGCCGAGCTGGTGCGCGACATCTATCGCCGCGTCAGCCACGTCGAGCGACCTGAGGGCTGGCTGCCGGTCCATGTGATCTGCCCGACCTGCGGCAAGGTCGGGACCACTCTGGCCCGCGAATGGGACGGCGAGACGGTCGCCTTTGAGTGCCTGCCGGACCTCGTGACGTGGGCCACCGGCTGCTCGACGAAAGGTCGTCTGGCGCCGTTCGGTGGTGTCGCGAAGCTCCCCTGGAACCTGGAATGGGCGGCGCAATGGAGCCTCTTCGACGTGACGGTCGAGCCATGCGGCAAGGACCTGGCGACCGCCGGCGGATCGCGCGACCGCTCTGACGCCATCGCCCGCGACGTCTTCGACCGGGAGCCGCCGCTCAACGTCCCGTACGAGTTCTTGAACATCGGCGGACGCAAGATGAGCAGCAGCAAAGGGCGCGGCGTGGCCGCGCACGAGATCGCGGAGGTGGTCCCCGCCGAGCAGCTCCGCCTGCTGATGATCCGTCCACGCCCGAACCACGCCATCGAGTTCGACCCCGACGGGACCGATGCCATCCCGCGCCTCTTCGACGAATCGGACCGGATCGCCGCGGCCAGCGCCGGGATCGAGGTCAAGGGCGACCTGCCCCCCGACCACGATCGCGTCTTCGCCGCCTCGCTCGTCGATCCGGATGCCGACCTGGTCGCCGCGGGCTCCGCCTACCGGCCGGCCTTCGCCCAC
>DATCOX010000109.1:0-11222 GCA_036564495.1 Candidatus Limnocylindria bacterium
GCCTTTCCACCGCGGAGGAGCTGCGCGCGCTGCGACTCATCGAGGAGGCCACAGAGGCCGGCTACGTCCGGGTGGTGCGGACCTTCCTCGGAGCACATGCCGTGCCGGCGGAGGCGGCCTCGCTCGACGAGTACATCGCCCTCGTCGCCGAGGAGATGCTCCCCGCGGTCGTCGCCGCCGGCGCCGCGGAATTCTGTGATGTCTTCTGCGAGCCCGGCTTCTTCTCGCTCGAGGCGACCGAGCGAATCCTCCGCGCGGCGGCCGGTCTGGGGCTGGCGATCAGGATGCACGCCGACCAGCTGACCCGCTCCGGCGGCGCCGAGCTGGCGGTCCGCCTGGGCGCAACGAGCGCGGATCACCTTGAGCAGCTCGACACCGCGGGCGTGGCGGCCCTCGCCGGGTCGCGGACCGTGGCGACGCTCCTCCCCGGTCCCGCGCTTGTAATGGGCGGCGTTGTGCCGCCTGCGCGCGCGCTCCTCGATGCCGGCGCGACCGTCGCCCTGGCCAGCGACGCCAATGCAGGCACCTTCGGGAGCTGGGGCGCGATGCCGCTCGTGATCGGCCTCGGCGCGACGTTGCTTGGCATGAGCGTCCAGGAAGCCGTCACCGCGACCACGGCCGGTGGCGCCGCGGCGCTGGGCCTGGCCGGGCGCAAGGGAACCCTTGAGGTCGGCGCCGATGCCGACCTTGTGGCCTGGGATGCCGAGCACGAGGGCGCCTTCGTCCTGCACCTGGGCGAGATGCATCCTGCACGGGTGCTGATCGGCGGTCGGCAGGTCCCCACGTAGAGCTCGACGTCGCGCCGGAGACCCGGCCCTATCATGCTGCGCCAATGGACAGATTCGACCTCGTGATCATCGGCGCCGGACCGGCCGGCGAGGCAGCCGCCTTCAAGGCGCGAGCGCTCGGCGCATCGGTCGCCATCGTGGATCGCGACCTGTTCGGTGGGGCCTGCCCGTTCTTCGCTTGCATGCCCTCGAAATCCCTGCTGCACTCGGCGTCGGTGCACGCCGGGGGTGGGGACTATCCGTGGCCCAGCGCATCCGCACGCCGGGACTGGATGATCGGCCGCGAAGGCACCGACTATCCCGATGACTCCAAGCACTACGAGGAGCTGCGCAAGGCGGGCGCGGTGCCGATGCGCGGCGCGGCGAAGCTGGCCGGAGACGGGCGAGTGATCGTCTCGCATGACGGGATCGAGCACCCCCTCGAGGCGGGCGCGGTGATCCTGGCGGTCGGCTCGACCAGCAAGGTGCCCGACATGCCCGGACTGGCCGAGGTGCCGTTCTGGACGAACCGCGAAGCCACCTCGACGCGCGACCTGCCGGCAAGCCTGATCATCCTGGGGGCAGGCCCGACCGGCGTGGAGCTGTCACAGGTCTACGCTCGCTACGGCGTGCCGGTGACGCTGGTGGTGCCCAGCCCGCGCATCCTGCCGCGCGACCATGAGCGCAGCTCGGCCGCGGTTGCCAAGGGGCTCGAGCGCGATGGCGTCACGATCCGGACCGGCGCCCGGGCGGTGGCCGCGCGCGCCGGCGGCGGGGCGAAGGGAGCGCATCGTTTCGACCTCGACGACGGCTCGAGCGTCGAGGGCGCCGCGGTGCTGCTCGCGATCGGCCGTTCCCTGCCGCTGCAGGGGCTCGGCCTCGAGAGCGTGGGCGTCGACGCCTCGGCCGGGAAGCTGACCCCCGACGCCCAGCTGCGCATCGCCCCGGGCGTCTTCGTGGCCGGCGACCCGGCCGGCCCCGAGATGCACACCCACGTCAGCCATTACGAGGGCGAGATCACGGCTCGCATCGCGCTCGGCGAGGACGTCACGCCCGACTTCCGGGCGATTCCGCGCGCGATCTACACCGATCCCGAGGCGGCCTCGGTGGGACTGCTCCTCGAGGAGGCACGGAAGCGCGGCATCCAGGCCGAGGAGCTGACGAAGGACCTGGCGGAGACCGCCAAGGGCGAGGCCGCCGAGGCGGAGGGCCACGTCACGATCGTGGTCGACCGGGGAGCGGGGACGCTGGCCGGCGTCTTCATGGCCGGGCCCGCGGTCAGCGAGGCGATCCACGAAGCCGTCCTGGCGGTGAAGCTGCAGACGCCGCTCGCCGTCCTGGCCGACACGATCCACGCCTTCCCGACCGTGTCGCGGGTGCTGGGCCTCCTCTTCGCGGAGGCAGCCGGCTAGACCTCGCTCAGGATCCGCGCAGCAGGACCCCTGGATTCAGCATCCAGGTGGGATCGAGGGCGCGCTTGATGGCACGCATGGCGGCGACGTCGGCCGCTCCGCGGTCGGCCTCCAGCCAGCCGACCTTGGCGATGCCGATCCCGTGCTCGGCGCTCACGGTTCCGCCCATCTCGATCGCGAGTCGCAGGACGGCGTCGTCCACGCCCTCGTCGTCGGGGGCCGGACCGATGATCCCGACGTGCATGTTCCCGTCGCACACGTGGCCATACAGGTACGTGGCCGCGCCGGGCCGCGTCTCCTCCACCAGCGCCGGGACGCGCTCGATGAACGCCGCCAGGCGGGCGACCGGCACGGCGACGTCGAGCTTGTGGGCGATCCCCTCCACGCCGATCGCCTCGGTGTGGCGCTCCCGGAGCGCCCAGAGCCGGGCACGACCCGCCTCGTCGGAGGCGATGACCGCGTCCGAAACGCCCTCCGCGTCCGCTACCGCCTCAGCGAGCGCGTCCGTTGGGTCGGCGTCGCCATCGGCCTCGAGGAGGAGGTAAGCCGGGTGCCGCTCGCGGAAGGGCCGCTCGGCGGAGGAGTGGCGGAGGACGAGCTCCAGCCCAGCGTCGAAGAAGAGCTCCGCCGCGGCGAGCGAGGGCAGCGTGCGACGAATCTCGGAGGCGAGCGTCACGGCCGCTGGAATCTCGCTCATGGCAAGCAGCGCCACCGCCTTCCGCGGCTTGAGCGGGACGAGGCGCAGGTGCGCCTGGGTGATCAGCGCCAGGGTCCCCTCGCTGCCGGCGAGCAGCGAGGGAAGGTGGTAGCCGGTGTTGTCCTTGACCATCCCCGGCAGCCTTCGGATGACGCTCCCGTCCGCCAGGACGGCTTCGAGCCCGAGCACCTGCGCGCGCATCGGTCCATGGCGTAGCACGTGGATCCCGCCCGCATTAGTCGCGACCATGCCGCCGATGGTGGCCGATTCCCTCGCCCCGAGGTCGACCCCGAAGGTGAACCCCGCCGGCCGAACATGCGCCTGCAGCGCGGCGAGCGTGACGCCGGCCCCGACCGTCACCTCGCCCGCCAGCGAATCGACCATGCCAAGGTCTCGAAGGCGCAGGGTCGAGACCACGATCTGCGGGGTGTCGGCAACGGCATGTGGCACAGAACCACCGACCAGGCCTGTGTTGCCGCCCTGGGGGATCACGGCCGCGCCGGCCGCCGCGCAGGCGAGCAGCACCGCGATCACCTCCTCCGTGGACGCTGGCCGCACCACGGCCGTGGCGTCGCCGTGCCAGCGGCGGGTCCAATCGGTTTCGTACGTGGAGCGCAGGTCTGGGTCGGTCAGGACGTGGCTCGCGCCGAGCGCGGCACGCAGCGTCCCGAGCAGCGCGTCGTCTTGGCCCATGCGCGGACATGCTGACACGCCGTGCGACCTAGACTCGGCCGATGAGCGAGCGTTGGGCCACCTTCGACTGCTACGGGACGCTCATCGACTGGCGGTCGGGGATCCGCGCCACGCTGGCCCGCCTCTGGCCCGACTCGGACGCCGATGCGCTGCTGGAGCTGTATCACCAGCTCGAGCCGGCCGTGCAGGCGGGCCGCGGGATCACGTATCGCGCGGTGATGGACGAGGCACTCGCGAGCGTGGCCACGATTGCGCGCCTCGAGGTCCCAGCCGGGGAAGGCGACGCGCTGGCGAAGTCACTCCCCTCGTGGCCGGTCTTCGCTGAGGTGCCCGCGGCGCTCGGGGCTCTCCGAGCGAGGGGATGGCGGCTGGCGATCCTCTCCAACACCGATGCGGACTTGCTGAGCACGTCGCTGCTGGCGATCGGGGTGCCGGTCGACCTCCGAGTCGTGGCGTCGGAGGTCGGCTCCTACAAGCCGGCGCCCCGTCACTGGGAGGCCTTCTTCGACCTGACGGCCGCCAACCGGGACCGACACGTCCATGTCGCAGCCTCGCTCTTCCACGACATCGAGCCGGCCGGCCTGCTCGGGCTGCGGTGCGTATGGATCAACCGCCTGGCAGAGTCAAGCCCACTGCCGCGGGCCGCGGAACTGACCGATCTCGCTACCCTCCCTGACGCCCTTGAGGCGCTGATCCCTTCGGACTGAGATACTCCGCCACGTGACCGACGGACTCGCGCTTGCGACGCGCAACCTGCGCAAGAGCTATGGCTCGCGCCTGGCGTTGGACGGCCTCGATCTCTCGGTGCCCACCGGCGTTGTGTACGGCTTCCTGGGGCCGAACGGCGCGGGCAAGACCACCACCATGCGGCTCCTGACCGGCCTGATCCATCCCGATGCAGGCGGCATTGAGCTGCTCGGCCGTCCGTTCGGTCGGGGCGATCGGCACCGCCTGTTCGACGTCGGGGCGCTCATCGAGGCGCCGAGCTTCTACCCATTCCTGTCGGGCCGCGAGAACCTGCGAGCAATCGGCGCGTCGGGCGCACCAACGTCGACGACCCGGATTGAGGAGCTGCTGGAGCTCGTCGACCTCAGCGATCGCGCGAAGGACAAGGTCTCCGGCTATTCGCTCGGAATGCGCCAGCGCCTTGGGATCGCGGCGGCCCTGCTGAGCGATCCGCGGCTCCTCCTGCTCGACGAGCCGGCCAACGGCCTCGATCCGGCCGGGATCGTCCAGATGCGCGAGACGCTGAGACGCCTGGCCGCGGAGGGCAAGACGGTGTTCGTGTCCAGCCACATCCTGAGCGAGGTGCAGGTGATGGTCGACATGGTCGGCATCATCGCGGCGGGCCGCCTGGTGCGTGAGGGCTCGATCAAGGAGCTGCTCGACGACCAGGGTGTGGTCAGGGTGCGCGTGGCGGCGAACGAGCTCGACGCAGCGGCGGCTGCCCTCGGGCCGATGGTCGGCCCCGACCATGTCATGCGGGCGGCGGCCGGGGACGGATGGCTTTCGGTCCAGATCGCACCCCATCGCTCGACCGAGGTGAACCGCGCGCTCGCCCAGGCCGGCGTCTACGCCTCGTCGATCACTGCCGGAAGTGACCTCGAGGCGCTCTTCCTCGAGCTCACCGGCAGCGAGGAGAAGGGGCCGGAGGCATGAGGCTCCTGGTCAGCGGCATCCGCAAGCTGATCCGCCGTCCGGTCACCTTCGTCACGGGAGGGATCCTGGCGGGCCTCGCGGTCCTGATCATCATCGCGATCGGCGCCCGCGCGAATCGGGCACCATCCAGCCCCGAGGCCCAGGCCGCGCTGCAGCTCATCACATTCCCGGGCGCCTACGCACAGATCCTCTCGTTCGTGCTCGGTATCGGCGGGCTCTTCGCGGTCATCTACGGCGCCGCCGTGGCCGGTTCCGAGTGGGGGTGGGGCACCCTCAAGGTAGCGGTGGCACGTGGAGAAAGCCGGAGCCGCTACATGCTGATCTCGTTCGCCAGCATCAGCATCCTCATCGCGTTGGGCCTTCTCATCGTCTTCGGAGTCAGCCTCGCGGCGGGCATCGTCGGGGCGAACGCGGCTGGCGTGAGCACCAGCGGGCTGGGCGACTCCGACACGCTTGCCAGCCTTCCCCGCCTGTTCGCCCGCGGCTGGTTCGGCGTCGTCGAGGAGGGAGCGATCGGCTTCGCCGTCGCGACGCTGGCTCGCAGCCAGCTGGCCGGCATCGGCGCCGGCATCGGCCTCTACTTCGCCGAGACGTTCTCTCGGGTATTCCTGCCGGATATCGTCAAATACCTGCCCTTCGACGTCGCCACGGCTGCGGTTGGGGCCGGCAGCGCATTCGGCCGGGGCGGCGGCGGACGGGTCGTGCAGCTGCCAGCCGACACGGCGTTGCTGATCGTCGCGCTCTGGCTGATCGGCTCGCTCGTGGTTGCGGTCCTCTTCACGGAGCGAGCCGAGATCACCGGGTGATGCCGATCGCGACCAACGCGCTTCCGATGCTGCCACGCGACACGCGCGGTCGCCCGCTCCACGACCTGCGCATCAGCGTCACGGACCGATGCAACTTCCGCTGCGTGTACTGCATGCCGCGCGCCGTCTTCGGGCGAGAACACGCGTTCCTTCCGCGCGCCGAGCTGCTGACCTTCGACGAGATCACTCGCCTGGTGCGGATCTTCACCAAGCTCGGCGTCGAGAAGGTGCGTCTGACCGGCGGGGAGCCCCTCGTTCGTCGCGAGCTACCGACGCTGGTCGCAACGCTTGCCGAGATCCCCGGCGTGCGGGACCTCACCCTCACGACGAACGGCGTGCTGCTGCCCGAGCACGCCGACGAGCTGAAGGCGGCGGGGCTGCATCGGGTCACCGTGAGCCTGGACGCCGATGACGACGCGACCTTCATGCGCATGAACGACGCCGGCGTGCCGGTCTCACGGGTGCTGGCCGGCATCGAGGCGGCCGAGGCCGCCGGCCTGGGGCCGATCAAGCTGAACATGGTCGTGAAGCGCGGGTGGAACGAGCACGCCGTCCTTCCCATGGCACGCCGCTTCCGCGGGACCGGCCGCGTCCTGCGCTTCATCGAGTACATGGACGTCGGCCACTCGAACGGCTGGCGCCTCGACGAGGTGATCAGCGCCGACCAGATCCTGGCCACGATCGGCGCGGAATTTCCCCTTGAGCCGATGCCGCCCACGAACCGCGGCGAGGTGGCGGAGCGCTACCGCTACGCCGATGGCGGTGGCGAGATCGGCATCATCGCCTCGGTCACCCGCCCGTTCTGCGGCGACTGCAACCGCGCGCGGCTCTCCGCCGACGGGCAGCTCTACACCTGCCTCTTCGCGACCACCGGCCACGACCTGCGGACGCCCCTGCGTGGTGGCGTCTCGGATGCCGACCTCGAAGACACGTTGCGCGGGATCTGGGAGATCCGCGATGACCGCTATTCCGAGCTCAGATCCGAGGAGACGGTCAGCCTGCCGAAGGTGGAGATGAGCTACATCGGCGGATAGCGCAAACGGCGCTAGGCACGACCGCCGCGCGCCGGTATTCTGTCCCCCCAATGCTGTGCCCCTCCTGCGGCGTCGCCGCGACGTCCCCCACGCAAAAGTTCTGCGCCGAATGCGGCACCCGCCTGCAGCAGACGTGTCCGTCGTGCGCCACGCCTTATGAGGGGAGCCCCAAGTTCTGCCCCGAGTGCGGCTTCGGGCTGGCGGGCGTCACCAACGCGGCACAGGCTCCGGCAACCAACGGCGCGCCGGTTACCGCGTCACAGCCGGTCGCGGCCCCGGTTATCGCGCCCGAGGCTGGATCCGCAAGCACCGTGTCGGAACGCAAGCTCGTCTCAGTCCTCTTTGCCGACCTTGTCGGCTTCACCACGATGTCCGAGGCCCGCGACGCGGAGGCGGTCCGCGAGCAGCTGACCGAGTACTTCGGCGTCGCGCAGGAGATCGTGACCCGCTACGGCGGATCGGTAGAGAAGTTCATCGGCGACGCAGTGATGGCGGTGTGGGGCACGCCCGTCGCGCATGAGGATGACGCCGAGCGCGCAGTCCGCGCGGCCCTCGAGCTCGTCGACGCGGTCAGCCACCTCGGCCACGATGGCGAGAACCTCAGCGCGCGTGCCGGCGTCCTCACGGGCGAGGCGGCCGTCACCCTGGGGGCCTCGAACCAGGGGATGGTCGCCGGCGATCTCGTCAACACGGCCTCACGCCTGCAGTCGGTGGCGCCACCCGGCACGGTGATCGTGGGCGAGGCGACCCGACAGAGCGCCGAGAGCGCGATCGTCTTCGAGCCGGTCGGCGAGCAGGAGCTGAAGGGCAAGGTCAGCCCGGTCCCCGCCTACCGTGCGGTGCGGGTCGTCGCCCAGCGCGGCGGCGTCGGCCGCGGCGAACAGCTCGAAGCGCCCTTCATGGGACGCGACACCGAGCTGCGCCTGGTCAAGGACCTGTTCCACGCCGCGCCGCGCGAGAAGCGACCGCGACTCGTCTCGATCATCGGGCAGGCCGGGATCGGCAAGAGCCGGCTGGCATGGGAGTTCCTCAAGTACATCGACGGCATCAAGATGCAGGTGCGCTGGCACCAGGGCCGCTCTCCGGCCTACGGCGAGGGGATCAGCTTCTGGGCGCTGGCCGAGATGGTGCGCAGCCGAGTCGGGCTGCTCGAGCTCGACGATCCGGCCACGACCCGCGCCAAGCTGGCCACAGCACTCGAGACCTACGTCCCCGACGAGGCGGAGCGACGCTGGATGGGACCCCGGCTCGAGCAGTTGTTGGGCATGTCCTCCGACGTGGAGGCCGGCGGCCGGGATGACCTGTTCGCCGCGTGGCGCACCTTCTTCGAGCGCGTCGCAGGCGACAACACGGTCGTCATGGTCTTCGAGGATCTCCACTGGGCCGATGCCGGGCAGCTCGACTTCATCGACCATGTCCTCGAATGGAGCCGCGGGCACGCGATCTACATCATTACCCTGGCCCGCCCCGAACTGCTGGAGCGTCGCCCGAACTGGGGAGCCGGCCAGCGCAGCTTCACGAGCCTCGCCCTCGAGCCGCTGCCGGACGAGGTGATCGGCGAGATCCTGGCAAGCCTCGTGCCGGGCCTGCCGGAGCAGACCGTGACCCAGATCGTGGGTCGCGCGGAGGGGATCCCGCTCTACGCGGTCGAGACGGTCCGGATGCTGCTCCAGGACGGGCGGCTCGAGCAGGAGAACGGGGTCTATCGGCCGATCGGCGACCTCAGCACCCTGGCCGTGCCGGCCACCCTGCACGCGCTGATCGCGGCGAGGCTCGATGCGCTCGACGCCTCGGATCGGTCGCTCCTGCAGTACGCATCGGTCCTTGGGCAGACCTTCACCCTCCAGGGCCTCCGGGCGGTCACCGGCCAGGGCGACGACCTGCAAGCGCGCCTCTACGCGCTTGTCCGCCGGGAGCTGCTCACCCTCGACACCGATCCCCGCTCGCCCGAGCGCGGCCAGTACGGCTTCGTGCAGGCGCTGGTTCGAGACGTGGCGTATGGGACGCTGACCAAGCGCGACCGCAAGGTCGTCCACCTGGCCGCCGGAGAGCACTTCGAATCCCTCCAGGATGACGAGATCATCGACGCGACCGCTGCCCACTATCTCGACGCCTATCGGAGCGCACCCGACGATCCCGATGCCGAACAGATCCAGGCCCACGCAGCGGAGCTGCTGCAACGCGCGGCGGAGCGCGCGACATCGCTCGGGTCGCACGAACAGGCGGTTCGCTTCCTGGAGCTGGCCCTGGAGGTCACGCCGGAGCCCGATCGGCAGTCCCAGCTGATGCGCCAGACCGGTGAGGCAGCCGGACGCGCGGGCAATTACGACGTTGCGGAGGGCTACCTGCGCCGGGCATTGGCTGCGGCCCGCGAGGGCGGCCACAAGCCGAGCGAGGCGCTGGCACTGGCCAGCCTCGGGCGGCTGCTGGCGTCCGGCCAGCAGCCTGCAATTGCCATTACCGAGCTGACCACCGGCCTCCCCTCGCTCGAAGGACTGGAGGAGGACGGCAGCATCGTTGCCGTGTGGGCGGCGCTCGCGCGCGCCTACATGCTCCACGCGGAGGCGATCCCAGCCGTCGAATGGGCGGACCGCGCACTCCCGGTGGCCGAGCGCCTCGACATGCTTCCCGAGATCACCGACCTGCTGAACACGCGCGCAACGGCACTCGCCTTTGGCGGGAGGGTGCGCGAAGGGGTGGCCGGCTTGCGGGGTGTGCTCGACATGACCCTCTCGTACGGCCTCCCGATGGCGATCATCCGCGCCCGCATCAACCTGAGCAGCGTGCTCGGCATTGAGGATCCGATGGCCGGCTGGCGCATTGCCACCGAGGGCTTCGAGGACGCCAAACGCAACGGCAGCCGGGACATGATGACGGTGATGGGCATGAACTCGATCTCCAATGCGATCCGCGTTGGGGAATGGGACGGAGCCGCGGAGACGCTGACGGAGCTCGCCGCGATGGAGAGCGCCGCGCCAGATCGATTCCTCGTGGACTGCATCGTCACCCTCCTAGATGCCCTCCGCGGGCGACCGTTCGAAGCGTCGCTGGCACGTGCCGAGTTGTACGCCCGGACGACAAACGAGCCGCAGACCCTGGGACAGATCAATTCGGCCAAAGCATGGCTGGCGTTGGTCGGCGGGGAATACGGTGAGGCCTTCGACGTGGCTTTGGCGGACGCCGCGCTCAATCGGTCAAACGCGGCGGAGGACCTGCCGCTCGCCGCGCGCGCTGCTCTGTGGGCCAGGAGGGCTGCGGACGCCAAGAAGGCGGCCGATCAGCTGGCGTCAATCGGCGTTCACGGGCGGGCCATCAACGCGAGCCTGCGAACGATCGAGGCGGGGCTGGCGGTCATGGCCGGAGAGACCGAGACCGCCACGGCCCGGTATCGCGATGCGATCCGTCAGTGGCGTGACCTCGGCACCGCGTTCGACCTGGCGTTGTGTGAGCTCGACTTTGTCAT
The DNA here is from genome assembly GCA_036564495.1 of Candidatus Limnocylindria bacterium. Taxonomy (GTDB): domain Bacteria; phylum Chloroflexota; class Limnocylindria; order QHBO01; family QHBO01; genus CF-167. Next base: position 10,532 of record DATCOX010000109.1, read on the forward strand.
GCTCGTGGGCGGCGAGAACCCGGACGCCAAGGCCGCAGCTGAGGAGGCGGAGAAGATCTTCCGGCGCCTCGGAGCCCCAGCCTTCCTGGAGCGCCTGAATGACGCGGTGGGCCTGCCGGTCTCCTAGCTCCCCGCCTCGTGGATCGGGCCACCCCGGTCACGCAGCGGCCCACCTCCCCGGCGACGCGTGACCGCGAGGATCTCGGCGATGATCGCGTGCGCGACTTCCTCCGGCCCCTCCGCGCCGATGTCCAGCCCGGCGGGCGCGTGGAGATCGGAGATCGCTTCCGCCCGACCGATCTCGGCCAGCATCTGCTCCGTCCGCCCGCGAGGACCCAGCACGCCCAGGTAGGCGAGCGGCGCGCCGAGGAGTGAGCCCAGGTAGGCGATGTCGCGCAGGTAGTTGTGGCTCATCAGGATCGCGGCCGTGCGCTGGTCGGGAGCCAGGGCGTCGGCCGCGGTCGCCGGATCGGGGTCGGCGAACTCGGCGCCGGGGAAGCGGTCCAGAGTGAGGAGGGCTCGGCGCACGTCCACGACCACCACCCGCCAACCGAGCTCGACCGCCTGGCGGACGAGCGGGATCGCATCGTGCCCGGCGCCACAGATAAGCAGGCGGAAAGGCAGGAGCAGCGGCTCGAAGAAGACGCGCTCGCCGTCCACCTCCTCGACGCGCGGCGTGCCGTCGCGCAGC
>DATCOX010000133.1:0-3147 GCA_036564495.1 Candidatus Limnocylindria bacterium
CTGCGCGCTCAGAGTTGCCTCGAGCGCCTTCTGCTGCGCCTTCGCGTCGGCGAGCGGGTCCGCGGCCTGGGCCGGGTCGCGGGGAGAAGTGGTGACGATGCTCGTTCCGACCATCAGGAGGGCAATCACCATGATGGCCAGGTGAGATCGTCGCCTCATACGACAATCATCTGTAGTTGTTTCATCGGCCCAGATGCCCCGTCTACGTGCTCCTGTCGCGATCCTAAGCGTGCATGCAGAGCGCGTGACGTGGGCGGAAGGTACCACCTGATCTAGTCAAGAGTCCACCTTTTCGTCCAGCGCCTCGTCGTCCTCGAGCACGTTGGCACGCGCGATTTCGGCGCCCAGCAGCACGATCACGCTGGCGAAGTAGAGGAACACCAGCAGCGAGATGGCCGCCGAGATCGGTCCGAAGGCCGTGTCGTACTTGGCAACCTGGGTGGCGTAGTACGTGAAGGCGATGCGCAGGACGGTCCACAGCAGGGTGGCGACCACGGCCCCTGGCCAGACCTCGCGCAACGTCACCCGCCGGTTGGGCACCACGCGGTACAGAACCAGGAAGGCGGCGAAAATGAGCAGCAGCGGCAGCGCGAAGCCGATACTGCCGAGCGCCAGGTAGCCCCCGGGGACGCCGGCGACCACGTCGCCGGCGGCGGACTGGACGATGCCCGTCACGATCCCGATCACCATCGAGGCCACGCCCAGCAGGCCGGTGACCGTCATCAGCAGCAGGCCGATCAGCTTGTCCTGCCAGAAGGGCCGCGGCCTGCTGACCGCGAAGGCCTTGGCGACGCCCTTGCTCACCGCGGAGAAGACGCCCAGCGCGCTCCAGATCAGGAAAATGAGGCCGAAGAGGCTGATCCCACCGCGGGATTTCACGATGGCGTCAATGATCGAGCCGATCGTGTTCGCATCCAGGGGCGAGCCGGCCCGGATCTGGTCGATGATGAACTGCCGCGCCTCGCCCTTGCCCACGAAGAAGCTGAGCACCACCACGCCCAGCACCAGCAGCTGGAAGACTGACAGGATGGAGAAGTAGGCCATGCTGCCGGCGTTCTGCAGCGCCTCATGCTGCAAGAAGCCCAGCACCCCCTGCCGCAAGACGCGTGTCCATCGGCGCTTGAGCAGCCAGGCATCGATGCCGCCCGCCAGGCGCTTCAGTCGCTCGACCATGGGTGAGAGGCTACCCTGTCGTCGTGCCGAAGGACGCATCGGTCCTGCTCGAGGTCGATGGCTTCGAGGTCGCGATCAGCAACCCGGGCAAGCTCTTCTTCGAGCAGCCCGGGATCACCAAGCTCGACCTCGTCAACTACTACCTCGCCGTCGCGCCCGGTGCGCTGCGCGGCGTGATGGGCCGCCCGATGGCGCTCAAGCGCTTCGTCCACGGCGCGGCCGGAGAGGCCTTCTTCCAGAAGCGCGCGCCGGCCTCCGTGCCCGAGTACGTGCGCACCGTCGAGCTGTCGTTTCCCTCGGGTCGGACGGCAGACGAAGTGGTGGTCGCCAACGGCGCAGCGCTGGCCTGGGTGATCAACCTCGGGTGCATCGACCTCAATCCGCACCCGGTGCGGGCCGATGACCTCGACCACCCGGACGAGCTGCGGGTTGATCTCGACCCGGGCCCCGGCGTCCCGTGGAGCATGGTCCGCGACGTGGCCCTGGTGGCCGGGGAGGTGCTCTCCGATCATGGGCTCACCGGCTGGCCGAAGACCTCCGGCTCACGCGGGATCCACGTCTATGCCCGCATCGAGCCGCGCTGGACCTTTGGCGAGGTGCGGTGCGCGGCGCTCGCCCTGGCGCGCGAGGTTGAGCGGCGCGTCCCCGAGATTGCCACGAGCAAGTGGTGGAAGGAAGAGCGGCACGGCGTCTTCATCGACTACAACCAGAACGCCAAGGACCGTACCGTGGCCTCCGTCTACTCCGTGCGCCCGGTGCCCGACGCCCGCGTCTCGGCTCCGCTCCTCTGGTCGGAGGTGCCGGACGCCCAGCTTGGCGACTTCACGGTGAAGACCATGCCGGACCGATACGCCCGCGTTGGCGACGTCGGAGCCGGGATCGACGACGCGGTCGGGTCGCTGGAGGCCCTGCTCGAGCTCTCCGCCCGCAACGAGGCGAGCGGCGTCGGCGATGCGCCGTGGCCGCCGAACTACGCGAAGCAGCCCGGCGAGCCGCCGCGGGTCCAGCCGTCCAAGCGACGCATGCCCGATCCGGGGCAGCCGACAGACCCCAAGGCGCCGAAGGGAAGGCTCGGATCGGTTGCGCCGCCGCTGCCCTCCGCATCGCTGCGGCGCGGGGACGGAACCGTCTCACCCACCGGGCGCCGTCGATCCACCCAGCCGCTCCTCGTAATCGGGCAGGCAAGGAAGAAGGAGGATGCGCTCGCCGGGCTGGAACGCTGGAAGAAGCGACATCCCGCGGCCGCGAAGCTGCTCGCCGAGGACGATGTGCTGATCGACGGGATGCGCGGCCGCTCGTCGCTCTGGTACCGGGTCCGCGTCAATCTCCGTCACGTCCCCGAGCAGGAGCGGCCGGCCGCCGAGTCTCCCGATCCGGACTACGACCCGTGGGCGAACGTCAAGCCCGAGGAGCTCGAAGCCTGGCGGCAGCAGCGCCGGCGCTAGGCGAGGCTGACGATTGAGCCCAGCTCCCGTCCGAGGATCGCCGAGAGGCGCGCGACCTCCCCAGTGATCGCTCGCTGCGGGGTACGGCCGGCCTCGCGGAACCAACTGACCCGCAGGACCTCGCCGTCGAGCTGCCAGGTGCCCGCGACCCTGCCATGGGACACGACGACCGGTGAGATCCACCCGGCGGTTCGACTCACCGCCGACCGCCGCGGCGCTGCGAGGACCCGCCCATCGTCCGTGCCCGGCCCGAGCACGTACTCGTCGAACCCGGGGAGCAGCCGCACGGATGAGCTCGGACGAGCGTCTGCCAGCTCGTCGAGATCCTCAGCCCGGATCCAGGCCGGCTCACCGTCCACCTCGACCTGCGTGAGTTGGTCGCCCATCACTGCGACCCAGGCGCGCAGGCGTCGGATGCTGACCCGGCCACGGGCCAGCCAGTTGCGGATCTGGTCGCTCGTGGCCGGACCGTAGGCGGCGAGGTACGAGCGGATCACGATCGGCGCGGCGTCGTCCGGATCCGGGACGC
>DATCOX010000014.1:0-10358 GCA_036564495.1 Candidatus Limnocylindria bacterium
GTCGGGACGGACCGCCAGCCCGCGGCTCTCTTCGCGATATTCGCGCTTGACGAACAGCATGGCCCCCACGAGCGCCGGCACGATCACGATGACGATCCACGCTCCCAGGGCGAACTTCGCGATCGCGAAGATCACCACCACGATCAGCGTGGTCACTGCGCCCACGCCGTTCAGCACGGCGGAGCGGCGCCACCCCGGGGTTCGCTCCAGGAACCAGTGCCGCACCATCCCCGCCTGCGAGAGCGTGAACGCGGTGAAGACGCCAACCGCGTAGAGCGGGATGAGGCGTTCCGTGCGGCCCTGGAAGGCGACCACCAGGACGATCGAGAGCGCCGCGAGCACGATGATCCCCGCGTTGAAGGCGAGGCGCTCGCCGCGGAACGCGAACTGGCGCGGGAAGTAGCCGTCCTTGGCGAGGATCGAGGAGAGCCGGGGGAAGTCTGCGAAGCTCGTCTGCGCCGCCAGGATAAGGATCCCGGTCGTCGAGAGCTGCAGGAGCCACCACGCGGGGCCTGGGCCGAAGACCGATCGGCCGATCTGCGAGAGCACGGATTCGGAGTTGCTGGGCATCGCGCCAGCGACGCGCGCCAGGAATGACGTCCCGATGAACATCGTCGCCAGCAGGATCGACATGATCGCCATCGTGGTCCGCGCGTTCTTCCATTCCGGCGGCTTGAACGCCGGCACGCCGTTGGTGACCGCCTCGGTGCCGGTCATGGCTGAGCACCCATCGGCGAAGGCGCGCATCACGAGGAGGAGGCCCAGCGACTCGGGGGCGATGCCTGTAGCGGGCACGACGCCAGAGACGACCGGGGCATCGCCGATGAGCGTGCGGACCACACCGATGGCGATCAGCGAGAGGGTGAGCACCAGGAAGACGTAGGTCGGCGAGGCAAATGCCGTGCCGCTCTCGCGAAGCCCGCGGAGGTTGATCACCATCACGAGCAGGATGAAGAAGACGATCAGCTGGATGTCGATCCCGTTGAGGCTCGGGAAGAGCGAGGTCAGCGCGAAGACCCCGGCCGAGACGCTGACCGCGACGGTCAGGACGTAGTCGACCAGGAGCGCGGCAGCCGCCACCAGCCCCGGCAGCTCACCCAGATTCGCGTGCGCGACGATGTAGCTCCCCCCACCGTTGGGGTAGGCCCGGATCGTCTGCCGGTACGAGATCGTGACCAGTGCCAGCACCGCCACGATGACACCGGAGATCGGCATGATCAGCCAGAACGTTGCCGTCCCCGCCGCCAGGAGTGTGTACAGGCTGGCCTCGGTGGCATACGCAACCGATGACATGACGTCCGACGAGAAGACGGGGAGCGCCTTCCAGATTGGTAGCCGCTCGGCGAGCTCCTCCTCTGATGAGAGCGGCCGGCCGAAGAGGACGCGTCGAATCCCGCTCAGCCAGCGCTCGCCTGTCGTGCGCGGCTCATCCGCCGCCAGGCGTGCGGCGATGACGCCGGGGCCCGTATAGCGGAAGTACCTGGACGTGGCCGGTCGAACGTGGACTCGCCGGTCCCCGGGCTTGCTTCCGCGAAGAGTCAGATGCGCGCCGCCGGATTCAGCCCGCGCGGCGCCCCGAGGGGACCGATCACGCAAGGGGCTCTACCGCAATATCGCAGCTGCCGGCCTCCGAATGCCAGAGAGGGCGCACGACCACGTTGCGGCTGCGCGCCGCCCGTTGAGCGGTCGGCAGGATCCTCTCGGCGAACTGCAGCCCGGTCAGGGTCACCCGCGCCGCCCCGCCGGCAGCCAGAAGGGCGATGGACCCCTCTACCAGGGCCAGCTCATGCTCGAGCGTCGCCCGGGCGTCGGCGCGGCTACGCCGTGTCGTACGTGACATGCGACCAGCGTCGCAGCCCGTCCAAGAGGGAACTGCCTGGTGCTGGCCGCCGGGCGCTCAAGAAACGCTCAAGAATCATCCTCGGTCAACGGTGCGACCCGGTAACCCACGCCCGCCTCGGTCACCAGCAGATCCCGCAGCGTCCCCGCCTGGTCATGCTCGGCGATCTTGTGCCGGATCTGACCGACATAGACGTGAACGTAGTGAGCCTCCTCGGCATACGCGCTGCCCCACACGGCACGGAGCAGACGACCGCTCGTCACGACTCGCCCGGCGTGCGCGAGGAGCACTTTGAGCAGCTCGTACTCGCGGGGCGTGAGTCGGACCTCCCTGCCGGCGACCGTGACGCGCCGTCGCTCCGGCTCGAGCCGCAGCAGCCCGATCTGGATGGCACCGCTGGGGTCCACCGCGCTAGCCAGGGTCCGGCGCAGCGCGGCACGCACCCGAGCGTGGAGCTCGGCCATTCCGAACGGTTTGACCAGGTAGTCGTCGGCGCCGATGTCGAGCGCTTCGACCTTGTCCCGCTCCTCCCCGCGCGCAGAGAGAATGATGATCGGGGTCGTGGCATCCCGGCGCAGGCGCCGAAGGACCCCGAGGCCGTCGATTCCGGGCAGCCCCAGGTCGAGCAGGACGAGGTCAGGGCGACGCAGCTCCCAGAGCACGAGCGCCTCCTCGCCATCCGAAGCGCTGCGAACGCCGAAGCCGCGTCCCTCCAGGTTGCCTGCGAGCGCAGACCGCGTCTGCGGATCGTCTTCCACCAGCAGGATGCTGGCGCGACGTTCCGTCACTGTGGGGCGTCCGCGGCAATGGGCAGGGAGATGTCGATCGCCAGTCCGCCGAGATCGCTGGCAGACGCGGAGGCCGTGCCTCCCATCGCCTCGGCCAGGCCCTTGACCAGCGCCAGCCCAAGCCCTGTCCCTGTGCGGGCCGCGCCGCGGCGAGCCGGGACGCGGTAGAACTTCTCGAAGAGATGGGGGAGGGCCTCCGCCGCGACCCCCGGACCGCCGTCCTCGATCCGCAGCAGGACGTAGTCGCCGTCGCGGACCGCCGCAACGCGGACGGGGGCCTCGGGGTCCGCGTACCTAGCGACGTTGTCGAGGAGGTTGTCCACGATCTGGCCTGCCAGCACCTGGTCGACCAGAACCGGCGGCAGATCGCCACTGACCTGCACGTCAATGCTGCGGTGGTCGAGCCGGTCGCGTGCCCGCTCCACGGCTGGCAGGACGACGTCGGAGAGCGTCATCGGCTCCGGCTGAGGTCGCAGTGCACCGCCGGAGATCCGGCTCATGTCGAGGAGGTCGCCAACCAGCCGGGCGAGCCGATCGGCCTCTGCGTCGATGGAGAGCGCCATCGCCCGCGCCTTGCCGGGATCGATCGGGACCATCGGGTCGGCAAGCGTGCCCGCAGTAGCGCGGATCGTGGCCAATGGAGTGCGCAGGTCGTGCGATACCGAGTCGAGCAGCGCCGTCTTCAGCTCCTCGCTGCGCCGCGCCACCTCCAGCTCGGTGGCCTGGTCCGCGAGTCGGTCGCGCCCGATCCCTTGCCCGATCTGATCGCCCGCTGCCGCCAAGAGGCGGGTCTCTTCCTCGCGTGGGATTCCAACTCGCGGGTCGCGCTGTGCCCACAGCGACCCGATGGCCGACGTTCCGTCGGACAGCTCGAGCCGGAAGAGCGACAGGCCCTCCCCACGTGAGCCGCCGGGCGGGCCGGGCGGGCTGAGCCGCAACCAGACGGGCTGGCTCCCCTCGCCGTCGCCTCGCAGCAGGCTATGCGAGCCTGACGCCGGCAGGTCCGCGCGACCGCCCGTGTCAGCAACCACCTGCTCCTGTGGCCAGGTACCACCAAGGCCGATCCAGACGCGCTCCATGCGGGTCTCGCGAGCCAGGGTCGCAACGAGGACCGGGAGCGCGTCGGTGGTTCGCTTGGCCGAGGCAATCGCACGACTGATCGTAAATAGGGATCGTGCGTCGCGCTCCCGCAGCTCCGCGCGGCGCGCCTGATCTCGCTGCAGCCCCGTCAGCCGTCCGATGGCTATCCCCACGACAAGGAGAAGGAACAGGTTCAGGAGGCGCTGCGCATCGGCGACCTCGAAGGTGAACCGAGGGGGCACGAACAGGAAGTTATAGGTGAGGAATGCACCGATCGACGTGGCGACCGCCGCCCAGCTGCCGCGCAGGTAGGCGACGAAGGCCACGGCCAGCAGGAACACCGCCGAGGCGTCCTGAACCCCGCCGCGAGCTTCGAGCAGGAACGCGCCGACAGACGCTGCCGCGAGCGCCGCAACCGCGATGGCCACGGTCTCGCCCAGCGGGCGCCACTCGATCCGAGGTGCCGGCATGCAGGCATCCTAGTGCTGGGACCGCGGCCTGCCCGCGACTCGGTGCGGAACGTGGAGCCGAAGGTGGGACTCGAACCCACGACCGACGGTTTACGAAACCGTTGCTCTACCGCTGAGCTACTTCGGCCCGAACGCGGCGGGGCCGAAGTCTACCAGCCCTCCGGAATGGTCGGCCGCGCGAGGGAAGAGGGAGTCGCCCTCGCGCAGCCGATGGAGGTCAGACGGGTGAACGGCCCGGAAGGGCGCGGACGATCGCGATCAGGATCACGGCCCCGACGAACGCGATCGCAATGCTCCCCCAGAAGCCGGCGGTCCCGCCCCCGGTGATCAGGGAGAAGACGAAGCCGCCGACGAAGGCGCCCACGATCCCGACCACGATGTCGCCGAGGACGCCGTAGCCCCCGCCCTTCATGACCACGCCGGCCAGCCAGCCGGCGACCAGCCCGACGACGAGCCACGCAATGATGCCGCCAGGTTCGAGTGTCATTCCCAAGCCTCCTCATCACAGCTTGAAGTGCTGCTCGCTGGATTGAAGCGAGGCGGCTATTACAGCCGCGTAACAGACCGGGCCGCGGCCATGCCAAGCGCCGTCAGCCGCGGCGCTCCGGCGGAGCCCAGCCGTGGATCAGCTCTTCGTGGTATCGAGGCGCACCCTCGTCCAGCGGACCGCCGCGCGGGATCGGCGCCATCGGTGCCTTCCCACGGCGGGCAAGGTCGTAGTACGGGCAGACGTCGGTGAGCGGGCAGAGTCCGCAGATCGGGCGCGGGGCGCGGCACGTGTCGCGTCCATGCCGGACCAGCTCGACGTGGAACGGGTACATCTCGTCCGGCTGGAGGGCCGCCTCGAGGAGGAGGTGCGCCCGTTCGACATCGGTCCCGGGCGGAATCAGACCCAGGCGCAGCGCCACGCGATGCACGTGCGTGTCCACCGGCAGGGCGGGACGCCCGAAGCCGAAGAGGAGCACGATCGCCGCCGTCTTGCGGCCGATTCCGGGCAGATCGGTGAGCCAGGCGCGCGCCTCCTCCAGCGGCCATTCGCCGAGAAACGACAGGTCCCAGCTGCCGCCGGTGGCGTCGTGGACCTCCGCCAGCACCGCCTGGATGCGGCGTGACTTCGTCGGGGCCAGGCCACCGGGCCGCAGCACCTCCTCGAGCTCGTCGAGCGGAGCGGCCAGCACCTCCGGCCAGCCGGCAAAGCGAGCCCGGAGCGCGGTGAAGGCGCGGAACGAGTTGATGTCGGCGGTGTTCTGGGAGAGGATCGTGAGCACCAGCTCGCTTACCGGATCCACGCGCGGGCCCGCCCAGGTGGGCTGCCCGTAACGATCGCCGAGCCGATCGAGCACCACGTCGACCAGGCGCCGCCGGGCGCGGCGATCGGCCGCCAATTTCTGCGCGCTTGGTCCTCTGCGGCGGCGAACGGTCACCGCTCGGCCAGCGCGAGCCCGATCCCAACGCTCGCCGCCAAGCGCTCGGCGGCGTTCATCAGCAGCCGCTCCGTGTCCGCCATGGCCTCGGCCAGGCTCATCGGCCGATCGGCGACCGGCTGAATCAGCTCGAAGAGGCCGGAGGCCTCGAGCGCCTCGGAGCCGGGGCCGAGGGTGCCGCACAGCAGCACGACGCGGATCCCCCGCTTCCCGGCCAGGAGCGCAACGCCCATCGCCGCCTTTCCGGCGAGCGTCTGCTCGTCCGCGCGACCCTCGCCGGTGATCACGAGGCCGGCCGTCTCGAGGGCGGTCGAGAGGCCTGCCATCTCGGCCACCACGTCGATCCCCGGCCGCAGCGTGGCGCCCGTGAAGCCCAGCAGGGCCGCTCCGGTCCCGCCCGCCGCCCCGGCTCCCGGGAGCTCCGCCACGGCGCGACCGGTCGCCGCCTCGATCGCCGTCCCGTAAATCCCGAGCGCGGCGTCGAGGTCCGCGACGGCCGCTGCATCGGCCCCCTTCTGGGGACCGTAGGTCGCGGCGGCGCCCGCCGGCCCGGTGAGGGGGTTGGTCACGTCCGAGGCGACCACCACCTCGACCCTTGCCAGGCGCGGATCGAGGCCGGACGGGTCGATCACGATCAGGTCGGCGAGCGCTGCACCGCCGGGCGGAAGCTCCTCCCCGGCCAGGTCGAGGAACCGCACGCCCAGGGCGGCCAGCAGTCCGGAACCGCCGTCGTTGGTTGCCGAGCCGCCGAGCCCCAGGATGAGCCGCCGGACGCCGGTGTCGAGGGCGCTCCGGATCAGCTCGCCGGTGCCGCGGCTGCTCGCGATGCGCGCCGACTCCGCGGTACGCTCCTCGACCGCCAGCCGCGCCAGCCCCGACGCTGCGGCCATCTCGACGAAGGCGGTGCGCCCTCCCTCGATGAGGAGGTAGTCGGCCGTGATCGGGCGGCCGAGGGGGTCCTGCGTGGCCACCGATCGCCGCACGGCGCGCTCGCCCAGGGCGGCTGCGACCGCCGCCAGCGTCCCCTCCCCGCCATCGGCCATCGGGGCGCGGACGACGTCATCGCCGGGCCGGGCGCGCAGCCAGCCTGCCGCGATCGCGCCGGCCACCGCCACGGAGTCGAGGGCGCCGCCGAACGAGTCGGGGGCGACGACGACGCGCAGCGGCCCGGCCATCAGCCCTGCTTCAGGGCGCGGCGCCGCTCCTGGTAGGCGGCCACGCTGCGGATCGGCGGCCGAAGCGAGTCGGCGACCTCACGGACCTCGAGGTTGAATCGGTCCTTCTCCTGCCCGATCACCTTCATCCCGCGACCGACCTCGGTCAGCAGCTCGATCCGATGTCGCTCCTCGAGCTTGCTGATCGCCGCCTGCAGGATCGTGAAGCTCATCTGCGACAGGTTGGAGAGCGGCTGGTTGCGGTGGATCCGCCGCTCGAGGTCGACCTGGCCGATCGCCGACAGCCCCGCCGCGTCAGCGATGTCGATCAGGAGGCCGATCTCCACCCCGTAGCCGGTGAAGAAGGGAAGCGACTCGAGCAGCGCCCGCCGCCCGGCGTACTCGCCGGAGAGCGGCTGGATCATCCCCGACAGCTCGGGGAAGAAGAGGTTGATGAGCGGCCGCGCCATCAGCTCGGTCACGCGTCCGCCGCCCTCGGCGAAGAGGGTCACGCCCTGGCGGATCGGGCGCCGGTAGAAGCCCTTCACGTACTGGATCCGCGGCTCGCGCAGGAGCGGCCCGATCAGCCCGTGCACGAAGCGCGGCTGGATGTTGCGGATGTCGGTGTCGATCCAGGCCACGATGTCGCCGTCGAGGACATGGAGGCTCTTCCAGAGCGCCTCGCCCTTGCCGACGAACGAGCCCTCGTCCGGCAGGATCCGCGAGTGGCGCACCACCGGCACGCCCAGCTCCGCGGCGATCTCGCGCGTTCGGTCAGTGCTGTCGCTGTCGATCACGACCAGCTGGTCGAGGAGCGGGACGCGATCCATGAGCGCGGACTTGACCCGCTTGATCACGAGGCCGATCGTCTTCTCCTCGTTCAACGCCGGCAGCCCCAGGCTGATCGTCAGCCCCTGCTTCTCCTTCAGCTCAACCAGCTTGGCCACGTCGCGGAACTCGGAGGCGTGGAACGTGTTCTCGGCGAACCAACGGTCCACGACCGTCGGCAGCGAGCGGCTGTCCTCGACGAAGGCGTCCGCCGCCGGCAGCGACCCCTCCGCGGCGCGCAGCGCGTCGAAGGTCGAGATGGCCAGCTCCTGCTTGGTCTTGACCACCACTACTGTCGGCCTGGCGCGGGAGGCGACCGCCTCGGCGACGACGCCGAACAGGAACCGCCCGTCGGGCGTGGCGCTCGAGGGGTTGGCCGACGCGCCCATCACCACCAGCTGGTGGTTGTTCGCCTCGCGCAGGATGGCGGCGCGCACCGACGCCGCCTCGCGCAGGATGCCGGTCACCCGCCGCCCGCGGCGGTGCTCGGCGACGAATCGCTCGAGCGCCAGCTGCTCGCGGTGCAGCGCGCGCTCCCCGATCCCCTTGGGGACGACGTGGAGGACCACCACCTGCGCGCCGAAGCGCTTGCCCAGGTCGCGGGCGAGGCGCATCGCCAGCTCGGCGTGTGGGCCGCCGCGGACCGGCACCAGGATCGAGCTGATGTTCTCGAGCCCGCGCTGCTTGACGACGGCGATGTCGGACGGCGACTCGCGCACGACCGCGTCGATGGTCGGGGAAAAGACCGCCGATTCCCCGGGCCGGCTGCCCGGCGACGAGCCGGAGCGGGCTGCCACCGCTGCCGACTGCGGGCCGCCCCAGCCGAAGATGAGCAGATCCGCGTTCTCCTCGCCGACCGCCTCAATCACGCCGTCGGCGGCACGACGGCCGATGCGGACCATCGTCCGGATCTCGACCCCCTCCTCGTCGCCGAAGTCGAGGACGCGCTGCAGGAGGCGCCGCGCAGTGCGGGCGTGGGTCGCCCCCTCGCTGAGCGACACCCCCTCTGGCACCTCGACGATGCCGAGCGCGGTGATCTCGGTCCGCCGGCCCTGGCCGATCCCGGCGCCGATGCGGACCAGGTCGCGAGCCGTGCGCGGGTTGGCGAGCGGCAGCAGGATCCGGTACGGCTCGCGCCGGCGGGTCGGCATCAGCCGGCGGCCTGCGCGCGCATCTCGCGCCAGCGGGTCACCAGGTACGGCTTGAGCTCCTCGAACTCGCGCGCCACAGCCTCGATCACGCGCTCAGCCTGGTCGGTCGTCATGTCGATCGTCTCGGCGATGAACCCAGCCGTTCGCCCGAAGTAGAGCGGGGTGAGCGCCGCCAGCAGCCGCTCGCGGTCGGCGCCCGGCCGGTTGTAAGCGACCAGGGCGTCATACAGGCAGCGGATCCACAGGTCGGCCGGGAAGTGGAAGGCCTCCGGCGTGGCCGGGATCTCGACCGACATGACCCGGGCGAGCTGCTCAGGAGAGAGGATCTGCTCCCACGCCTCGACCTGCGAGAGGCGCGCCGTCTCGAACGTGTCGACCAGCTTGGCGTGGTTGACCTGCACCACCTCCGGCGCGATGACCCGCTCGAATCCGTACTCGGGGATGGCATGCGAGCCCCGGACCTTGAGCCATCGGTCCTCGTAGCGGCCGGCCAGGCGGAAGAGCGTGCCGACCACCTGGCGGAACATCGGCCCCAGGTCGCCGGCCGGATCCTTGGCGTCGTGGATCTTCGCGCCGAGCCGTGTCTGGCACACGGCAAACCCCTCGTTGATCGCCGAATGGGTCATCCACACGTCGATCCCGAAACGGGCGGTCAGGTCGTCGAACGTGTCGAGCTCCAGATAACGCTGCACGAGGTCGGCGCTGACCGCGAACTCCCCGCCGATCGGCTGCCGGATGCGAGCGCCATAGAGAGCCCTGGTGAGCGGATAGGCGATAGCGTTGGTGATCGTGCCGTCGTACTTGTAGCGCGAGTACAGGGGAGCCACGAAGTCGTAGCCGCCCTTCAGGATCGGCCCGGCCAGGAGCTCGATCCACTCGGGGGCGATGCTGCGCAGGTCCGAGTCGACCATCACCATCGCCTTCACGCCGAGCTCGCGCGCCACCTCGAACAGGGCGCGCACCGCGGTCCCCTTGCCCGAGAGCCCGTGGTACGTGAACGTGATCCGGCGCAGCTTGTGGCGCGGGCTGACGAGGATGATCTTCTCGATGTACTCGGGGCTCTCGGCGGTGATCGCCACGCGAGGGGTGTGATCGGGCGAGCCGCCGTCGGAGTTGACCAGGATTGGCTTGAGGTCGGGGAAGTACTGCACCATCCCGGCCGTCGCGGCACGCACCACGAAGCCGATCGTGTCGGCGTTGCCGAAGCTGGGGATGCCGACCATCAGGTCCGCCTGGCCCACGCGGCGGACCTCGGCGAGGGCCTTCGCGTCGAGCGCCGAAGGGATTGGCTGCGGCCTCGTCATGCGCGGCAAGGGTAGCGCGCTGGGCGAGGAGGGGTCAGATCAGGATCGGTTGTAGAGCTGGAGCTCGCCCTCTTCGACCTCGACCCCGACCTCCTTGCGGATCTGCTCCCAGGCGTCGAGGTCCCACTCGCCGACCAGCGTGATGGCGGTCCCCTCGCGGCCGGCGCGGGCGGTGCGGCCGACGCGGTGCACGTACGTGTCCGCATCCTCGGGGATGTCGTAATTGAGGACGAAGGGCAGGTCGGTGATGTCCAGGCCGCGTGACGCCACGTTGGTCGCGATCAGGAACTGGATCTTGCCGGAGCGGAAGTCCGCCAGC
>DATCOX010000021.1:0-16909 GCA_036564495.1 Candidatus Limnocylindria bacterium
GGACGACGTTGTCGGGGTACTGGATGCGGGTGTGGTACATCCCGAGCAGCTGCTGGACGAAGGCCTCCTTGATCTGCGAGAGGTTCCGGAGTGTCAGCTCCGCCTCGTCGAGCTGACCATCCTCGACCCGCGCATCCACGATCCGGTTGACCATGGCCCGGATCGAGACCTCGTCCTTCTCCTCCAGCGACCGGACCGATGCCTCCACTCCATCGGCCAACATCAGGATCGCCGCCTCGCGGCTCTGCGGCTTAGGCCCGGGGTAGCGGTAGCGGTCACGCGCGGCGACCTCCTCGTCACCGCCGAGCTCACGCAGCGCCTTGCCGTAGAAGTAGCTCATCACGCTCGTGCCGTGGTGCTGCGGGATGAAGCCGATGATCTGGACCGGCAGCCCGAACTCGTAGCCGAGGTCGATCCCGTCGCGCACGTGGCCGGCGATGATCCGAGCGCTCGACTCGGGGGTCAGGTCGTCGTGGATGTTGTGCGCCCCGGCCTGGTTCTCGATGAAGGCCAGGGGGTTCTTCATCTTGCCGATGTCGTGGTAATAGGCCGCCACGCGGGCCAGGAGCGGGTCCGCGCCGATCGTCTCTGCGGCGCGCTCGGCCAGGTTGCCGACCATCACGCTGTGGTGGTAGGTCCCGGGCGTCTCCATCAGCAGCCTGCGCAGGAGGCGGGACGAGGGATTGGCCAGCTCGAGCAGCTGGAAGACGGTCATGATCCCGAACAGGTTGCCGAGCACGGCGAACGAGCCGACCGCCAGGAAGACAGCCAGGGCCGCGTTCACAGTGCCAGCCGCCAGGCCCTGCAGGATCCCCGCCAGGTCGACATGTTCGATCAGGTTGAAGGCGGTCAGGACCGCGATGTTGCTGAGCCCGATGGCGACTCCCGCCCTCACGAAGACGTTCAGCCGCTCCGCCCGCACGATGGTGATGACCGCGGCAAGCCCGCCGGCGAGCGTGTACATCGCCGGGCCGAAGGCGTCCTGGTTCATGACTCCGGCGAGCACCGCGAGGGCGAGCGCCATGGCCGCCCCGGCGGCGCCGTCGAGGAGGATGGCGGTCAGGAGCACGGTGGCCGCGCTGGGGACGACATAGGCCCACAGCGCGCGGTCGGCCGAGATGCGCAGCGCCAGTGCCGTGCCGAGCAGCGCCAGCAGGAAGAGGAGCAGCGAGCTGTTGCGGAACCAGATCGCCGGCTCGAAGCGCCACAGGAAGGCGACCAGCAGGGCGGCGATCAGGATCGCAATGAGGGCGTGGCCGGCGAGGGCAGCGGCCTCGAGCCGTGGCCGGGTCAGGCCCAGCTGCTCGAGCTTCTCCACGATGAGCGGGGTGATCGGGTCGCCCTCACGAACCACGATCTCACCCTGGCGAACGTCCACCACGATATCGGCCACAGCGTTGCTCGCCGCGGCCCGGGCGCTCGCCGTCCTGGCGGCGGATTGCTGCATGTTCGGCTCCACCTGGGCGGCGGCAAGGTCGCCGGCCATCTCCCGCTCTGGCTGCGGCAGGTCGTTGGTGATGTTGGTGCGGACTTGCTGCCGGGAATCGGCCAGCAGGTCGTCACGGACCTCTCCGGCAAGCGTGGCGTCCAGGACGGTGCGTCCGGCGTCGGTGATCTGGGTCCAGGTGTCGGCCGCCAGGGTCGACAGCGAGGTGATCTGATCATCGGAGAAGCCGGGCAGCGCCGCCGTTAGGCGGCTTCGCACCACGTTGGCGTCGATCGTGCCCTTATCGCGCTGGTCGAGGATGGAGAGCACCGAACGGGCGACGCTGTCGTATTGGTTCAGCTGCCGGTCGCGGATATCGGCGCGAGGAGCGATCTCGACGTAGACCGGCGCGACGGAGTCGGCCGCCGCCGTTCGAGCAGCTTGGGTCAGCGAGTCGCTCACGAAGCTGCGGGTGAGCGGCGCCGTGATGTCGGTCTTGGCCACGTCGCCGACCGCCAGGTTCACCTGCTCCCCGCCGATGTTGACGCTCAGGATCGCGAAGATGGCCACCGCCAGGAAGCCGCCGACGATCGCGGCGCGCGCCCAGGCCCCGCGTCCGGTGGACTCGGTGCTCGCCAGCGTGCGTGGGATGAACATCGCTCAGCCGCCGCCCAGCAGCTGGCGCACGAGGTCGGAGACGGCCTTTCCGTCGGCGCGCCCCTTTGTCTGCGGCACGACCCTGCCCATCACCTTGCCGAGGTCGGCGGGCGACAAGGCGCCGGTCTCGGCGATCGCGGCGCGGACGATGGATTCCAGCTCGTCGGCTGAAAGGGGTTCTGGCAGGAACTCGGCGAGGATGGCGGCCTCCGCCTCCTCGTTGGCGGCCATCGCGTCGCGGCCGCCCGCCCGGAAGGCCTCGATGCTCTCGCGGCGCTGCTTGACCTGCTTGGAGAGGATGTCGACGTAGTCCTCATCCGCCAGTGATCGGCCCAGCTCGATCTCGCGGTTATGGGCAGCCGACATCGCCATCCGCAGGGTCTGGGTGCGGCGTTCGTCGCGGGCGCGCATGGCGTCGCGCATGGCGGACTCGATCCGGTCCTGCAGGGTCATCGGTTGATCGCTGGCGGGCGTCATCGGTCTGTCAGTTCGACCGGAGGCCCGCTGGAGTCTGACGGGAGCGGCTGGCGGTTATTCGCGGGTTACCTTGCGCTTCTTGGCTTCCTTGCGCTTCCGCTTCACGCTGGGCTTCTCGTAGTGCTCGCGGCGCCGCGCCTCAGCCAGGATCCCCGACTGCTGGATCTTCTTGTTGAAGCGGCGCAGTGCGCTCTCGAACGACTCGTTCTCGCCCACGCGGACCTCTGCCAAACGTCTCGCCTCCACTCTGCTCTGAACTCACGCGGAACCCGCGCGAAAGCCTGCGGAGTCTATCAGCGAGCGTGGGGAGGGTCAATCAACTCGGGGGTATAGGGGGAGCGGGAAGACTGAACGCTCGGCCTGGCCGCCCGGTGCTAGGCTCGCGGTACCCGGTATGTGGCCCGGAGCTTTGACGCGAATTCGACAGTCGCGGTGAGGAAGGATTCTCGGATGACGAGAAAAGTCACGGCCAATCTGTACATGACCATCGATGGACGCGGCGAATTCCCAGAGTACCCAGGATACGACCTCCCCACGGGGAATCGGGACGATCCGGAGGAGTTTTTCCGGAGGATGTGGACCGATCGCTACGCCGACGTCACGACCGTCGTCATGGGCCGTCGCTCGTTCACGGGCCACCGACGGGTGCATTCACTCCAGGCGCGGAAGCCCGACGCCCCGAAGTTCCTCTTCGACTACTCGCACTTCCTCGAGCGGGTCGAGAAGGTCTGTCTATCCCACCGGCTGAAGCACCTCAGCTGGGCGAACTCCCGATTGATGAGTGGCGACCTTGCGAAGATCGTGGCGACGCTGAAGCAAGAGAGGGGTGGGAACATCATCCCCGAAGGCGGACCTCGGCTCATCCACGAGGTGATACGCCTCAATCTGGCCGACGACTACTGGTTCCTCATCATGCCCGTCGTGTTCGGACGAGGACCTCGCTACTGGTTCCCCATGACTACTCAAACGAACCTGAAGCTCCTCTCGGCGACGAACATGCCGTACGGTGAGCTCGTCCTTCACTACGAGGCTCGTCAAGGAAAGGCCGCAACCGGAACCGGCTGATCCCGACGCCGAATACGCACCCTAGGGGGGCTCGCCGGCCACACGGACGTAGGATCGATCGCTTGATCGGCTCAGTCAGGTGCCGGCCGATCAGTACGGTCCGGCGACTGGCGTGACGGACTCCGCGACGAGCTCACTGCGGCATGTCAGCACCACCCTGACCGGATCTTGCTCTCCGCCCGTACCGGAGAGCGGAGCGCAGTCGCGAGCGGCCGGATCGTCCAGGTGGCCAAGTACCTCAACCCATTGTCCGCGAGGCGGCATCGTCACGCCGGTGGCGGGATCGATGCTGACCTTCAGTCCGACACCCTCGAACCCAGCGCTCTCCGAGATGACCAGTCCGTTGTAGTTGAGGTTCTGGCAGACCAGCCAGAACGGGTTGGGGTTCACCGGAGGCCCGCACAGGCCACCCAGCCCGTCGCCAGCCGGGATCTGCGGCCACCACCCGCGGACGCGGATCGAGGTGGACCCGTAGCACGCCAGCCGTTCCAGCGCGGTGCGGGGTCCCAGCGGTGGGGGCGCGTTCACGAGCGCGTCGAGGTTCATCGGCGATGCCGGACACGGCAGGGTCGTAGCCTCGAGCCATGGCTGACCGGGCTGGCCGGCAGCCACCCAGCCCAACCAGTCGGGGCAGTTGAACGGGGTCGTCAGGAAGGGCGGTTCACAACCCGCGTTCGGCGGGAGCCCAAGAGCCGCAAGCTGGTACCACGCGTACCCGTCCGCGCTGACCGGTCCAGCCAGTACGAACCCCATCTCACCCGTGTCGATCGTCCCGAGCCGGGCACCCGCGGTACCCGGGGTAGCGCGGACCGTCAGACCGTCGACGGTCGACTTGGCGAGGCCGTCGATCACAATCGCGCTGGCGGCCGGTGACGGGCTGGCAGTCGGCGTTGTCGATGTGCTTGAGCTGGGCGCGGGAGTGCCGCTGCCCAGTGTGGTGGCGCTTGCCGACGGGGTCGGCGAGACGACGTCCACGACGAACGGCAGCTTGATGAGGCCGCTGCCCACCGCCAATGCCGCGCCCAAGCTCGCGACGAGCAGCAGCGTAGCGGCGACAAGCAGCCATCGCACGGAGGTCCGCCTGCGAATGATTGCCCCCGAGGTCATGCGCTCGAGGTCGGCGAAGAGGGAATCGGCGAAGGCCGCACGCGGCTCGGCAGGCTCGTCGAGCGAACGGAAGAGACGCGTCAGCTGCTCATCATTCATCGGTCTGGACTCCATAGGCACGACGGAACGCGTCGCGCGCTCGAGAGAGGAGGGATTCGGTGGCCTTTTCAGATCGGCCGATGGTGGAGGCGATCTCGCGCACCGGCATCTGGTCCAGGTAGCGCAGGATCATGACGATGTGTTGCTCGCCCGGGAGCTTCGCGAGTGCCGTCTCGACACTCGAGCGCAGCTCCTGCTGCGACCATGCCTGAGATTGTCCCGCCGACCATTCGGACACGATGCGGAGCTGGCGCTCAGTATCACGACGGGATTTACGGAAGTGGTCGACCAGCTTGTGGCGCCCGATCCCACACAGCCAGGTCACGGGGTCGGATCGGCCGTCGAAGCTCGCTCGCCGCCGGACCCCCTCGACGAAGGTCTGCTGCGTCAGCTCCTCGGCGAGATCCGCGTCACCGCCGCAGCGTGCCAGCAGATATCGGTAGACGCGCGGAAGAGCCAGCTCGTACCAGACCTCGAATGCGGCCTCGTCCGCAATGATGGTGTTCAAGCTCACCAGCTCCGCGCCGGGACTCGTCCGCATCGTCATTGGCAGTTAGTCGCTTGGCGGGCGGCGAATCCTTCGGTCGCTCCCGAGAATACTCCCCGGTACCAGGCTCGCCGGCTGCGGAGCCGAAGCCAGCCGACGCGTGTCCGGGTTCGCGTCGTCGCGGAGGGGCTCCTCTCCTTTCTCGTCAATCAGCCGAAGGGGAAGAGGGAGAAGAAGCAACCGCGCAGAGAGCGGCCACAAACTCGGGCATGACGTTCAGGGAATCGATCCGCGCAAACGCCATCCCGGCCTCTTGCGCTTGAGCTTGGGCTCCGATGTCGATGTCGTACAACACCTCCAGATGATCGGCAAGGAACTGGACGGGGGCGACAAGGACGGACCGATGGCCGCCGTCCCGAAGCTCTGGCAGCAGGTCGGCAAAGTCGGGCTTCATCCATTCTCCCGGCTCATGGCCCGCCGACTGCCAGCAAAAGTGCCACCGGTCCGATGGTAGCTCCGCTCGCGCCGCTACCATCTCAGCCGTCTCGCGAAGCTGGTCGAGGTATCCCGGCTCCGCCTCCGCGACCCGACGCGGCAGCGAATGCGCCGTCAACAGCACCGGCGCGCGATCCCGCTCAACAGCGGGCAGGCGCTCGAGTCCCTCGCGAATTCGTATTGTCACGGCTTGCAGAAAGGACTCCTGCCGATACCAGGCCGGCGCCAGACGAACATCGGGTGCGTCGGAGCCAAGCGCCGAGGCAGCGTCGCTGAGGGCACGCTCGTAGCCACTCATCAGGAGGCCAGAGAACTGTGGGCTCATGATGATCCCCACCACCTCGGTGCAGCCCTTCCCCGCCAGGGCAGCCAGGCCGGCTGCAATGCTGGGCTCGGAGAAGCGCATACCGGCGACGGCATACGCGTCCAGGCCGTCCGCGCGGAGCTTGGTCTCCACTGCGGCTGCCTGTGCCTGGGTGATCGGGATGAGCGGCGAGCCTCCGATGACGTCATACCGCCGGCGGAACTCGGAAATCACTTCTGGCGACGGAGCCCGCCCGCCGCGCACTGCCGTCAGGTAGCGGGGCATGTCATCCAGGTCGTCCGGCGAGCCATAGGTCATCAGCAGCACGCCGAGCCGCGACTGAGCCTTCATCGCGCGGTTTCGGTATGCACCAGCTCAACCAGGCGCGTGAGCAGATCCGGATCCGTGTCCGGCAGCACTCCGTGGCCGAGATTGAAGATGTGCCCTGGGCGATTCGCGGCGCGTCGTAAGACATCCACCGCCCCTTCCCGCGTAGCGTCCCATCCGGCAAGCAGCCGGGTCGCGTCCAGGTTGCCCTGGATGCCTCGGTCGAAGCCGATCCGTTCCCAGGCGACGTCCAGGGATTGGCGCGCATCAACCCCGACGACGTCCCCGCCCGCTTCGGCCATCTGCTCCAGCAACGCGGCTGTCCCAGTCCCGAAATGAATCGCCGGCGCGCCGCGCACTGCCGCGAAGATGCGTGCGACGTGCGGCTGGACATAGGTCACGTAGTCGGCCGGCGAGAGGGCGCCGACCCACGAGTCGAAGAGCTGCACCACCTGCGCCCCGGCCGCCACCTGGGCGTTGAGGTAGCGAATCACCACCTCGGCCAGCTTCTCCATCAGCCCATGCCAGGCGGCCGGCTCGCGGTACATGAAGGCCTTGGCGATGGCGTAGTCACGCGACGGGCGCCCCTCGATCAGGTAGCAGGCCAGCGTGAAGGGCGACCCGGAGAAGCCGATCACCGCCTGCTTTCCGGTGAGCTCGCCACGCACCAGGCGGATGGCTTCCATGACGAACGCGACGTCCTCGGCCGGTTCGATCAGTCGCAGAGCATCGACATCAGCCCGGGAGCGGATCGGGTAGTGGATGATCGGCCCGATATCGGGCTGGATCTCGAGCGAGACGCCCATCGGCTCCAAGGGCAGCATGATGTCCGCGAAAAGCACCGCCGCATCCACGCCAAAGGTGCGAACCGGCATCAGGGTGACCTCGGCGCATAGCTCCGGCGTCTTGGCGAGGGTCAGGATCGGATACCGCTCGCGCAGCGCCCGATATTCGGCGAGGGCGCGACCCGCCTGGCGCATGAACCAGACCGGCGTGGCGTCCGGCTGCTCGTGGCGGAGAGCGGCGAGGAAGCGACCCTCGCCGGTCATCGGTCGCGCGGGAGCATCAAGCACGGTGATCTCCAAGTACAGCGAATGCGCCTCGCGCCGCATCCAGGGTCGCGTCGAGCTCCACTCGTCCGTGCGCCGCGGAGAGGAACCAGGCCTCGTGCTGCGACGGCGGCAGCATCACCGCCGCCTCAAGCATGGCGTGGAAGAAGCGAGCAAAGCGCGCATCGTCGTCGAAGAAGACAGTCAGCAGCGAGCCGGCACGCGTCAGGCGGACCGGCACGCCAGCATCGGCAGCGGCCTGCGTGAGGCCCGCCTCCAGCGCTGCGCCCGCCTCCTCCAACTGCCCATAGACCGATGGCGTCAGCTCCCTGAGGGTTGCCCAGCCGGCGGCCATGGCCAGGGGGTTGCCCGACAGGGTGCCGGCCTGGTAGACCGGCCCGAGGGGCGCAACGAGGTCCATGATCCGCGCGCTACCCCCATACGCGCCGACCGGCAGGCCGCCGCCGATGATCTTGCCCAGCACCGTCAGGTCGGGAGCGACGCCATATCGGTCCTGGGCGCCGCCCCGCGCCAGGCGGAAGCCGGTGATCACCTCGTCGAAGATGAGGAGCGTGCCGTGCAGAGAGGTCACGCGGCGCAAGCCCTCGAGGTAGCCCCCTTCGGGCAGGACGACGCCCATGTTGGCGGCCACCGGCTCAACGATCACCGCCGCAATGTCTTCCTGGGCCACCAGCTGCGCCACGCTGTCGAGGTCGTTGTACTCAACCACCAGGGTGTCCGCGGCGGCGCCTGTCGTCACCCCGGCGCTGGCCGGCAGGGCGATTGCGCCGGATCCGGCACGCACCAGCAGGGCGTCGGCGTGCCCGTGGTAGCCGCCGGCCATCTTGATGAGCCGATCCCGACCGGTAAAGGCCCGGGCCAGCCGTACCGCCGACATCGCGGCCTCGGTGCCACTGTTCACAAAGCGCAGCCGCTCGATCGACGGCATGGCCGCGACGATCTCCTCCGCCAGGCTGACCTCTCCGGGATTCGGCGCCCCAAAGGATGTGCCGCGCGAGGCGGCCTCCATGACAGCGGCGGTCACAGCCGGGTGCCCGTGCCCCAGGATCATCGGTCCCCAGGAGCCGATGTAGTCGATCAGCTCGTTGCCGTCCACGTCCCACATGCGCGCACCCGACGCGCGCTCGATGACCCGCGGCGTGCCACCCACTGCGCGGAAGGCGCGCACCGGAGAGTTCACGCCTCCTGGGAAGAGGCGCTCAGCGCGACCCATCAGCTCAGCGGATCGGGTGATGGAGCTCACGGCGCTCACTTCGAAGAGCCCGACAGCCGCCCGAGGATCTCACCCAACGGCCGATGGATCCCGGTGATGATCGGCGTGTCGCGCACGGTGGAGCGGCGGCTCTCCGTCTCGCGCAGCTCGCGGACCAGGTCCTGGAAGGCGACCAGGTCATCGGTCTCGTAAGCGACGATGAACTCCTGATCATCGAGGCCAAACGAGTAGGCCAGCAGCTGGCGCACCTGCGGATACCGATGTCCGACCCGCATGTGGCCCTTCATCACCTCCTGGCGCTCCTCGGCGGGCGTCAGGTACCATTCCACGCTCTTCGTGAACGGGTAGACGACCAGGTACCGTGACCGGTCGCCGGAGAAGAGGCTCTGTTCCTGGCTGCTCGGTCGCTTCACGTACTGGCTCGGCCGCGTCAGGCCGATCATCGACATGGCGGGTGTCAGCCAGCGACCGATGCCACTGGTCAGCAGGTCGGCCGCTGTCTCCTCGATCTCCTCGATCCGCTCGGCCATCCTCCACAGCAGCAGGTCGCCGTCAGCCCGCAGGCCGATGGTCGAGTAGGAATGCTGCATGAGGCGAGCGCCGCTGCGTTCGGCCGCGGCGCAGAAGTCGGCGATCTCCGCCTCCCGCTCAGCCGCCGGCTGTCGTCGCCAGGCCGGATCCAGGCGCAGCAGCCAGGCGTGGACGAACCGCTCCTCGCTCATGGAGCTGCATCCTCCCGAAGCCAGCCGGCCGCGTCGGCAGCGAAGTAGGTGACGATGATGTCGGCGCCGGCGCGAGCGATGGCGACGAGGCTCTCGAGCGCGGCTGCACGGCGGTCGAGCCAGCCATTGGCGGCAGCGGCGCAGATCGCCGCGTACTCCCCGCTCACCTGGTAGGCGGCGATCGGCAGGTTGGTGCGCGCGCGAGCAGCAGCGACCAGGTCAAGCGACGGCAGCGCCGGCTTGATCATGATCATGTCGGCTCCCTCGGCCACGTCAGCATCGATCTCTCGCAGCGCCTCTCTCCCGTTGGCCGGATCCATCTGATAGCTGCGCCGGTCGCCGAAGGCCGGCGCCGAATCGGCGGCTTCGCGGAACGGGCCATAGAAGGCGGAGGCGTGCTTGGCGGCGTACGCCAAGATCGCGGTCTGGCCGTGACCCGCCGTGTCGAGCGCTGCGCGGATGGCGGCGACCTGGCCGTCCATCATCGCGCTGGGCGCCACGATGTCGGCCCCTGCCTCGGCCAGAGAGACCGCTGTTCGGGCAAGCAGGTCAAGCGATGCGTCATTGTCGATGGTCGCGTCATCGCCGCCGCCGGTCAGGATCCCGCAATGGCCATGGCTGGTGTATTCGCAGAGGCAGACGTCGGCGATGATGACTAGCTCGCGGTCCGCCGCTCGCAGCCTGCGGATCCCCTCCTGGACGATCCCGTCAGCCGCCCATGCGCCGGAGCCGATGGGGTCCTTGGCCGACGGCAATCCGAACAGCAGGACCGAGCGGATGCCGGCCGCCCGCAACCCGACGGCCTCTTCCGGGAGCACGGCAAGGCCAAGCCGATCCTGTCCGGGCATCGCTCCGATCGGCTCGCGACCGATGGCGCCGGCCTGGATGAAGAGCGGCTGCACGAGCATCGCCGGATGCAGGCGAGTCTCGCGCACGAGGCCGCGCAGTGCGGGGGTGCGGCGCAGCCGCCGTCCGCGCAGGGCGATCTCCAGCGCGCTACCGTGTTCGAGGGCGAGGCTCATGCGATCTCCCTGCTCAGATGGGCGTGAATGGCCTCCGCCAGAGCGGCGACCGTATGGGTGGAAGCGACGACGGCGACCGTGAATCCCGCCCGTTGGGCCGCCCTGGCTGTCATCGGACCAATGCAGTAGGTAGGTAGAGCGCAGGCACGCAGGGCCTCCGACGGCGAGAGGAGGGCACGCAGGCCGCGAACGGTTGAGCCGCTGGTGAAGGTCACGCCGTCGAGTGGCCGCGCCAGCGCCGCCCGGACGCGGTCGCGCGAGGCGGCCGGCGCCTCGACCGTGTGGTAGGCGACGACCTCCTCGACCACCGCCCCACGCGCGAGCAGAGCGTCCCGCAGGTCCGGCGTTGCCGCGTCGGCCCGCGCCAGAACCACGCGCCGCCCGGCCACATCACCGAGCCCCTCCGCGATCGCCACGGTCTCGTAGCGGGGAGGCACGTGGTCGACCCGCAGGCCACCTGCCTCCAGAGCCGCCGCGGTCGCTGGCCCGACGGCCGCGAGTCGGACACCCTCCGGCAGCGAGCGGCGCAGAGCGGTCATGCGGTCGAGGAGGGCTGCCGCTCCGTTGGTGCTGGTGATGACCAGCCACGCGGCGCCGTCGAGTGATCGAATGGCGCCGTCGAGCGCACCACCGTCTGGGGCGGAGGCGATTTCCACCGTAGGCACACTGATGGCATCGATCCCACGATCGGCGAGCAGGGCGATCAGCTCAGCGGCCTGCGGGGCCGGCCGCGTCACCAGCAGGGTCGTCATGAGGTGATTTCCCTGATCCGCGCCGCTACTTCGGCTACTACCTCTCCGGACCGGTCCTCAGGGCCCGTGACGTCGACGCGCGTGAACCCATTGCGACCCTCGTAGGCCGCGCGGAGCCGAAGCCGGCCGCCGGCCACCTCAGCGAGCGCGCCGAGCGGTGCCAGGCAGCCGCCACCGAGCGCCCGGAGCAGGGATCGCTCGGCCCGCACCGCGAGCCGCGTCGGCCCATGATCGAGCGCGGCCACCATCGCCGCGTCGGCAGCTCGCACTTGGAGCGCCAGGGCCCCCTGACCGGGTGCAGGAAGCATGATCTCCAGCGACAGCCGGTCGTCCTCGCTGGCCGGTATCTCCAGGCGGTCGAGCCCCGCCGCGGCAAGGAGCAGCGCGTCGTATTCGCCGGCCTCGAGGCGCCGCAGCCGGGTATCCACGTTGCCGCGGATGTCACGCGCCACGAGGTCTGCCCTGACGGCCGCCAGCTGCGCAGCGCGCCGCGCGCTGGTCGTCCCGATGCGCGCGCCGAACGGCAATCCATCGAGGCCGCCGGGGTGGCGGCTCAGCAGGCAGTCGCGGGGATCGGCCCGTTCGAGGATCGCGCCCAGCCGCAGCTCCGGGTTCGACACCGTCGGCAGATCCTTGAGCGAATGCACCGCAACGTCGATTCGCCCTTCGGCCAGCGCGCGCTCCAACTCTCCAGTGAACTGTCCGTCACCCACCACCAGGTGTCCGGTTGGCCGTAATTCGCTGAGGGCATCGCCCCTGGTCCGGACCTCGATCGTCTCCACCGAACCCTGGGGAAGCAGGTTCGCCAACGCGGCACCGGCCTCTCGAGCCTGCGCAAGGGCAAGGCGGCTGCCCCGAGTGCCCAGTCGCAGGGTGGTGGCCACGGCGCTCATTCGATCCCGAAGACCTCTCGCACGTGGGCGGCGGCATCGGGATCGTGACGGAGGCGGACGGTGGGCCCATGGAGCAGCTCACCAAACATGGCGACCGTCATCGCCTCCACCGCGGCCGCCTGTTCTTCGTCCAGGCTGCTCTTCAGCCGCAGGCGTTCGAGGTGCCGTCGTCGCACCTCGTCGCCATGAGCTCGCAGCATCGCGATGCTATCGCCGCTCGAGCGCACCTCAAGCCATGAAGCGAACGCCTCGGCCTCTGCCAGGGCCTCTGCGCGTAGGCGGCGCTCGACATCGGCCGAAAGTCGACCCGCCTCGGCGGCGACACCCAACCGATCCAGGTCCAGCAGGCGTCCGCCGAGCACTGCGGCTGCGCCCGCCGTGACGGCGCTCGGTGCGGAGAGATCGACGACCCAGGTGTGCTCCCCGTCGAGGTGCCATGGCTCCAGCCGAGTCTTGCCACCTCGAACCGCGATCGCCACGATGTCGTATGCGAGCGGGCTGGCCAGGACCTCGGCAATGGCGGTCGCGCTGTGGCGCTCATGGTGCGGCAGAGCGGCGATGCAGTCTTCGGCACGATCCCGGCTCCGAGAGGCCACGGTTACCCACGCGTCAAGCGCGGCGAAATGCGTGGCCAGCGCACGCCCCATCTCGCCCGTGCCGACTACGAGGGCACGGAGCTGGCGATCGGAAGGCCCTGCCAGTCGTTCCTCCACCCAGCGAGCTGCGCGGTCCGCCAGCGAGCGGTCCCCGATCGGCTGTGCGAACGATTGCACGCGTTTTCCGAAGCGGATCGCTCGGCGCAGCAGCTCGTTGGTGACCGGTCCGGTGTGGCGGCGGGCGAGTGCCGCCTGGTAGGCGTCTCGAACCTGTCCGAGCACCTGCTCCTCGCCCAGGACGACCGAATCGAAGCCGCCGGCAACAAGCATCACGCGCTCCGCTGCGGCTAGTCCCAACGACTGGCGCATGGCCTGGGGCAGATCAGGAAGCTCTCGTGCCTCACCCCCGAACGCGATCAGCTCGACCCGATGGCAAGTGTGGAGGAGCACCCGTTCGATGGTATCGCCGGACCACCCCTCAAGCGCGACCGCCAGCAGCTCTCGCGCCTCGGTGTCGACATCGTGGACCGTGGCGCTCGCGACGACAAGGCGATCGAGCTGCTTGCCGGCGGGTACGGACGCCCTGCTCGGTTGGGAGAAGACAGGAGGCAAGCGGGGAATTTCCTCGTTGTCAGGGAGGAGGGCGCCGATGGCGCGAACCGTAGGCGCAGCCGTGCTCGACGTCAAATTGAAACATAGGATTGCCCAGGTTTATTGGGGTTCAACACCCGCAGCGGCCGAGCAGCGGCGACCTAGCTCGATTTCCCCGTCAGGTCGCCGACCATCACGGGCGTGGTGGTCGGGGCGTCAACTCGTTTGGCCTCCACGGTGACCGCGAAGGTCGCGTAGCCGGACAGGTCCTTCTCCACGGGGAGGACCGCGACGGCGCCACTCGTATCGGTGAATGTGCCGACCGCCACTGGAGTGCCGGCGGCGTCGAGCAGCCATAGCTCATAGAGCTTGTCGGCGGGCAGCGCCTTGAGGTCCGCCACGACGAGCGCCGCTCCGACACCCGGGGTGTCGACGACGTATCCCCGGCCGGCGGTGCCATCCACGCGGAACGCGGTCTGGCCGTTGCCGATGGCGGCCGCGACGGCCCGCAGCGCGGCGTCGCGATGGTCGAGATCCGAGCGCAGGCTCACATTCCAGGCACCGACCGCGATGGCCGCGACCACAGCCGCAACAGCCAGCGGTCGGGCGACCCGCGGCGAGATCCAGTCGAACCAGCCGGGGCGAGGCCACGGCGGCTTAACGGGCTCGGCGGACGGATGCGCGACGGGCGGGATGCGCTCGATGCTGCCCATCAGCCGATCCCGAAGGTCGGGCGAAGGAGTGACCGGCTCGAGGCTCGCGGCCAGGACGTCGCCCGCCGGGAACGCCTCGCGCAGCTCCGCATGCGGCTGGTCGCATGTGGCGAGGTGCGCGCGGACCGCCGCCGCCTCGTCTGCGCTCATGGCACCCAGCGCGAAGGCGCCGGCCAGCTCGTCGATCGATTCGTGCGTCATCTCGTCGCTCATCGATCGTCTCCCGCCCGCGCGCTCGCGGGCGCGGCGTCGCTCTGCCGCAGCTCCTCGCGGAGGCGGGCCAGCGCCAGTCGCAGCCGGCTCGTCGCGGTCCCCAGCGGGACGCCGGTCAGGGTCGCGATCTCGCGGTAGGTATGTCCGCCGAAGTAGGCGAGCTCGACCGCGTCGCGCTGCTCGGTTGGGAGCTCCGCCACCGCGGCGCGGAGCTGCGCCCCGCCGAGGCGTGCCAGTGCGTCGTCCCAGGTCGGGTTCGGACCGGTCTGCAGCAGCGAGCGGTCATCGGCCTCACCGATCTCCATGCTCGGCCGATTTGCCCGCAGCCGGTCGATGGCGCGGTTGCGCACGATCGCCACGATCCAGGAGCGCAGGCTGCCCCGCGCAGGATCGAACCGGTCGATCTTCTGCCACGCCGTCACGAACGCATCGTGCACAAGGTCCTCCGCCTGTCCCCGATCGGCAACGATGCGCAGCGCAACGGCCAGGGCGACCGGTGCATGCCGGTCGTAGACCTCGCCCAGCGCATTGCGGTCTCCCGACCTGATCTGCTGCACCAGGAGCGCCTCGTCGTCGAGCGTGGCTGAATCGGTCAACGAGCTTCCTCTCGACCGAGGGTCAACGCTCCATCCCTAGAACGCAAGGCCGAGCGCCGCGCATCAACGGCGAGGCAGCGGCAGGGCATCTTGCGTGCGTGCACGGCTGGATGGCAGGCGCGCTACTGGACCGTGATGGTCATGTTCATGTTCGAGTGGATGGTGCAGGTGACCTTGTAGGTACCCGGGGTTGCAAACGTGTAGCTGCCGGACCCGCCGATCGGCAGCTGGATGTCGAACAGCGCATCCGGCGCCTTGACGCCATCGGAACCCTGGGTGGCGGTGTGCGGAGCGCTGTCGGAGTTCATCCACGTGACGGTTGTGCCCGCGGCGATCGTCAGAGCAGGGCCGAAGGAGAAATTCTTGACCTCGACCATCACCGTCGCACCGCTGGCCGCAGGACTCGGCTGGGCCTGGGCCGACGCGCTCGCAGCTGCACTCGCCGCGGCACTCGCGGGGGCGCTGGCAGCCGCGCTTGGTGCGGCGCTGCCGGAGGCAACCGCCGACGGGCTAGGCTGCTCGGCTACGTACTGGCCGGTCCACACCGCGTACGCCAGCGCGACGAGCAGCACGCCGACCACCGCCGAGCCGAACAGGATGATCCTCATCAACGGTCGTGCTTCTCCGTCCTAGCCTTGGTCACCGGCGGAGCCTACACCCACGATTCCCTCGCTATCGCGCTCGATCCGGCGTCGCCCGACCAGCAGCGCCACCGCCGTCCCACCGATCAGGTATCCGCTGCCCTGCACAACAAGCAGGAGGATCACGGGCACGAACTCGCCCAGGACGCCTGCACTCACAGCGCCGATCAGCGAGCCGATGCCGGCCACTGCGCCGATCGCGCCCACCACCCGACCGCGATGGCTGTCCTGGGTCTCGGATTGCTGGAGCGTCGTCTGCGCTGCGCCGATGCCAGCCCCGGGCACGCCCACGATCACGAGCATCACCAACGCCGGACCGATATACGGGTAGATAACGGGATAGGTGAAGAGCACCAGGTCGATCGCGCCGAAGGCCAACGCCGACCCGATCAGCAGGCGCACCGGGTGCAGCCGCCTGCCCAATCGGGCGATCACCAGCGCGCCGGCCAGTCCGCCGATGGCCTGCGTCGAGAGGACCCAGCCGTACCCGGCGGCGTCGGAGTGCAGCGCATCGGTCGTCCAGACGACGAAGAGCGTGATGGTCAGCCCTTCGCCGATGCCCACGATCGTGGCGAAGACGAGCAGGGCGCGCAGCACTGGTTGATGCCAGACCACCCGCAGCCCGGCCTGCCACTCGTGCACGAGCCGCCGCCAGGCGGAGATGGACGCGTGCTCGATGGCATCAGTTGGGTGCGCCCTCGCGGGTCGGGCTCGGATCAGGGTCAGCATCCCGGCCGACACGACGAACGAGACCGAGTCCATGACGGCCACCACGCCGAGGCCGCCTGTGGCGACGATCACGCCCCCGACCGCCGGCCCGATCAGCCGCGCCAGGTGCTGCGCCACGCCGGTCAGCGCATTGGCGGTCAGCAGCTCGTCCTTGCCCCCGCGAAGCAGCGACGGTACCAACGCTACCTGCGCCGGTCGGAAGAGCTGCGACACGCTGCTCTCGGTGACGATGACCGCGTAGATCACCCACAGCCCCATCTGGTCGACGAGCAGCAGCGGGAGCAGTGTGACCGCCTGCACGAGGTTGACCGCGATCATCAGGCGACGGCGATCCCATCGGTCCACGTACACCCCCGCCACCGACCCCAGCAGGATGTTCGGGATCAGAAAGGCGAGGGTCATGCCGGCGGTGGCGATGGTCGAGCCGGTGCGGCGGTAGACCTCGTAGGGCAACCCGACGAAGAGCACGAAGTCGCCCAGCATCGAGATGAAGCCGCCGAACCACAGCAGGCCGTAGTCCCGCTGGCGAAGGATCGCGAGCATCAGCCGCTTAACCGATCAACCCGTCAGCCAAACGGCTTCACGATCATGTCGAAGATGAACGCCAGGATGATCACCCGATCGAACCAGTCGTTCCAGTCCATCCGCGGGTCGTTGAGGACAGCGTTCAGCTCAGCCGATGGCGCCTCATCCGGGCTCTCCGCTGAGAGCTTC
>DATCOX010000045.1:0-1758 GCA_036564495.1 Candidatus Limnocylindria bacterium
CCGTCCAACCGGCACTTCCGCTCGAGCTCGCCGCTCGCTAGAATGACCGCGGGTGATCGGTCCGGGACCGCGGCCAGCCGCGGTGTATCGCAACCGGTGCGTCGGAGCTGCTCTCCACTGCCTCCCCAATCGTCCCCGGGCAGCGCCGACCCAGCGACCTCACGGAGGCGGCCCGGCGATGGCCCCGATCAACCGATCCTCGGCGCGTGGCGGCGCGCGCCTCCCCGCCCAGGATCTTGCGGTGGCGTCGATCGCGCGCCAGGTCGCGCGCCTCCCGCCCGAACGACGGGCGGAGCTGGAGGCATACTTGCGCGCGGCTGGCCAGCGCTGCTGGGTGTGCAACGGACCCGACAGCGAGCCCGTGCGGCTGCAGCAGCGGGTCGATCGACGCTGGGTGGCCAGCGGCACCATCCAGCTCTGTTCGGCCTGTCTGATGGCGCTCTGCACGCCCGTGCTCGTGCGCCGGCTCGGGATCGGCCGGTGGGTCCAGGAGGCCGCGGCCGCGCCGGGGCGGCCTGCCGCGCCCGGGTCCACGACCCTCGGCAGCTCCGCGGCCCCTGCCGACGTCGATGATCAGGAGCCGCCGCCGCTCGAGCTCATCAAGGGCGCCTGAGCCACGGGGACGACCGAGCGCTTCTTCGACCCCAGCCCGCCCTCTCCCTCAGGCTTGCGTACGGCGCGGGCGCGCTAGTCGAGGCGCTCGAAGCGGCCGCGGCGACGAGCATGTGCAAGGTCGGGCCGCCCATTGCTCCGGTCGGCCGGTTCTCGCCGGCCGACTTCACGATCGACCTACCGCCGCGGACCGTCACCTGGTCCGAGGGCGGATCGACAGCGTCGGAGACCCTCTACCTTGAGGTCACGAAGGTCGACGTCCATCACCCACCCCTGGGACGAGACCCTCTCGCGCCTGCATCAGCGTCACGGACCGTCGAGTGATCGGCAGGGCGAGCCCCAACACGATGGGTGGATCGTCTCCCGATGGTTCCCAACCGCCGGCCGGGCAGCCGCGCAGTTCTACACCGGTCGAATGTCTGCGACGGGTTCGTCCGGCGGCGCGCGACGAAGTTCCCAGACGATGACCAGGGTGAGGGCGATGCGGATGGCCACCACCCCGCCCACAACGAGGACCGTCGCAAGCTCGGGGTTGGCCGCCACTTTCACGATGTCTGCCCCGATGGCGAAGTCGAGCGCCAGAAGGATCGCGTTGCTGAGCCCATGACGCGCCGGCGTCAGGCCCCGGCGCCGGGCCAGCGCGACGATGGCCAGCCCCGCGCCGCCGAGGATCGTCAAGGCAGATGCCGCTTCGAGGAGCCAGACGGCCGCCCTGAGCAAGGCACCGATGGCATCGGGCGCGGTGTATGGCATTTCGTCGATGGTATCCGGCCTGACACGCAGGAACCTGTCCGCGAAGGGTCGCTCAGGCCTCGCCGAGATTGAGTGGCGGCGCACTCCCGGACCGCTGTCCCACCAGGCGCCTGGTCGCGGCGAAGTTGTCGAGCCGGCGAACGGATCTTGCCGGGGAGCTTGGCGGGCCAAGGCACTAGCCCGCTCGGCTAGTCGCGCGCATCCGGGAATCGAGCCGCAGGTGGGGCTGGGCGTCCTCCCGCGACACGATGACCGTCGGTCTCAAGCGGTGAACGCACCACCTCGTCGAACGGGCTAAGACTGCTCGTGAAGGACGGGGGTGGTGGCGATGGTCCGGTCAGCGTTGACGGTGCCGGAGAAAGCGGCGATCTGGCGGGGATACCAGACAGGTGC
>DATCOX010000053.1:0-17485 GCA_036564495.1 Candidatus Limnocylindria bacterium
GGCGACCCGTCGCGCATGGCCCCGCAGATCGCCACGACTCGCCAGCTCGCGGCGCAGGCGATCGAAGGCGGGCCGCCGATCCTCGGCATCTGCCTGGGCCATCAGCTGCTGGCCCTCGCTGCAGGCGCAGGCACGCGGCGCCTCGCCGTGGGGCATCACGGCGGGAACCACGCGGTGCTCGAGCTGGCCAGTGAACGGGTGGATATCGGCGCGCACAACCACGAGGTCGAGGTGCTCGACGGGCCCGCCCTGGCGGCCGCCGGCTACCGGGTCAGCCACCGCGACCTCAACGATGGCACCGTGGAGGGGCTGGTGCATGCCTCCGGGCGGATCGCATCGGTGCAGTTCCACCCCGAAGGCGCTCCCGGCCCGATCGACGCCGCCCGCGTTTTCGACACGGCCCTCTCCCAGGCGATGGCATGAGGCCGCGACGGGTCCTCGTCATCGGCTCCGGCCCGATCGTGATCGGCCAGGCCGCGGAGTTCGACTACGCGGGCGTGCAGGCCTGCCTGGCGCTGCGTGGCGAGGGCGTGGAGACGATCCTCGTGAACTCGAACCCCGCCACGGTGATGACCGATCCGGACGTGGGCGGGACGGTCGTGATCGGCCCGCTGACGGTCGAGCACCTGACCCGGGTGATCGAGGAGCACCGGCCGGACGCCCTGCTGCCGACCCTCGGCGGCCAGACCGGGCTGAACCTGGCGGTTGCCCTCGACGACGCAGGCGTGCTCGGGCGCTTCGGCGTACGAGTCCTTGGCACCCCGCTGGCGGCGGTGCGCGCGGCGGAGGATCGCGGCGGCTTCCGCGACCTCGTGACTCGGATCGGCGAGCCGGTGCCGGAGAGCGCCGTCGTTGAATCGGTCGACGCCGGCCTACGATTCGTCGCGGAGCTCGGCGCACCGGTGGTCATCCGCCCGGCGTTCACGCTCGGCGGTGGCGGGGGCGGATTCGCATCCACGCTCGAGGAGGCTCGAAAACGGCTGACCACGGGGCTCGCGGCGAGCCCGATCGGCCAGGTCCTGGTCGAGCGCAGCCTGCTGGGCTGGTACGAGATCGAGTTCGAGGTGCTGCGCGACGCTTCTGACACTGCCATTGCCATCTGCGGCATGGAGAACCTCGACCCGATGGGGGTGCACACCGGTGACTCGATCGTGGTGGCGCCGATCCAGACCCTGCCAGACCCCCTCGTCCAGCGGCTGCGGCGCTGCGCGCTGAAGATCGTTCGCGAGCTGCGGCTGGAGGGCGGCTGCAACGTGCAGCTGGCGGTCCGGCCCGACGGTGGCGACTACCGCGTCATCGAGGTCAACCCGCGGGTCAGCCGATCGTCGGCGCTGGCGTCGAAGGCGACCGGCTACCCGATCGCGCGGGTGGCGGCGCTCATCGCGCTGGGGCATCGGCTCCACGAGCTGCCGAACCCGGCCACGGGGTCGGGGAGCGCCGCCTTCGAGCCGGCCGTGGACTACGTGGTCGTCAAGCTGCCGCGCTGGCCGTTCGACAAGTTCCCGAGCGCGGATCGTTCGCTGGGAATCCAGATGAAGGCGACCGGCGAGGCGATGGCGATCGATCGTGAGTTCGGAACGGCGCTGCTCAAGGCGATCCGCTCGCTCGAGCCGCGGGGTCATGGCTGGCTGTGGGAGGACCCCGAATGGGGCCTCTCCCATCGGCCCCCGGCGGATCTCGCCGCCTTCCTGCGGCCGACCGACACCCGCCTGTGGCGGATGGTGGGGCTCCTTCGCCATGGCTGGACCGATGCCGCCGGACTGAGCCAGGCGACCGGGATCGCGCCCTGGTTCAGCGAGCGGCTGGTCGAGCTGGTGGAGTCGGAGGCGCGGCTGGTCGGGATGGGGCTCGAGGAGGCCAAGCAGCTCGGCTTCGGCGACGCCGACATCGCGACGCTGTCGGGAGTGCCGGCGGTGGCGGTCCGTCGCGCTCGGGTGCGCGCCGGCATCCGGCCTGCGTACCGGCGGGTCGACACCTGCGCCGGCGAGTTCCCGGCCGAGACGCCGTACTTCTACTCCTCGCACACGGTGGCGGAGGTGGCGCCGCCGACCGAGCGCCGCAGCGTGATCGTGGTCGGCTCAGGGCCGATCCGGATCGGACAGGGGATCGAGTTCGACTATTGCTCAGTCCGCGCGGCATGGGCGATCCGCGAGATGGGTCTCGACGCGGTGGTCATCAACAACAACCCCGAGACGGTGTCGACCGACTACGACGCGTGCTCGCGCCTCTACTTCGAGCCGCTCGACGCGGAGAGCGTGCTCGACGTGATCGACCACGAGCGGGCGCTCACCGGCGAGCCGCCGCACGTCGTGCTGACCTTCGGCGGTCAGACGGCGATCGACCTGGCCAAGGAGCTGGCCTATGCCGATGTGCCGATCGCGGGACTGAGCGCGCAGGCGATCGAGCTGACCGAGGATCGCGAGCGCTTCGCCGCGCTCCTCGACGAGCTGGGGATCGAGGGGCCGCGCGGCCTGCTGGCGGCCGACGCCGCACAGCTGCGGTCGACGATTCGGGAGCTGGGGCGGCCGGTCATCGTCCGGCCGTCATGGGTGATCGGCGGGCGCGGGATCGCCGTCCTGCGCGACGACGCCGACCTTGGCGGCCTGCTTGCCACGCAGATCGGCTGGCCGCTGCGCGTCGACTCGATGGTGGAGGGGATCGAGCTGGACGTCGACGTTATCAGCGACGGGGAGGACTGGTGCGTGCCGGGGATCCTCGAGCAGCTCGATCCCCCGGGTGTGCACTCCGGCGATTCGGTCGCGGTGCTGCCACCGCAGCGCATTCCGCGCCACCTCCAGGAGCTGGCGGCGGAGGCCGCCGGACGGATCGCGCTGCGCCTCGGCGTGCGCGGCATCCTCAACGTGCAGATGATCGTGGCCGGTGAGCGGGTAGTGGTGATCGAGGCCAACCCACGGGCAAGCCGCACCGTGCCGATCGTGGCCAAGGCGACCGGCCGCGACGTGGTCGCGGCGGCGGTGCGCTGCGCGCTCGGCGCGACGCTAGTGGAGGTCGGCTGGGAGCGAGGCCTCGCCCCGGACGCGGCCCTGGTTGCGGTCAAGACGCCGATCGGCTCGCTCTGGCGATTGCCCGGTGTCGCGGCCGACCTTGGCCCCGAGATGCGCTCGACCGGGGAGGTCCTCGGCCTGGCCAGCGACTACGCGGGGGCGATGGCAGCCGCAGCCGCCGCGGCCGCAGCGCACTGAGGAATCAGCGGCGCCGTCGCGTGGCGGGAGCACGGCGCATGGCCGGGTCGGCCAGACGCTTGCGCAGGTAGCCGCCGTAGAAGCCCGCCAGGGCGCCGATCGCGATCTGCAGGACCCCGTTTGTGATGAGGACCAAGGCGATCTGCGACGCGGCCGGTGCCTGCGACCCCGCGGGCGCGCGGGTCGCGACGGCGTAGAGGAAGTAGGGGGCGTACAGCAGGTAGCCGATGGTCGCCGCGGCGAGGCCGAAGAACCAGGGGCGCTGCCATCCGATCCAACCCGCCGCCACCAGCGCTCCGAACGATACGAACGAGGCGATGCTGCCGACGATCGTGCCCGGATACTGGTCGACCAGGATGTAGGCGGCCGTCCACAGGATCCCCATCACGACCCCGGCGAACAAGTTGCGCGGGAGGAGCCACAGGCTCGACGCCACCAGCCGAAGCCGACCGGTGTAGGTGAAGCCCGCGAGGGGATCCGGCTTGCCGGCGAGTGGGGCCGCCGGCGGGAAGAGCCGCTCCAGGATCGGAGTTGATGGGCGTCGCTCCGGAGTGACCTCGTCCTCCGCCTGCTCCTCGTCTTCGGAGAGCCGTCCCTGGGCCTGGAGTCGAGCTCGCCGCCGAGCCTCAGCTCGCCGTTCGGCGTCCAGCTGGGAGGAGCTCTTCTTCGACATGGGCGGCGATTGTACCCGCGATCGGTAAGCAGGGCCTAAGCCGGTCGTAAGCACTGCCGTGGCACGCTGCGGCGGCCTGCGCGCCTCCAGCTACGAGGTGTGCTGTGCTCGTCGTCCGTCCCGTTCCGCTCGCCGCTCGCCGATTGCTCGCGGGCCTGCTGTCGATCGGCGTCCTCGCGCTGGCGATCGACCATGCGCTGGCCCTGCCCTGGAACGATGGCCTGGGGAGCTCGGCCGCGCTGGTCCCATCTCCCGGCCACCTCGTGGTGAGCGAGGTGATGACCGGCGGGGCGAGCGCGTCGGACGAGTTCATCGAGCTGTACAACCCCACGGCCGCGGCTCTGCCGCTCGAGAGTCTCGAGGTCGTCTACGTCACCGCCACTGGGGCGACGATCACCCGCAAGGCGTCATGGGCCGCCGGCAGCCCGGGTCTGCCGGCCGGGGCTCACGTCCTGATCGCGAACAGCGGCGGCATCTTCGCGGCCCTGGCTGATGTGGCGTACGCCAACGGGTTGGCGGCGACCGGCGGGAGCGTCGCGCTGCGGGCGATCGGCGCCTCGACCGCCATCGACGCGGTCGGCTGGGGAAACGCCGCCAATGCCTGGCTCGAGACGTGGCCTGCGGCTGCTCCCGCGGCGGGAAGCAGCCTGGAGCGGCTGCCCGGCGGCTCCGCTGGTTCGACCCAGGATACGGACGACAACCTGCTCGACTTCATTGTGCAGTCGGTTCCCGATCCGCAGAACAGCGGCTCACCGGTGGTCCCCGGCCCGAGCGCGACCCCGTCGCCCACCGGCTCCGCGCCTCCGTCCGCGACGCCGACGCCGACCGCCAGCCCGACGATGGAGCCGTCGGTCGAGCCTTCCGCGACCCCCTCTGTTGAGCCTCCGGCGAGCCCGACTTCCTCGCCGAGCCCCACCCCAACCCTGACTCCGACGCCCAGCCCGGCGGCAACGCCGACCGCGACGCCGAGCCTGACGCCGACGCCCACGGCCGCGCCGATCTCGATCGCCGAGGCGCGGTCCCAGCCGGACGGCGCGACCGTCACGGTGGAGGGCGTGTCGCTCACCGCGAGTGACTTCAACGATGGCGGCGGCTACCTGGTCGATCCCAGCGCCGGGATCGCCGTGCTCGTCACGGACGGGACCTTTGCGCGCGGTCAGCTGCTCAGGGTCACCGGGACGGTGGATGACCGCTATGCGCAGCGCACCATCCGCGCCACGGCAGACTCGATCGCGAGCCTCGGCGTGGGCAACGCGCCGCTTCCATTGGACACCACGACCGGATCGATCGGAGAGGGCGTGGAGGGCCGGCTCGTCGAGGTGAGCGGCATCATCACGAGTGCCGCGACCACCCTGAGCAGCGGGATCGCATGGGACCTGGACGACGGCACCGGCGCCTCGCGCGTCCTGATCGGGAATGCG
Organism: Candidatus Limnocylindria bacterium; assembly: GCA_036564495.1. Taxonomy (GTDB): domain Bacteria; phylum Chloroflexota; class Limnocylindria; order QHBO01; family QHBO01; genus CF-167. The sequence goes on from DATCOX010000053.1 coordinate 5,298, forward strand.
ACCGGCATCGACACCTCTTCCTGGGCGCGCGGCGTGGGCCTGACCCTCATCGGCGTCGTGGGACAGCGCGACTCGAGCGGGACCGGGACCTCCGGGTTCCGCATCCAGCCGCGAGATGCTGCGGACGTCCTCTCGGTCGAGGCGATCGCGACGCCTTCTGCCAGCCCCACCCCGGAGCCGAGCGCCACGCCGGTGGCGTCGGCGAGTTCGTCGCCCACGCCGACCTCCTCCGATCCACTCGTCACGATCAGCGCAGCGCGGGCCGCGGCGACCGGCACCCACCTCCGCGTCCGGGCCGTGGTGACGGCACCGTCGGGACTGATCGAGGCCGGCAGTGCTGTCGTGCAGGACGCAACGGCGGGGATCCTGATCCGGATCGGGACTGATGTCGGTACCCTCGCCCTCGGGCAGCTGGTTGAGCTGGATGGCGCCCGGGCAACCAAGGCGGGCATGCTCAGCCTCCGCGTCGAAGTCCAGCCCCTGAACCTGGGGGCGCAGGCCGATCCGGAGCCTCTTCGGCGGGCGAGCGGCGCCCTGCGTGAGGCCGAGGAGGCCCGGCTCGTTGTTGTCCGCGGCGCGATCAGTGGCGCGATCAGCCGTCCGCGAGGCGGCAACGTCTCCTTCGCGCTCGACGATGGATCCGGGCCGATCCGGGTCACGATCTCGTCGCGTTCGGGGATCTCGACGGCATCGCTGACCACGGGCGCATGGCTTGAGCTGCGTGCGGTGATGGCCCAGGAGACGACCGGCTCGGCGCCCTCGAGCGGGTATCGGCTCTGGCCTCGAACGCCGGCTGATCTGCGCCTCCTTGCCTCGCCGGTGGCGGCTCACGCCTCAACCACCCGCTGCTGCATCGTTGGCGTGTCGCTTCCGGCGGGGTCCGCTGGCGACCCTGCGCCGCTCGGCGAGGACCAGGTGATCGCGGGCTCCGGGGGGAAGGCCCCGACACTCTCCCGGCCAGCGGCCACCGGCTCCCCCAGGCCGCTCACCACGAACACCTCCGCAGCCTCCAGCGGCGCTCCATCGTCGCCAGCCGGTGGCCTCGTCGTCTCGGGCATGGGGCTCGCAGCCCTTGCCGGGCTGGGCGCCTGGTACGGCCGTCGCCGACCCCCCGACGACGATCCGGCGGCGATGGGGGACGCGCCACGCCTGTCCGTGCTGCGGATCGATGCGGCAGACGCTCAGGAAGAGCGGCGTATACTCCCGCCGACCTGAACGGATCCACGCTCACGGAGGAGCTCAACCGGGCCTTGGCCGACCTCTCACAGGCAGACGCGCCTCGCACCGGCGACCGCCAGTACCACATCGCGCTGGAGCGTGGCGAGGTGGCCGAGTACATCCTGCTGGTGGGCGACCCCGGTCGCGTGGCCAAGGTCGCGTCCCGCTGGGACTCGGTCGAGCTCAACCGGAGCAACCGTGAGATCACCACCGCGACGGGCATCTACCAGGGCATGCGCCTGACGGCGATGTCCACCGGGATGGGCACCGACAACGTCGAGATCGTGCTCGCCGAGCTGATGGAGATCACCGATCGGCCGACGCTGATCCGCATCGGCTCGAGCGGTGCGCTCCAGCCAGAGATCGCCCTCGGCGACCTGATCGTCTCGATCGGAGCGGTGCGCCTGGAGAACACGACGGACTTCTACGTGCACCCCGGCTACCCCGCCATCGCCCATCGCGACGTGGTCTGGGCACTGGAGCTGGCCTGTCGCGAGACCGGTGCTCCATACCACGTGGGGATGACGGCGACCGCGAGCGGGTTTTACGCTCCGCAGGGAAGAGCGATGCGCACGCTCCCGGTTCGCTATCCTGATCTCGCGGAGGAGCTGCGACGCCAGCGCGTCGCCAACCTCGAGATGGAGTCGTCGGCACTCTTCGTGTTGGCGGGGCTCGCGGGGTTGCGCGCCGGGACGGTGTGTGCGGCCTACGCACAGCGCGTCGATGGGACGTTTCTGGAAGGCGCGGCGAAGGAGGCCGCAGAGGCACGCTGTATCGATGTCGGACTGGCCGGCATCCACCTGCTCTGGGCGATCGACAACGGAGACGTAGGCGATCCCCACGCACGTTGGTCGAGCTTGATCGGCGGGCAAGGCGGGGAGCGTTAAGGAACGCCGGCACCACGCCGGCACACAAGGAGGCACCTCACCGATGGCGACCAATGCCTACTGCGTCAAGTGCAAGGCCAAGCGCGACATGCGCGATGAAAGCAAGATCACGATGAAGAACGGCAAGCCGGCCACCCAGGGCACCTGTCCGGTGTGCGGCACGAAGATGTTCAAGATCGGCGGCTGAGCTCCGATCCTGTCGTTCTGATCGGCGCGCGGGGACCCGCCCGCACCGCCGCACATCGCAACGGTTCGGCCGTTCGGCCGCGCGCCGTCGGGAGACCCGATGACCGCCGCCGAGCGGCCGATTCCGTGCTCGGCCGCTACAATGACGGCCTGTGGATGAGGTAGCCGATCGGTCGATCCTGGCGATCGACCTCGGCGGGACCCAGATCCGCGCCGCGCACGTCAGCCCCGACCTTGCCGTGTCGTGCCGCCGTGCCGAAGAGACCCGTGACGAGGAGGGCGTGGACGCCGTGATCGACCGGATCTGCGCCGCCGCCCGCGACGTCCGCGACGATGCCCAGCGTGCCGGCCTGACCGATCCGGTCGGGATCGGCATCTCGTCGCCCGGTCCGCTCGACCCCTGGCGCGGCATCGTCGTCGCGCCCCCGAACCTCGCCGGCTGGCGAAACATCCCGCTCGCCTCGCGGGTCGAGGATGCGCTCGGTCTGCCGACCTACCTGGAGCGCGACACGAACGCCGCCGTGATGGGGGAGTGGCGCTATGGGGCGGCCAAGGGCGCCGCCGACGTCATCTACGTGACCGTCTCGACCGGGATCGGCGGGGGGATCGTGATCGACGGGCGCCCGCTGATCGGCAAGGACGGGACCGCCGGCGAGATCGGCCACATCACGGTCGACCTCGACGGCCCCCTGTGTGGCGACGGGCAGCCGGGCCATGCCGAGGCGATCGGCTCCGGCCGCGCCATCGCTCGCGAGGGACGCGCGCTCCTGAAGCGCGGTGAGGCGCCGGGCCTGGCGGCCCTTGCCGCCGACGCGGAGGTGGACGCCGCGCTCGTGGCGCGCGCCGCGGACGAGGGCGACGTCGCGTGCCAGCACGTGCTTGAGCGCGCATGGGTGGCCGTCGGCGCGATGTGCGCCGGACTCGTCAACGCGTTGAATCCCGAGGTGATCGTCCTGGGCGGGAGCATCGGCTGCAATCGGCCGGAGCTGCCGAGTGCGATCCGAGCCGAGATCGACCGGCGCGCCTTCCCGGCTCCTGCGCTGCGGGTGCGCGTCGAGATGACGAAGTTCGCCGGCGACGTCTCGCTCATCGGCCTCCTGCCCATCGTCAATGACCGCCTGCATGACCCGTCGTACGCGAAGGAGCTCTCGTGACCCGGATCGGCATCAATGGCTTCGGCCGCATCGGTCGACAGACGCTCAAGGCGATCCTGGAGCGCCATCCCGACGACCTCGAGGTGGTGGCCATCAACGACCTCGCGCCGACCGCCACCAACGCGCACCTCTTCAAGTACGACTCGACATACGGCCGCTACCTGGGCGAGGTGAGCCACGGCGAGAACGAGATCGTGGTCGACGGCTACCCGATCCGTGCCCTCTCGGAACGCGACCCGGCGGCGCTGCCCTGGAAGGACCTGGGCGTCGAGATCGTGGTCGAGTCGACCGGGATCTTCACAGATGCCGAGAAGGCGCGTGCCCACCTCGACGCGGGCGCCCGCAAGGTGATCATCAGCGCCCCGGCCAAGGGCGAGGACGTGACCCTGGTGCTCGGCGTGAACGAGGGCGCCTACGACCCGGAGAAGCACAACATCGTCAGCAACGCCTCGTGCACCACCAACGGGCTCGCGCTGCCGGCCAAGGTGATCTGGGATTCGTTCGGGATCGAGCGCGGCCTGATGACCACGGTGCACTCGTACACGAACGACCAGAACGTGCTCGACGTCTTCCACAAGGACCTGCGCCGGGCCCGATCCGCGGGCCAGAACATCATCCCGACCACGACCGGCGCCGCGAAGGCGCTGTCGCTGGTGATCCCGGAGCTGAAGGGCCGCTTCGACGGCTTTTCGCTGCGCGTGCCGACCGCCACCGTCAGCGTGATCGACTTCGTCGCCATCACTTCGCGTCCCGTCACCGCCGAGACCGCCAACGCCGCGCTCAAGGCGGCTGCGGATGGACCGATGAAGGGGCTGCTCGGCGTCACCATGGAGCCGCTGGTGAGCATGGACTTCAAGGGCGACGAGCGGTCGAGCATCGTGGACGGTCTCTCGACGATGGTCGTCGGCGACGACCTCATCAAGGTCATCGCCTGGTACGACAACGAGTGGGGCTACTCCTGCCGGGTCAGCGATCTCGCCAGCTTCATGGCCGCGCGGCTGTAGCTGGATGAACAAACAGACGGTCAGGGATATCGATGTCCGGGGCAAGCGGGTCTTCCTCCGTGCGGACCTGAACGTCCCGCTCGACGATGGGCGGATCACGGACGACACCCGCATCCGGGCCAGCCTGCCGACCATCCGCTATCTCCTCGAGCGCGGCGCGGCGGTGATCCTGGCCAGCCACCTGGGCCGGCCGAAGGGCAAGGTCAACGACGCGCTGCGCCTCAAGCCGGTGGCGGATCGGCTGGGCCAGCTGCTCGGCCGCAACGTGCGCATGACCGGCGACGCGCTCGGCCCGGGCGTCCAGGTCGCCATCGGCAAGCTGCGTCCCGGCGACCTGCTGCTGCTCGAGAACCTGCGCTTTCATGCGGAGGAAGAGGCGAACGACCCCGGCTTCGCCAAGGCCCTGGCCGACATGGCCGACGTCTACGTCGACGATGCCTTCGGCTCGGCGCATCGCGCCCACGCCTCGACCGAGGGGATCACTCACTTCCTGCCGAGCGTGGCCGGACTCCTGCTCGAGCAGGAGGTGACCGCGCTCGGGAACCTGCTCGACAAGCCGCCCAAGCCGTTCCACACGATCATCGGCGGCGCCAAGATCAGCGGCAAGCTGGAGGTGCTTGAGGTCCTCCTCGCCCGCTGCCAGGCGGTCCTGGTGGGGGGCGGCATGGCCAACACGTTCCTCGCGGCGAAGGGCTACCCGATGGGCAAGAGCCTGGTCGAGACCGAACAGCTGGCCAACGCCGAGCGGATCATGGCCGAGGCGCGACGCAAGCGGGTCCGGCTCATGCTCCCGACCGACCTCGTCATCGCCGCGCAGATCCATCCCCGCTCGCAGCGCCAGGTGGTCCCCCTCAACGGCGTGCCGAAGGACTGGATCGTGGTCGACATCGGCCCGCAGACGGTGGCGGCCTACACGACCCACCTGGCCAAGGCACGGACCATCTTCTGGAATGGACCGATGGGCATCTTCGAGATCGCCCCGTTCGCCGATGGTACGAACGCGATCGCCAAATACGTGGCCTCGCGCACGGCGGATGGAGTCATCACCGTCGTCGGCGGCGGCGACTCCGTTTCCGCGGTCGACAAGCTCGGCCTCACCGACCAGATGAGCCACGTCTCAACCGGTGGCGGCGCATCGCTCGAGTTCGTGGAGGGCAAGAAGCTGCCCGGCGTCGAGGCCCTGCCGGATCGATGAACACCGGCATCGCCTCGGTCCACGGCCGCGAGGTGCTCGACTCCCGCGGCAACCCGACGCTCGAGGTCGAGGTCCGGCTTGGCGGCGGGGGCTGGGGTCGCGCGATCGTGCCGTCGGGCGCATCGACCGGCGCACACGAGGCGGTCGAGCTCCGCGACGGCGACCGCTCCCGCTATGGCGGAAAGGGCGTCCTCGACGCGGTGGCGAACGTGAACGGTGAGATTGCCGAGGCGGTCACCGGCTTCGACGCATTCGACCAGCCGGGCCTGGACCGGCTCCTGATCGTGCTCGATGGCACCCCCAACAAGGAGCGGCTCGGCGCGAATGCGCTGCTGGGGGTATCGCTGGCGGCAGCCCATGCCGCCGCCGCTTCGGCCGGCCAGCCGCTATATCGGTATTTGGGGGGCGACGAGGCTCACCTCCTGCCGGTGCCGCTGGTGAACATCCTCAACGGCGGCAAGCACGCGGTCGATTCAACGGACTTCCAGGAGTTCATGATCGCGCCGCTCGGGGCGCCGACCTTTGCCGAGGCGCTGCGCTGGGCGGCCGAGACGTTCCACGCGCTCGGCGGCCTGCTCCACGAGCGCGGCTTCGCCACGACGGTCGGTGACGAGGGCGGCTATGCGCCGAGCCTCGACACGAACGAGGCGGCGATCGGCGTCGTGCTCGAGGCGATCCAGCGCGCCGGCTATCAACCCGGCGAGCAGATCGCGATCGCCCTCGACCCGGCCGCGAGCGAGGTGTACAGCGAAGGGCGCTACGTCCTCGCCCGCGAGCAACGCACGCTATCGAGCGAGGAGCTGGTCGCCTTCTGGACCGACTGGGTCGACCGCTACCCGATCGTCAGCCTGGAGGACGGCCTGGCCGAGGACGACTGGGCGGGCTGGACGGCGCTCACGCAGCAGCTCGGGGATCGGATCCAGGTGATGGGCGACGACCTGCTGGTCACGAATACCGAGCGCCTGGCGCGCGGCATCCGCGAGAAGGCAGCCAACTCGATCCTGATCAAGCTCAACCAGATTGGGACCCTGACCGAAACGCGCGACGCGGTGGAGATGGCACGGGCCGCGGGCTGGCGGTCGATCGTCAGCCATCGGTCCGGCGAGACGGAGGACACGACCATCGCGGACCTCGTGGTGGCGCTGGGCACGGGCCAGATCAAGACCGGCAGCATGAGCCGCGGCGAGCGGATCGCCAAATACAATCGCCTGCTGCGGATCGAGGAGGAGCTCGGGGACGCCGCAGCCTATGCCGGTCCCGGAGCCTTTGCGGCGCTCGCCGGCTGATGGAGGAGCTCACCGACCACGCGCGGCGCAATCGAGCCTTCTGGAACGAGCTCGCCGACAGCTACCAGGCCGATCACGGCCCGGACCTGGCCCGCCACGGTGCCGCCTGGGGCGTGTGGCAGATCCCGGAGGACGAGATCCACGCCCTCGGCGAGGTTGCGGGCAAGGACGTCCTGGAGCTCGGCTGTGGGGCGGCCCAGTGGTCGATCGAGCTTGCCGGGCGCGGTGCGCGACCGGTGGGGCTCGACCTGTCGGAGCGCCAGCTCGAACATGCCCGTGAGCTGATGGCCAAAGCCGGCTTGGACTTCCCGCTGGTCCACGCCAGCGCTGAAGCGGTGCCCTACCCGGACGCCAGCTTCGACATCATCTTCTGCGATCACGGCGCGATGGTCTTCGCCGACCCGCGCCGCACCGTGCCGGAGGCCGCGCGCCTGCTGCGCGATAGCGGCCTTCTCGTCTTCAGCATGCATACGCCGATCGCGGACATCTCGTGGCCGCCGGACTCGGAGCAGGTCACCGACCAGCTCTGGCTGAACTACTTCGAGCTGAACGTCGTCGACGTCGGCGAGTCGGAGCACGTCGAGTTCCAGCTCCCCTATGGCGAGTGGATCCGCCTCTTCCGCGCCAACGGATTCGCCATCGAGGACCTGATCGAGCTGCGGCCCGAGCCGGATGCGGTCAGCACCTACCGCACCGAGGAAGACCGCAAATGGGCGCGCAAGTGGCCGATGGAGCACATCTGGAAGGTCCGGCGCGAACGAGGTGCGACGACCTAGCGGACGGCGTCTCCGGGCCGGACCGAGCCCTCGCTGACGACGCGGGCGTACCATCGAGCATCGGCTGGGTTCGTCTTACCGCTGATCCGCGCAAAGCGGCCGTCCGCGAACCAGTCTGCCTGCTTCTTGCACGGTTGGGCGTGCCAGGTGATCTCGATTACGAGGCCATCCTCGCCAATCGCGAGCCGATCGCCCGGGCCGATTGAGTCCAGCTCGATCCCCTCGAGGGTCAGGTTCTCGCCGAAGGCCCCCGGAAAGACGTTGTGTCCCTCGGCGACGAGCCGCGCGATGGCTTCCATCGAATAGAGGCAGACGGCCTGGTCCACACCGCCGTGCGACGGCTCAGGCTCAAGATGCCGGTCGTCGGCTAGGCCCATGCTTCCGACCCACTGCTCCGCGACCGGCAGCTTGGGGACGCCGCCATCGTTGACGTTGACCCTGACCACGCGGCCGGCTCGGGGTGGATGCATGGAAGGCCGAGTCTAGCGCGCCTCAGCGCGGAGCTGCGAAGGGCCTAGGCCTCCGCGGGAGCCTCGGGCTCGTCGCCGCCGGCCTTCGCCCGCTTCCGGGCCGCGGCGGTCTCGCGCGACGCCCGGACCACGGCGACCTTCGCCTTGCCGGCGGCGGTGCGTGGGCGGTCGGCCGACTTGGCGGCGGCGGCCTTCGACGCCTTGGCGGCGGCAACCTTCTTGCGCTGCACGGTCTTGGTGGCGACGGACTTCTTTCGAGGAGCGGCCGCAGCCTCGGTGGCGGCACCGTCGAGCAGGTGAGCGGCGTTGGCCTTGGCCATCAGCCGCCTCTTGCGGCGAGCGGCGTTGTTGGGGTGGATGATCCCCTTCTCGGCGGCCTTGTCGAGCGCGCTGATGGCGGCGGTCACCGCAGCGGGGCCATCGCCCTCGACGCGGCCGAGCGCGATGTTGCTGGCCTGCAGGACGAGGGTCTTGGCCTGGCTCCGCGTGCGCTGGTTGATGGAGCGTCGGCGGAGCGACTGGCGGACGCGCTTGAGGGCCTGCGGCGTGCGCGCGCCCTTCCAGGTTCGAGCCTTTCTGGCCACAGATAGTCCTCAGCAATGGCGGGTGAAATAAAAAGAGCGCCGGCGAAGCCGGGCGCCGTAGTCGCACGAGTATATAACGGCCTAGCTCGCTGGTGCTGCTCCGCCAAGCCACGACCTGAGCCAGAGCGCCCACCACGGCACCAGGACCAGGAGCACCACCAGCGACGGAATCGCGGTGATCGTGTCCACATCCACCTGCAGGCGCAGCGCGTTCGCCAGGAGCGGGAATCCGGCGATCCAGACGGCGATCGCGACCATCAGGACGGCGAGCACCGTCGTCAGCGTCGTCCATCCTCGCGGGACGGCGGCTGACCGGCTAGCGGCGCCGGCCGCGGCGAAGAGACCTGCACCGACGAGGCCGAGGAAGCCGGCAAGCAGCCACGTCTGGACCGTCGAGACCAGGTCGAGAAGGCCAGCCCGGGCGATCAGCTGGATATCGGCGAAATCACACTGGCAGTAGGTGGGGTCTGAGGCCACGATCTGGCCGCCGATGAAGCCCAGCTCCGCCACGATCCCGATTGCCGCTCCAATCACGAGCCCGCCGGTGATGACCGATGCACGCCACTCCGTCGCGCTGAGCGCTCGACGCAGGACTGGAGCGAGGGCAGCGATGGCGGCGAAACCGAGGGCCGCCACGAGTGTGGCGGCGAGGACCCACGGGAACCGCTCCGACTGATTCTGGAGAACGGCCAGGATCCGGTCGGGCAGCTTCGTGTCGGAGGCGAAGATGGGCTCCGGCGTGGTGATGTTGAGCCCATCGAGGACGCTGAGCACCGTCCCCACGGCAAAGGTTGCGGCGACGACCGCGGCGACCGTGCGGCCCCAGTCGCGCCAGCCTCCGCTCAGCTCGGGGATCGATTCCATTCGCCGAAGGTTACATCCTCCGTGCGCAGGTAGACTCCCGCTACCCTTACCGGCGTGTTTGCGGGACTCAGCCTGATCGGGGCGCTGGCGATCTTCGTCGGCTCGGCTGCCGCAGTCTGGCTGGCGGGCCTCTCGCTCTCGGAGACCACCGACGCGCTGGAGCGCCGCTTCGGGTTCGGCGAGGCACTGGGCGGGCTCGTGATCCTGGCCATCACGACCAACCTGCCGGAGATCGCGATCACCACGGGCGCGGCGGTCTCCGGCGACCTGGGAATCGCCATCGGCAACATCCTTGGCGGGATCGCCATCCAGACCCTGGTGCTGGTCGCGCTGGACGGGTTCGGGATCCGCACCGGGCCACCGCTCACCTACCGGGCCGCATCGCTGATCCTCGTCCTGGAGGCGGCACTCGTCATCGGGGTGCTCACCGTCTCGGTGATGGGCCACTTCCTGCCGGCGTCCGTGGTGCTGTGGCGGATTGGCCCTGCTGAGCTGCTGATCGTGGTCCTATGGGTAGCCGGCCTGCTGCTCATCAGCCGATCGAGGGGCAAGCTGCCATGGCACGAGGCGGGCAATCCGCCCGACGGGCAGAAGCTGCCGCGCGGCCACGCCGCGGAGATGCGGGCGAAGAAGGCGATGAGCCGCGGGACGCGAGGCGTCCTCGTGCGCTTCGGGATCGCGTCGGTGGTAACGCTGATCGCCGGACTCGCGCTCGAGCAGAGCGGGGAGCGCATCGCCAGCGGCCTCGGCATCTCGGGCGTCGTGTTCGGCGCGACGATCCTGGCCGCCAGCACTGCCCTCCCAGAGATCTCGACCGGCATCGCCTCCGTGCGGATGGGCGATTACCAGCTGGCGGTCAGCGACATCTTCGGCGGCAATGCCTTCCTGATGACCCTCTTCCTGCTGGCAGGACTGATTGTCGGTCGCACCGTCCTGCCCGAAACGACGCCCGTCGACCTCTACCTCACCGGGCTCGGCATCCTGCTCACCGTCGTCTACGCCTGGGGTCTCATCGTGCGTCCCGTGCGTCGGATTGGGCCGGTCGGCATCGACTCTGCCATCGCGCTGGGTCTGTTCGTGATCGGCATGATCGGCTTTGCCACCTTTGCCAGCGGCACCCCATGATCCCGCCGGAGCGCACCCGCAACTTCAGCATCGTGGCGCACATCGACCACGGCAAGAGCACGCTGGCGGATCGGCTCCTCGAGGCGACCCACACCATCGACCCGCGCCAGATGACCTCCCAGGTGCTCGACTCGATGGACCTCGAGCGCGAGAAGGGGATCACCATCAAGGCCCGCGCCGTGCGCCTCCAGTACGATGCGAAGGACGGCCAGACCTACGCGCTGAACCTGATCGACACCCCCGGCCACGTCGACTTCACCTACGAGGTGAGCCGATCCCTCCAGGCCTGCGAGGGCGCGATCCTGGTCGTGGACGCCAGCCAGGGGATCGAGGCCCAGACCCTCGCCAACGTGCACCTGGCGCTGGAGCAGCACCTCGTCATCATCCCGGTCATCAACAAGATCGACCTCGCCTCGGCCGATCCCGAGATGGTCCTGAACGAGCTCGAGGAGACGCTCGCCATCCCGCGCGAGGAAGTGATCCTGGCGTCAGCCAAGGAGGGGACGGGGATCGACGAGATCCTGGAGGCGATCGTCACGCGCATCCCGCCGCCGAGCGGCGAGGCATCGGCCCCGCTCCAGGCCCTCGTCTTCGACTCCCACTACGACCCGTACAAAGGCGTCGTGGCCTACGTCCGCGTCGCGAACGGCACGCTCCACGACCACGAGCGAATCCGGTTCATGGCGACCGGCGTCGAGAGCGAGATCCTGGAGCTCGGCTATTTCCGGCCGCAGCCGGTCCCGACCCGACGCCTGACCGTTGGCGAGGTTGGGTACGTGGCCTCAGGTCTGAAGAGCATTGCCGACGCCCGGGTTGGCGACACCTTGACCGATGCCGACCGCCCCGCCGCCGAGCCGCTCCCCGGCTACAAGCAGGCCCTGCCGCTCGTCTTCGCCGGCATCTACCCGATGCGGGGCGACGAGTACCCGCTCCTCCGCGATGCGCTCGAGAAGCTCCACCTCAACGACGCGAGCTTCGTGTACGAGCCCGAGTCGAGCGTGGCGCTCGGCTTCGGCTACCGCTGCGGCTTCCTGGGGCTGCTGCACATGGAGATCGTCCAGGAGCGGCTCGAGCGCGAGTTCGGGCTGGAGCTGATCGCATCGGCGCCATCGGTCGAATACCGCGTCAAGCGCCTCAACAAGGCCGATGAGCTGGTCATCGACAACCCGGCGCAGTTCCCGCCGGCCGGCGAGGTTGAGGCGATCAGCGAGCCATGGGTGTCGGCCACGGTCATCACCCCGACCGACTACATCGGCCCGATCATGGAGCTGGCGACCACGCGGCGCGGCGAGTTCATCCACATGGAGTACCTCGACCCGAAGCGAGTCAACCTGCACTTCGAGATGCCGCTGGCCGAGCTGATCATCGACTTCTACGACCAGCTGAAGAGCCGGTCGTCCGGCTACGCCAGCCTCGACTATGCGTACCTGGGCTATCGG
>DATCOX010000063.1:0-5017 GCA_036564495.1 Candidatus Limnocylindria bacterium
ACCGAGACGAAGACCGGGCAGCCGGTCGTGTGGACGGTCCAGCCGCTCGGCAACGGAGGGACGCAGAGCGCCGGCTTCGCGACCTTCGACACCACCGTCCTCCCGGGCAAGGCGCTCGCGATGGGCTTCGACATCTCCGACACTCCCAGGCCGATGACCACGGCCTCCTGCTCGTCTCCAGCGATACCGGCTCAGGCGGCCGCCTCGTTTCGATCGACGCGGGCTCGAACGCGTTCGCGTGGCGCATCGCGGGGATCGTCTTCGGTGCGGCGCTCGTCGGGATCATCTACCTGTTCGCCGCCACGCTCTTCTCGCGGCGTCGGATCGCGGTGCTGGCGGCGCTCTTCGTGTGCTTCGACGGGATGAGCTACGTCATGAGCCGCATCGCCATGAACGACATCTACGCGGCCGTCTTCCTGGTCGCCGGCTACGCGCTCTTCTGGCAGATCTGGTCGGGGCGCTGGGCACGCAGCGCGTGGTGGGTGCTCCCGCTGGTCGGGATCATGATCGGGCTGGCCGCGGCGACCAAGTGGGTTGGCTGGTACGCGCTGATCGGGCTGTGGGTCCTCGTCCTTGCCCGCTCGCAGCTCGGCCGTTTCGTGCTGGTGGCGATGATCGGCTTCCTGACTGTCGTCGCAGGGTTCGGTGCACCGTGGCCGTTCCTGGTCGTGTGCCTGCTGGCGCTCGCGCTGGCGCTGCTGCTCGTCTGGCACCGGCCGATCCGCCTCACGCCCTCGGACATCCTCGCCCTGCCGCCGATCGGCCTGGTGGGGGGCGGAATCGGCCTGGCCTTCGCGATCGCCTACCCGACCGTCGAGGGGCGGGAGCCGCGCAGCGCGGTCGAGTTCATCTTCGCCTTCCTGGCGCGCGGCGCGCAGGCCGCCTGGCCCGCCTGGATCATGCTGGCGGTGGCCGGGGCGCTGCTGGTGGCGCGCGCCTGGCGCTCGTGGCGGGAGCCGTCCAGCGACCGGAACTGGCTCGCCCCCGGCGAGATGGGCGGCTTCGCCTGGCCCTGGATCGGCGCCTGCCTCCTGGTCCTGCCGCTGCTCGTGTACTTCGTCGTCTACATCCCGTACCTCGAGCTCGGACATGCCATCTCGATCGAGCACATGGGCCCGGGCTACGGCTGGTCGCTCGACGAGCTGCAGTCGCAGATGTTCGGCTACCACTTCGGCCTGCAGGCCGGTCACCCGGCCGCGTCACCCTGGTGGAGCTGGCCGCTCGACCTCAAGCCGGTCTGGTTCTACAGCCATTCGTACGACAACCGGCTCATGGCCGTCATCTACAACGGCGGCAACCCGATCCTGTTCTGGGCAGGCATCCCGGCGATCGCCTGGTGCGCGGTCCAGGCCTGGCGCCGCCGCTCGCTGGCGCTGGTGATCGTCGTGGCGGCGTTCGCGTTCCAGTACCTGCCGTGGACCCGGATCGAGCGCGCCACCTTCCACTACCACTACTTCACCGCGGTCCTGTTCGCGATGATCGCGGTGGCGTACGTCGTCGATGAGGGGCTCCGGTCGTGGTCCTATCGGTCCCTGGCGATCGCCTTCCTGGTGGCAGCGGTGGTGGCCGGGTTGCTGATCTTCCCACTCGGATCGGCCCTCGCCATGCCGGACTGGTACATCAACGCCGCCCGCGCGCTGGCGCCGTGGAACTACGCCTTCCGGTTCCCCGATCCGCCGCAGGGCCCCCGCGGCCAGCTGCTGAGCGCGGACTCCTTCAAGCTGGCCATTGGCGTCGTGATCTCGCTGGGAGCGGCCGCCTTCGCCCTCTTCGGGCGGGACATGTTCGGTGGGCGGCGAGCGGTCACCGGGCCTGTGGGTCCATCCGAAGTCCCGCCAGACGGGGCGTCGACGGATGGCCCCGAAGAGGAGGACCAGCCCGAAGACCCACGACCCCTCGCCTGAGCCCTCCCGCGGCCGTTGCCGCGAACAGCATCAGGCGCTACGCCGGCTCGACGTTCCCGGTGCTGCCGTCGACCGTGACGCGCATGCCGCTTCGCAGCCGCGCGGTGGCATCGCCACATCCGACCACGGCCGGTATCCCGTACTCACGGGCGATGATCGAGGCGTGGGACGCCGCGCTGCCAACATCGGTGACGACCGCGGCCGCCCGATTGAAGAGCGGCGTCCAGGCCGGTGCCGTGAGCGGAGCCACCAGGATCTCGCCCGGCTGCAGCTCGTCGAAGTCCTGCGGGCCACGGACCACGCGAACCGGGCCGCTCGCACGCCCCGGAGACGCCGGCGTGCCCGACACCAGCGCGCGCTCCGATGGCGCGGCGCCGATCAGCTTCTGGTAGGTAGCCCACATCGACTTCAGCACGGGGCTCAGCCGACCGACGAGCAGCGGGGGAACGAGCTTGGCCTGCTCCCCGTGGAGCGCTCGCCGCGCGGCCACGTCGACCTGCGCGAGGGGGGCGCCGGCCAGTCCGGCAAGCGTCTCGGCGCGGGTCAGCCAGAAGGCGTCCTCCGGCTTGGCGATCACGCCGTGACTCGTCAACCCCTCGCCGATGCGGAGGACCGCCCGCCGCATCACCGGCCAAGGGAGCGTCAGCTCGCGCGTCTGCTCATCCCGGATGAGCACGAGGTGCTGGGCATCGGCGAGAAGGCGCCGGAAGGCCCGCAGCCGTCGCGGTGACGACGCGAGCTTCGCGACCGCGGCCGTCTCGGCGGCCTGCCGCGCCCTGACCAGCTGTTCATGGTCCCCCGGCCGCCGCACCGCGGACGCGGTCATCGGCGATGTGGGATGCCACCAGTCGAGTGACACGACCGCGTGGCGGTCGGGGTCAGCCGGCGCGTCGAAGCCAGCCAGCAGGGGCAGATGCGCGGCTCCGGAAGCTCCGCCCAGATGTTTGCGATAGAAGCTGGCCAGGTTCATCTCGAGCTTGTACGCAGCACCAGTCAGGGCCGCGATCGAGAGGAAGTAGTCTCCGGCGAGCTCGGCCAGGCCATCGATCAGGGCGGGGAGCTCTTCGACCGGCGGGGCTTCCACGCGCGCCTCGGCTTCGGCCACTGCCGCCCGATACCGTGGCTGCAGGTCGTCCCGCCACTCCCGCTCGACGAGCGGGAAGGCGTGCCGAACCGTCGAGGGGTTGATCCCGGCAAGGACCCGTGGCGTTCGGATGAGATGCCACAGCATGTTTGGCGCGTTGCGCGCGAAGGCCCCCGGCGTAGCCCAGTTGAGCGTGTAGAAGTACCAGCCGTTGATAACAACGTGATTCGGAGGCGGTACTCGCTGTCCGAGCAGCTTCAGGAGAAGATCGTGAAAGCGGTTCTCCATCGCGGTCAGCAGCCACGACTCGAACAGCGGCGTGACCGGTTCGGAGATCCACTCCCCGAAGCGCAGCTGGCGGGTGAAAGCGCCAGGCGACGGCGACTTCCAGGAGACGTCGGGCGGGAGGGCGGTCATCGGCCTCGCCTGGAGGAGCCAGAGAGCGCCCTCGGCGTCGATCGCCCACTCGATGTCCTGCGGCTGCCCGCGCTCGGCTTCGATCCGCCTCGCCTCGGTCGCCACCTGCAGCGCCTGTCGCCGGTCGATGGCCTGCTCGGGCCGATGACGAGCGGTCGCACCGTCGTCGGTGACGATCCATTCGTCGCCCTGGCTCGCACCGGAGACCAGCCGATCCCCCATGCCGCGGACTGCGGTGACGACAGAGCTGCGCCGATCGCCGTTGATGGGATCCGCGGTGAGAGCCACGCCCGCGGCCGCGGCCGCGACCATCTGCTGGATGATCACCGCCATCCGACCGTTGCCGGAGGGCTGGTAGTCGGTGACACGAGCGGCGTGCGCGCTGGCGAGACACCGTTCGATTGCCGCCACGAGCCCGCCGGGCGCCACGTCGAGCACGGACTCGAACATGCCGGCGTAGGAGCGCTCCGACCCGTCCTCGCCCACGGCGCTCGACCGCACGGCGAAGGGTCCCGCGCCCAGGTCGGATGCCGCCGCACGCACGAGCGCGGCTCGTTCGTCGGCCGTCATGGCCCCGACTTCCGCCGTGAGGACGACGCCGGGGGGCACATGCGCACTCGCGGCGAAGAGCTCTCCCAGCCCGGCGGCCTTGCCGCCCACCTCGCCTGCATCGGCCATGCGGACATCCGCTAGCTGCCTAAACGCTGCCGGGCTCATCGATCCCTCCTTCGGTTGGCTGCCTGTATGGCGGCGCGGAGCATCCACTCCACGTCATCGGCCGCCTCGTCGACCGATGAGCCGAGGTAATCGCGCCAGACCCGCATGGCGGACGATGTGGTAAGTACGACGAAGACCCGGGCGATCCTATCGAGGTCCGCCTTCGCGGCGCCCGGCGCGACCACCTGCGCGAAGTGCCGGCTCATGGCAAGCCTCGCTGGCATCTGCGCCCGTCGTGCCTCATCGGCAGATGCACTTGCCATCGCCCGGCGCGCGACTTCGCCGAGAGAGTCGAGGCCGCCGAAGACCGTCCGCACCATCTCGTGGAACTCCTCCACGGACTTCGGCTCGGCCACCACCCCGAAGCCCGCACGCCGTCCGAGGTGCGGATACACCGCCGCGAAGAGCTCACGCTTTGTTCGGAAGTGACGGTAGATGGTCGGGACCGATACACCCGCTTCGCGCGCGACGTCCGGGATCGAGATGCCGGCCGGCGACTTGGCCGCGACACGGACGGTCGCGTCCAGGATCCGCTCGCGCGTCCCTTCTGCCTGCTCCGTGCGCAGCTGGCTGCTGTAGGTCCGGCCGTCGCGGTTGGCGATACGAGTCATATGGTCAATATACGACTCATGTCAACGGGAAAGTGATCTTGACACGGCGGGACCCCGGGTCGTAGACTCCCGCGGCGGCCCCGACTTTGTCTCACTGCTGTGTGGCGCCGCCCGGCGAAACCTCAACGAGGAAACGTAGTTAGGCCATGAGACTCTCGCACAGCGCCCGAATCGAGCGCCTGTCGCCGCCTCTCAGCGGCAACGACGGCGGGAGATCTGCGCCCCCCTCGAGCTGACGCCAGGCGGCAGGGCCGCCAAGCACAAGCCACGAGCCGTGGGCCAGA
>DATCOX010000072.1:0-11758 GCA_036564495.1 Candidatus Limnocylindria bacterium
AACGGCGACATCGTCGAGATCATCACCACCAAGGCCGCGCACGGGCCGTCGCGTGACTGGCTCAACATCGTGCGCACCAACCAGGCTCGCGAGAAGATCCGCGCCTGGTTCAAGCGCCAGCAGCGGGACGAGAACATCGCCCAGGGCAAGGAGATCCTCGACCGGGAGCTGCGCCGCCTGGCGCACGAGACGCTGGTGACGATCGACGCCGACAAGCTGCTGGAGTTTGCCGCGCAGGCGCACTACAAGGAGCTCGACGATTTCTACGCTGCGATCGGGTACGGCGCGGTGTCGCCGGCGTCGGTCGTCGGGAAGCTCGAGATCCACGACGACGCGGCGATCGCCCTGCCCGAGGTGGCGCCGCCGTCCGGCGTGCCGTCGGCCAGCGGGATCCGGGTCAAGGGCGTGGGCGACCTGCTGGTGCGCTTCGCCAAGTGCTGCTCGCCGATCCCCGGCGATCCGATCACCGGTTACGTGACCCGCGGCAAGGGCGTGACCGTCCATCGCTCGAACTGTCGCTCCGTGCTGTCCGAGCGCGACATCGAGCGGCTGATCGACGTCGACTGGGAGGCGGTGGATCTCCAGACCTACCCGATCACGGTCCGCATCCTCGCCGTCGACCGGCCCGGGCTGCTCAACGAGATCACGAACGTCGTCGCCGAGGACAAGGTGAACATCGTGGCGGCGTCGATCGGGACGCACCCCGACGGGACCGCCACCATCAGCGCCACGCTGAAGGTCACGTCGTTGCAGCAGCTCGCCAAGGTGCTGACGCGGATCGAGCGGCTACGAGACGTGACCAGCGTCACTCGCGAGGCGCGCTAGCTAGCGCCTTCTGGCGGGGTCCGGTTCGCGGGCAGCGACAGCATCACGACCAGCGTCGCGGCCGCGGCGATGAGCGTCAGGGAGATCCAGATCCGCGCGTCCGGCCGCGTCACGAGGTCGACCAGCCACGGCCAGAAGGTGAAGGGCGTCGTGTCGACGAGGGCGTACAGCATCGACGCCGCGAACGCGGCGGTCATCAGCAGGTAGACCACCAGAAGTCGCCAGTTCAGGGCGGCGAGCGGCGCGAGGACGGCCATGGCGGGGAACAGGTAGCGCTCGTGCACGCGGGTCGGCAGGAAGTAGAACGCGAAGATCACGAACGCGCCGACCGCCAGGATGGTCGGCAGGTTCTGCCTCCAGCGCAGCGGAAGCACGGCGGCCACCAGCCCGATCAGCAGCAGGATGCCCCCGATGTAGACAAGGCTACCGTCCGGATGCTTGTAGCCGATCAGCAGGCCCCAGATATTCGCCGCATTGGCGGATGACATCTCCTTGAAGCTGCCCGCGCTGATGATCCGGTTCGCGTACGAGATCGGGTCCAGCCGCAGCGGCAGGGCAACGACGAGGTAGGCGACCGCCCCGCCGAGGAGGGCGCGCACGACCGGCTCGGCGCTGTGCGTCGCGCGCAGGCGCTGGATGGCGACGATTGCCACCGGCAGGAGTACGAGCCCGAACTGCGGCTTGACGAGCATGGCTAGGACCGCGAACGCACCGGCGAGTGCGAAGCGTCGCCCGGCGAGCGCCATCAGGGCGAGCAGATAGGCGAGCGCGCCCGCCGCATCGACCTGGCCCCACACCGGCCCGGCGAGGAGGACGGCGGGGTTGAAGAGGTAGACGGCCGGCGCGACCAGCGCCTGCCAGGGACCGACCATGCGACGCGCCGCTAGATAGGCGACGATGCCGATCAGCAGGTCGAACGGGATTGACAGCCCCTTGATCGCCCGCGCCTGCGCCGCCCCGTCCAGGAACGCGCCGATCGGCCAGTACGCGTACAGGAGCGCCGGGTAGATCGCCCCGTCGTGGCGGTAGAAATTCCAGGGGCCGTAGGTCGCCATGTTGTCGGCCCAGCGACCGATGACGATCGCGTCGCCCACGTGCCCCTTGGCGTCGAGGACGGCGAGTCGGATCAGCAGGCCGGCGATGAGCATGAGCGCCAGCAGCAGCCAGGGCAGGAGGGTCGCCCGCCGCTCGTACGTCATCACCGCCGCAGCCTAGCGGCAGTCGATCGCCCGCAGCACGACACATCGGCCACCCGGAGCAGGTCGGTACACTCCGTGCATGCCCCGCCAGATCGCCGCGCCGCGCGGCACGCGCGACCTGCTCCCCGAGGACGGCCCCGCATGGAGCCGGGTCGAGGCGATCGCGATCGACCTGAGTCGCCGGTATGGCTTCGATCGCATCGACATCCCGCTCTTCGAGCGGATCGAGCTCTTCAGCCGGGGCCTGGGGGAGTCATCGGACGCGGTCGAGAAGGAGATGTTCAGGGTCAGCGGCGCTGCCGGTAGCGAGGAGGAGCGGGCCGAGTGGGCACTCAGGCCCGAGCCGACGGCAGGCATCGTGCGGGCGTTCCTCGAGCACGGGATGCACGTGCGGCCGGGTCCGCAGCGGCTCTGGATGATCGGCCCGATGTTCCGCTACGACCGCCCCCAGGCGGGCCGCTTCCGCCAATTCGTGCAGTGGGACGTCGAGGTCATTGGCGACCCCGGGCCGATGGTTGACGCCGAGATCATCGAGCTCGGCCATCGGCTCTTCGCCGACGCAGGGATGAGCGACGTAATCGCGTACGTGAACTCCATCGGCGACGCCGTCTGCCGTCCCGGCTACCGCGAGGCGCTCATCGAGTACTTCGGCGCACACGAGGACGCGCTTAGCGCCGATTCACGCCGGCGGCTGCGGGTCAACCCGCTGCGCGTGCTTGACGATAAAGAGCTGAGCCCCGAGCTCGCTGCGGGCGCGCCGCGCTCGCTCGATCACCTCTGTGACCTCTGCCGGGCGCACTTCGAGGCCGTCCGCGCCCTCCTCGACGACCTGGGGGTGCGCTACGAGATCGACCATCGGCTGGTGCGTGGCCTCGATTACTACACCCGCACCACCTTCGAGTTCTACGTGGCCGGGCGACGCGGGCAGCAGCAGGCTCTCGCCGGCGGCGGCCGCTATGACGGGCTGGTGGAGCTGCTCGGTGGGCCCGCGACCCCGGGGATCGGGATGGGGCTCGGAATCGATCGCACGGTGCTGGCGGCCACCGAGCAGGGCGCAGCTGCGCCGGCCAACGATGTGCTGCTGGCTGTCGTTGGGGCTGACCCCGACGCCCTCGTACCGCGTCTGCGCACCGCCAATGCGCTGCGCGAGGCGGGCCTCCGGGCTCGAGCGGACGGGAGCGGCCGCAAGCTCGGCAAGCAGCTCGAGTCGGCCGCGAAGCTGGGCGCACGGTACGCCGTCATCGTTGACCCGGCGCTCGCCGCGGGCAACGTCATCCTGCGGGACCTGGCTGCCAGCGAGCAGCGCGAGCTGCCGCTCTCGGAGGTGGCCGCGGCGGTCGGCTGAGCCGCCGTTCGGATCGGTCCGTGCTCGGCTACCATCTGCCGACCATGGGCCAGGCATTCCGGAGTCACACCTGCGGCGAGCTGCGCGCCTCCGACGTGGGGGAGCGAGTCAAGCTGGCGGGCTGGGTGCATCGGCGCCGTGACCACGGCCATCTGACCTTCCTGGACCTCCGCGACCGATACGGAATCACCCAGGTGGTGACCAACGCTGACGAGGCCACCGCCGCGCACGCCGCCGCCGAGCCGGCCCGCAACGAGTGGGTGGTGCAGGTGGAGGGCGTGGTGCGCCATCGGCCTGAGGGGACGACCAACGCCGAGCTCGCGACCGGGGAAATCGAGGTCGCCCTCGACACCTTCACAATCCTCAACCCGAGCAAGGTGCCGCCCTTCTATGTCAACGAAGAGCAGCCGGGCCTGGACGAGTCGCTGCGGCTGACGTACCGCTACCTGGACCTTCGCCGGCCTCCGCTCCAACAGCGGATGCTGCTCCGCTCGCGCCTGGCGAGCGCGGTGCGGCGCCACCTCGAGGAGGTCGGCTTCGTCGACATCGAGACGCCGACCCTGATCCGGAGCACGCCCGAGGGGGCGCGCGACTTCGTGGTGCCCAGCCGCGTGCAACCCGGCAAGTTCTACGCCCTGCCCCAGTCCCCGCAGCAGCTCAAGCAGCTGCTGATGGTCGCCGGCTACGACCGCTACTACCAGCTCGCGCGCGCCTATCGCGACGAGGACCTGCGCGGCGATCGGCAGCTGGAGCACACGCAGATCGACATCGAGATGAGCTTCGTGGCGGCCGAGGACGTGATGGCGACGGTCGAGGCGATGGTGACCGCCGTCAGCCGCGAGGTGCTCCCGGACCGGCCGATCATGCAGACCCCCTTCCCGCGCCTTACCTACGAGGAGGCGATGAGCCGATACGGATCGGACAAGCCGGACCTGCGCTTTGGGATGGAGCTGGTCGACCTGGGCGAGGCGATCGCAGGGGTCGACTTCCGGATCTTCACCGATGCGCTCGCCTCTGGCGGGGCGGTCTACGCCATCCGCGCGCCGGGCTGCGGCGACTACTCGCGCCGCCAGCTCGATGAGCTGACCGACCTCGTCATGCGCCACGGCGCGAAGGGCCTCATCCACGTCTCCGTCCAGGCCGATGGATCCCTGCATGGCCCGCTCGGCAAGTTCCTGTCGCTGACGCATTCGGAGGCACTCCTGGAGGCGCTTGGTGGCGAGGTGGGCGACCTGCTCCTCATGGTGGCCGACGCCGATCGGCACGTTGCTGCCGGCGCACTCGGCCGGCTGCGGGTCGAGATGGGGGATCGGCTTGACCTGCGCGACCGGACCACCCTCGCGTACGTCTGGGTCTATCCCTTCCCGATGTTCAAGTGGGACGCGGAGCTGGGCCGCTGGGACGCGACGCACAACCCGTTCAGCGCTCCCGTCTGGTCGGAGGAAGCCCGCATGGAGGCCGATCCGGGCAGCGTGCATGCCCAGCAGTACGACCTCGCCCTGAACGGCTGGGAGCTCGGAGGCGGATCGATCCGCATCCACCGCCGCGAACTGCTGGAGCGCGCCTTCGCGCTGATGGGACACACCGTCGCCGGCATGCGCGACCAGTTCGGTGCCCTGCTCGACGCGCTCGAATACGGCGCGCCGCCGCACGGGGGGATTGCCATCGGGGTCGACCGCTGGTCGGCTCTCCTTGCAAACCAGGACAACATCCGCGAGGTGATGGCCTTCCCCAAGACCCAGTCCGGCAGCGACCTGATGATGGGTGCCCCCTCACCGATCACGCCCGAGCAGCTCGCCGAGCTGTCGCTGCGCGTCGAGGAGACGTAGGCGGTTGACAGTTGCTGTCTAATCAGCGCGGGGGCCTTAGAGGAGGAGAGCAATGTCCTGGAGTCTGAGCGCCATCCTGCTGCTCGTCGCAGTTGTCCTGTTCCTGCTCGCCGCGTTCGAGATCGACGTTGGAAAGCTGAACCTCGTCAATTTCGGCCTCGCCGCGTTCGCGGGGTCGTTCCTGGTCGCCGGCTGGAAGCGCTAGTCGGCCGGCGGGGGGAAGCTCCCATCGGCGTCGTGGGTCTCGGCGCCCGTCAGCGCGGGGTTGAAGACGCAGACCAGGTGAAGCTCGCTGCGCACCCGTAGCGTGTGCCGATCGTGCTGGTCGAGCGCGTACATCGACCCGGGGCGCAGGTCGTGGCGCTCGCCGGTCGCCAGATCGGTCAGTTCCGCCTCGCCGGCGATGAGGTAGCAGGCCTCCAGGTGGTGCCTGTAGTGCAGGTTGAGCTCCGTTCCGGCCGCCACGGTGGTGTCGTGCAACGAAAAGCCCATCTCGTCGCGTCGTAGAAGGAGGCGGCGGCTGCGCCAGCCCTCGCCTTCGACATCGCGGTCGGTCCCCACCACCTCGTCAAGGGTTCTGACGATCACCGATCAACACCTCTATCACCGCGTCGTAGACTGCCGCCCGTGGCGCCCCGCGTGATCGCCGCGATTCGGCACTCCGCCGTGGTCGCCGCTCTGCTCTCGTTCCTGTGGCCCGGCCTCGGTCAGGGCTGGGTCGGCTCCCGCCGCCGGGCGCTGCTGTTCGCGGCACCGATGATGCTCTTCCTGGGCCTCGGCGTGCTTGTCCTGCTGGTGCAGGGCAAGGCCCGGACGCTGGGCCTGCTCCTCCAGCCGAGCGTCCTGCTCCTCCTGCTGGCCATCAATCTGGCGTTGCTCATCTACCGCGTCTTCGCCATCGTCGATGCGTACCGGGCCGCCTCGCGTCGGTGGCCCCCGCTCCCCGAACACCATCGGGCGGCGATCGGCCTCGTCGCATTGGGGGGCGTGCTGGGTATCACCCTGCTGATGCACGGCTGGCTCGGCTTCATCGGCTTCAAGGCGTATGACACCGTCGTCGCCATCTCGCACCCATTCAGCAGCCCGACCCCGATCCCGCTCGCCAGCCTGGCCCCCGGGGAGACGCCCGGGCCGACGGCCAAGCCGACCCCCATCCCCACCCCCGAGCCGGCGTGGGGCGACAACGGCCGGCTGGATCTGCTGCTCATCGGAGGGGATGCCGGTGTCGGCCGCTACAGCCTGCGGACGGACACGATGGTCATCCTGAGCGTCGACATCGCCACCGGGCGGGCGGCGCTGTTCGGTGTGCCGCGTAACCTCGTCAACGTACCGCTGCCGGACGGTCCCGCGCAGCACTTCACCTGCGGGTGCTATCCGGACCTGCTCAACTCGCTCTACCGATACGCCCAGGCACACCCCGAGATCTTCCCCGGGACGGACGAAGAGCGCGGGTATCGTGCCGTACAGGAGGCGATCGCAACGATGACCGGACTCGAGATCGATGGGGAGGTGGTCGTCACGCTCAGCGGCTTCGTCCGCCTGGTCGACGCGCTGGGCGGGCTCGACATGACCGCCAAGGACTCGGTGTATGACACGCAGTACCCCGATCCGCTGACCGGCCGCGACGTCACGATCTCGATCTCGAGGGGCTTCCATCACTTCGACGGCTGGCATGCGTTGGCCTATGCTCGCTCGCGTCACCAGGACAACGACTACAACCGGATGAATCGCCAACAGGAGGTGCTCCGGGCGCTGCGTGCGGAGCTTGACCCATGCACCCTCATCCCCCGCATCCCCGAGCTGCTCGACATCGCGAAGGACTCACTCTGGACGAACATCCCGATCGACCGCCTGCCCGACCTGTTCGCGATCGGCGCGCACGTGCAGGCCGGCAAGATCGCCAGCTACCAGTTCTGGCCACCTCAGATCAACGAGTACCTCAATGCCCAGAGCCTCGAGCGAATCCGGCTGATGGTGGTTACCACCTTCTTCGGACCCGCGCCGAGCGCGAGGCCGGCGCCGTCGGGGACTCCCGCGCCGGGCAGCGGATCGATCTGCTAGGCGTCCCGCGATGAGCATCTACCTCGACCATGCCGCCACCACGCCGCTGCGGCCGGAGGTGCTCGACGCGATGCTGCCGTACCTGACCGAGCACCACGGCAACGCCTCGAGCCTGCATGCCTCGGGCCGTCGAGCGCGCCAGGGGCTGGACGAGGCGCGTGAGCGGATCGCCGCGATCCTGGGCGCCAAGCCGCGCGAGATCGTCTTCACCAGTGGCGGCAGCGAGGCCGATAACCTGGCGGTCAAGGGCGCCGCCTGGGCGGCGAGCGCCCGCGGACGGCACGTGGTCACCAGCGGCGTCGAGCACAAGGCGGTGCTGAACAGCTGCGCCATCCTCCAACGCTCGGGCTTCGGGGTGACGCAGGTGCCGGTGGACCGATACGGCCGGGTCAACCCTGCCGACGTGGAAGCCGCGATCAACGATCACACGACGCTGGTCTCGATCATGTACGCCAACAACGAGGTGGGCACCATCCAGCCGATCGCCGAGATCGGCGCCATCTGTCGGCGGCGCGGCGTGCTCTTCCACACCGATGCGGTGCAGGCCGGCGGGTTCCTGCCCCTCAACGTCGACAACCTCGGCGTCGACCTCCTCAGCCTGGCGGCGCACAAGGTGTACGGACCGAAGGGCGTCGGGGCGCTGTTTGTGCGGCACGGCACGGCACTCCTGCCGCAGGTGCAGGGCGGTGCCCAGGAGCGACAGCGGCGGGCAGGAACCGAGAACGTGGCCGGCATCGTGGGCTTCGCACGGGCGCTGGAGCTGGCCCAGGGCGATCCGAGCGCCCGCGACGCGGAGAACGCCCGGCTGGCGGCGCTCCGCGACGAGCTGTTGGCCGCGCTGCGCGATGTCGCGGGGGTCGAGCCGACCGGCCATCCGGTGGAGCGCCTGCCGCACAGCGCCAGCTGGCTGATCGATGGGATTGAGGGCGGCGACCTGGTTGCGGCCCTCGACCTCGAGGGGGTCGAGGCGAGCACCGGCAGCGCCTGCACCAGCGGCTCGGTCGAGCCGAGCCACGTGTTGCTGGCGATGGGATTCGACGCCGACCGCGCGCACGGCGCCCTGCGCCTGACGGCGGGCCGCGGCACCACCCCTGCGGACGTCGAGAGCGCAGCGGATGTGCTCCGCACCGTCGTCTCGCGCATGCAGTCAGCGGCGGGTACGCCTTCCCCGACCGCGGCGCACGCCTGATGGCGCGGGTCGTGGCCGCGATGAGCGGCGGCGTGGACTCGAGCGTGGCCGCGGCGCTGCTGGCCCGCGCCGCGACGGAGACCGGCGACGAGGTGATCGGCGTCTGGATGCGCCTGCACGGCGACCCGGGTGACGGCTACGAGCAGAGCCGGAGCTGCTGCTCGCCCGACGCGCATGACGACGCCCGGCGTGTGGCCCAACTGGTCGGCATCCCGTTCTTCGCCCTCAACCTCGAGCGCTCGTTCGGGGAGCGGGTGATCGACGCCTTCGCCGACGGCTACCTCGCCGGCGCCACCCCGAACCCGTGCCAGGCCTGCAACCAGTACATCAAGTTCGACGAGCTGCTGCGCCGCGGCCTGTCGGCGTACGGCGCGGACCAGGTGGCGACCGGCCACTACGCGCGGGTCGAGGAGCGCAACGGCAGCTTCCACCTCCTGCGGGCGGCGGACGCGAACAAGGATCAGACCTACTTCCTGTGGGTCCTCGACCAGGGCCAGCTGGCGCGCACCCGATTCCCGCTGGGCGAGCTCACCAAGCCACAGGTCCGCGAGATCGCGACGGAGCTCCGCCTTCCCACCGCCGACAAGCCGGAGAGCCAGGAGATCTGCTTCGTCCCGGCGGGCGACTATCGCGAGCTGCTCGCCGAGCGTCGCGGCTACCTCGGCGACCCCGGACCGATCGTGGACGCGGCCGGCGAACGCATCGGCACCCACACCGGCTACGCGCATTACACGGTCGGGCAGCGGCACGGGCTGGGCGTGGCACTCGGGGAGCCGGTCTTCGTGCGCGAAGTGCGACCGGCAACGAATACCGTGGTGGTCGGCCGGCGCGAGGAGATCGCCGCACGGCAGTTCGCGGTCGAGGGGCGCCGCTTCACTGCCGGCGAGCCTCCGGCCGAACGCTTCACGGCATCGGTTCGGATCCGGCACCGAGGTGCCGAGGTGGCGTGCGAGGCCACCCTGGTCGGCGAGGACCGCCTGCTGGTGGAGACCGCGGAGCCGGTCTGGGCGCCCGCGCCGGGGCAGGCGGCGGTCCTGTATGACGGAGAGGAGTGCCTCGGCGGCGGTCGCATCGCCCGCGCCACATGACGCCCTGGATGGTGCTGACCGCCTTCGTGGCGGCGATCAACCTCACGATCTTCATCGCGCTGCGTGGCCGCTGGGATCGGCGCGTCCTGATCCTGCTCCTCGCCTCGCTGCTGGGAACCGTGATCGGCAATGCGATCGGCGCGCGCACCGGCCTGGAGCTGGTCCGGATCGGCGACTTCCAGCTCGTGGCGGCCTCGCTCGGCGCGCAGCTGGCGATGCTGGCCACCGACCTCCTGGCGCAGCTGGGTCCACAGCGACCACCCGCGGAGCGCCCGACCCGACGCGGTCGCGACGGGGATCGGGCGGATCGGTAGAATCAGCGGACGCAAACGCTAGGGACGGGCAACTAGCCATGAAGGATTCCGGATTCGGCAGCTTCCTTGCAGGGGTCGTGATCGGCGGGCTGATCGGCGCCGCCATCGGCCTTCTCCTGGCACCTCGCAAGGGCGACGAAATGCGCGAGCAGGTCGGCGAGTTCGTCGGCGAGAAGCGGGCAGCCATCGGTGAGGCCATCAACGAGGGCCGTGCGGCCGCGGAGAAGGCACGCGCCGAGATGATGTCCGCGTACGATGCCGGCGGTGGGGAGCCTGCGCCGGAGGGCGCTGCCTCCTGACCGGCCATTCGCGCGCGTTTCAGCACGAGGAGTCGAGAGCCGGTCACCACCGGCTCTCGTGGTGAGTAAGGGGTCACAGGGCAGGCCGATGCAAGAGCTCAGCGCCGCCGAGATCCGCGAGCGCTTCCAGCGCTTCTTCGAGGAGCGCGGCCATACCCGCGTGCCACCGGCGCCCCTCGTCGCTCGCGACGACCCCAGCCTCATGTTCGTGAACTCGGGGATGGTGCCGTTCAAGCGGGTGCTCACCGGCGAGGAGCAGCGGGACTACAAGCGGGCGGTGGACGCCCAGCCCTGCCTTCGCGTCGCCGGCAAGCACAACGACTTCGAGGAGGTAGGGCGGACGCCGCGCCACCAGACCCTCTTCGAGATGCTCGGCAACTGGAGCTTCGGTGACTATTTCAAGCGCGAGGCGATCCATTGGGCCTGGGAGTTCCTGACCGTCGAGCTGGGGATCCCCGGCGAGCGGATCGCGGCCACCACCTACCTCGACGACGAGGAAGCCCGCAGCATCTGGCGCGATGAGATCGGGCTGCCGCCGGAGCGGATGGCGACCTGGGGCAATATCGCCGCCGGCGACGACCACAACTTCTGGTCGATGGGGGAGACCGGCCCGTGTGGCCCGTGCAGCGAGCTCCACTACGATCGCGGCGCCGAGCTGTCGGAGGGGCCGGACTGCATCCCCGACCACTCGGAGACCTGCCCGCGCTGGCTCGAGATCTGGAACCTGGTCTTCATGCAGTTCGACCGATCCGCCGACGGGACCCTGACGCCGCTCCCGTTTCCCAGCGTGGACACCGGGATGGGGCTTGAGCGGATGACGAGTGCCGTTCAGGGGGTCGACAGCAATTACCGGACCGATCTCTTCACGCCGATCATCGACCGGCTGGCCCGGCACCTCGGTCACGATCCGCAGGAGGTCGAGAGCGAGCGCTTCAGCTACCAGGTGGTCGCCGATCACAGCCGGGCGATGACGTTCCTGATCGGTGAGGGGCTCACGCCTTCGAACGAAGGCCCCGGCTACGTTCTGCGCCGCATCATGCGACGCGCTGTGCGGCATCTTCGCCTGATGGGGATCCGCGAGCCGGTCCTGGCCGAGACCTGCGCATCGGTGATCGAGGTGATGGGCGGCGCGTACCAGTACCTCGTCGAGAAGCGGGACGAGATCCTGGCCGCGGTTGACGCGGAGGAGCGCAAGTTCGCACGGACACTCGAGGCGGGGAGCGAGCGGCTGGCCGCCCTCGTCGACGCGGCAGCCGGAGTCGCTTCAGGTACTGGCACCGCGCAAGACGCAACCATCGAGATCTCTGGTGAGGATGCCTTCCGCCTGCACGATACGTTTGGCTTCCCGATCGACCTGACCGTCGAGATCGCCACGGAGCGCGGCGTAACCGTCGACCGCGCGGGGTTCGACGCGGCCATGGTGGAGCAGCGGGAGCGGTCGCGCGGCACGCGAGCCGGGGCGTTCGCCCCCGCGGCTGGGACACAAGGGCTGCGCAGCGAGTTCATCGGCTATCCGAACGAGACTTCGGCGGATGGGTTGGGCGTGCTGCTCGTGGCCGAGGCGGACGGATTGGCCCAGGTGGTCCTCGACCGGACGCCCTTCTATGCC
>DATCOX010000076.1:0-6185 GCA_036564495.1 Candidatus Limnocylindria bacterium
GCTTCGGTCGGCGGCATCCAGGAGAACGGGTAGCGCGGGTCGTCGAGCTCGCTCGCCTGGCGCGTGAGGCGCAGCGGGTGGAAGGTGTCGATCATCACCGCCAGCTCCTCGGTCGCCTCCTTGCCGATGCTCGCCTCGACCGTCCCGGGATGCGGCCCGTGTGGAATCCCGGCGGGGTGGACGGTGAACGAGCTGATCTCGACGCCACGCCGGCTCATGAAGTTGCCGGCGACGTAGTAGATGACCTCGTCGCTGTTGATGTTGCTGTGGTTGTACGGCGCGGGGATGGCGAGCGGGTGGTAGTCGAACTTGCGCGGCACGAAGGAGCAGACCACGAAGTTGCGCGGCTGGAAGGTGAGGTGCACCGGTGGCGGCTGGTGGACCCGCCCGGTGATCGGCTCGAAGTCGCCGATGTTGAAGGCGTACGGGTACAGGTACCCGTCCCAGCCGACCAGGTCGAAGGGATGGAACGCGTAGTGGTAGGCGGTCAGCCGGCCGCCCTTCTTGACCTCGACCACGAAGTCGCCAGTCTCATGGTGAGCATCCATCTCGGCCGGGGGTCGGATGTCGCGCTCGCAGTACGGGGCGTGCTCGAGCATCTGCCCGTACTCGTTGCGATAGCGCTTCGGGGGCTCGATGTGCGACGGGCACTCGAGCCACAGCATCCGCTGTTCATCATCCCCGGGGATGACGCGGTAGGTCGTCCCGATCGGGATGACGAGGTAGTCGCCGGGGCCGTACTCGATCGGCCCGAAGACCGTCTCGAGGATCCCATGCCCCTCGTGGACGTAGAACATCTCGTCCATCTCGCCGTTGCGATAGAAGTGCTCCATGGCGGTCGCGGGGCGGACGACCCCGAACGTCACATCGGCGTTGTAGAAGAGCGGGACGCGGCCACTGATCGCATCGCCCGCCGGCTTGACGCCGGCCGAGTTGACGAGGTGATGCCGATGCGGGCCGGCCTCGTCATCGGTCCATGGCTCGAGTGCGACGTCTCGAACCTTCTCGATCCGATTCGTCTGGGTGGGCGGCGTGTGGTGGTAGAGGAGGCTCGCCTTGCCGGAGAAGCCCTCGACGCCGAACAGCTCCTCCGCGTACAGGCTGCCGTCGGGCTTGCGGAACTGGGTGTGGCGCTTGTGCGGCACCTGGCCGCGCTGAAGGTAGAACACGGTGTGGCCATTCTAGAGTCGACGTGCCGCTCTCGATCCCCTCGCGCGCTGCGCTAGACTCGACGCCCATGTTCAACGTGACCCGACTCAACCACGCCGTCCTCTGGGTTCGCGACGCGGACAAGGCGGCCGAGTTCTATCACCGCGTCTTCGGCTTCGAGGAGCTTGAGCGCCCGCAGGGGATGCGCGCCGCCTTCATGCGCTCGCCGACCGGCGGCAACCACCACGACCTGGGCCTCTTCGAGGTGGGAGCCGCGGCGCCGCGGCCGGCGCGCGGGTCGGTGGGGCTCTACCACCTGGCCTGGGAGGTCGGGACGATCGAGGACCTGGCCAACGCGGCCAAGGCGCTCTCCGAGGCCGGGGCGCTCGGCGGGGCGAGCGACCATGGCGTGAGCAAGTCGCTCTACGGGCGCGATCCCGACGGCAACGAGTTCGAGATCATGTGGCAGGTCCCGCGCGAGGCGTGGGGCGAGTACGCCGATTCCGGCGTGGTGCTGCCCCTGGACCTGGAGGCCGAGATTGAGCGGTGGGGGACCAAGGGCGCCGTCAACTAGGGAGGCATCGGTACACTCGCATCCGCCCGTGTCCGACCCCGTCCCCGTCATCCGCTCCGACACGCACCTCGCCCACGCCGGCCTGATCGAGCTCGCCAGCGGGGTCGAGATTCCCTGCTGGGAGTCGCCCGAGCGCATCATCGCCATCGAGGCCGCGCTGGCGGCCGACGGCGGCTTCGCCTTCGAGGCTCCAACTGACCACGGCCGCGAACCGATCCTGGCGGTCCACGACGCCAAGATGGTCGAGGTCTTCGAGCACGCCTGGACCGATGCGCTCGCCGCCGGCGGCGATGGCTCGCGCCCCTGGTTCCCCGACACCTTCCTGCTGGCGGCCTACCTCGGGCCGATGCCACCCGGCGACCTGCCGACTGGCGCCCACCACCGGCTGGGGGCGTACCTCTTCGACACCGCCACGCCGATCGTGGCCGGGACGTGGGGCGCCGCGATCGCCGCGGTCGACGTGGCGATCAGCACCGCGGAGCGGGTCGTGGGCGGATCACCCCTGGCCTACGGACTTTGCCGCCCGCCGGGGCACCATGCAGCGCGGGGCATGCTGGGTGGCTACTGCTACTTCAACAACGCCGCGATCGTTGCCGAGTGGCTGCGGCGCGAGGGTGGCGCGCGACGGGTGGCGATCCTGGACATCGACTACCACCACGGCAACGGCACGCAGCAGATCTTCTGGGCGCGGAGTGACGTGCTCTACCTCTCGCTCCACGCGGACCCCGCGCGGGCGTACCCGTACTTCTCGGGGTACGCGACCGAGCGCGGCGGCGCAGATGGGACGGGGCTGACCCGCAACTGGCCGCTCGCCGAGCGAACCGGCCTCGACGCCTACGCCGTCGCGCTGGCCGAGGCGTTGCGCATGGTCGTGGCCTTCGCGCCCGACGCGCCGCTCGTGATCTCCGCCGGATTCGACACGTTCGAGCGCGACCCGATCGGCGACCTGGCGCTGGGGACTCCGGACTACGCCGAGATCGGCCGCATGATCGCCGGCCTGCGCATGCCGACGATCGTCCTGCAGGAGGGCGGCTACGCGGTCGATGCGCTGGGGGCGAACGCGGTGGCGCTGCTCTCCGGCCTGCGCGGCCCGTGACGTCGCGGCTGCAGGGCCGGCCGCTGTGGCCGGCCTACCTGGCCACCTTCACCTTCACCCTCGGCCAATGGGCGGCGGGGGTCGCGATCCCGCTCCACGTCCAGTCGCTCGGCGGCTCGCTGACCGAGGCCGGCACGATCGCCGCGATCCGCTTCGGGCTCGGCGCGATCTTCAGCCTCCCATTTGGCGCCGTCGCCGATGCATGGGGCACGCGACGGACGGTGACCGTGGCCGTCACCGGTAGCGCCATCGTCAACCTGATCCCCCTGCTCGCGCAGACGACCGGGACCACGGCGCCGCTCTATGGCTGGGCGATCCTCTCGGGCCTCACCTCGTCGCTCTTCCTGCCGGCGATCGGGGCGTACGTGGCCGGAAGCGCCGATGAGCGGCGGCGGGGGTCGGCCTTCGGCTGGATGACGCTCGGCACGCACAGCGGGATCGCGTTGGGCCCGGCGGTCGGCGGCCTGGCGTGGCAGCACCTCGGGATCCCGCAGACCTACCTTCTTGCCGCCGGCCTGGCAGTGGTCGCCCTGGCTGGACCGATTCTGATGCGCGGCGCCATCCGGACCCGGATTGACGTTCGCGGGCTGCCCGCCATGGTCGGCGCGCTGGCACGCGATCGCGTGGTCGTCGGCTGCTGGGTGGCGGGACTCGGGATCGGCCTGCCGTGGGGCGCGGTGAGCGGCCTCTTCCCGCTCTTCGGGACCTCGATCGGGCTGGCGGCAGGCTCCATCGGCCTGTTGCTGGCGCTCCAGTCGATCACGAATGGCCTTTCTCGAGTGCCGCTCGGGCGGCTCATCGATCGCAGGGCGGTGCCACCGCTGGCCACCGCCGGCGGATGCGCGCTCTACGCCGGGATCACCTCGCTGCTCGGCATCCAGGCGGGACCGCTCGGCATCGCGCTCGTCTTCATGAGCGGCATCCTGGCGCTGGCATTCACGCTGATGATGATCCAGGTCCTGATCAGCGAACGGGCCCCGGCGCAGCTCCGCGCGACCGGGCTGGGCGGCTACTCGACGGCCCTCTCGGCCGGCCTCGGGATCGGGCCGTTCATGGCGGGCGCGGTCGCCCAGTCCGGCGGCTTCGGGATCGGTTATGCGAGCGTCGCGGCCACCGGCGTCCTGGTCGCGGGGATCGCCGCCGCCCTACTGATCGGCGCTCGTCGGGTTGCGCGGGTGCCGGCCTGAGCTAGCCGCGCAGGATATCGGCGAAGGCGGCCGGGTCGACGTTGCCGCCGCTGATCACGATCACGCGCTGATCGTCGCCGTCCGGCTGCGGGGCAGCGCCCGACAGGTGCGCGGCCATGCCCGCCGCGCCCGATGCCTCGACCACCAGCCGTGCCCGCGTCGCGAGCTGCCGCATGGCATCGGCCATCTGATCCTCGGTAACGGTCACGATCTCGTCCATGAAGCGGCGGAGGTGCAGGAACGGGAGCCAGCCGAGGTGCTCGACTCGCAGGCCGTCGGCCATGGTGCGGGTGGTGAGGGCTCCGTCCCAGCGCACGATCTCGCCCTTCGCCAGCGACTCGCGGGCGTCGGCGGCAAGCTCGGGCTCGACGCCGATCACCCTCGCGTTCGGGGCCAGCGCCTTGATGGCGGTCGCGATCCCCGCCGAGAGCCCGCCGCCGCTCACCGGGATGAGGACGCTCGTGACGGCAGGCAGGTCCTCGGCGATCTCCAGGCCGCAGGTCCCCTGCCCGGCGATGATGCGCCGGTCGTCGTACGGCTCGATCATGACCCGCCTGTCGCGGTCGACGAGCTCCAGCGCGATCGCGTGGCGCTCCTCCCCCGTTCGACCAGCGACCACGATCTCGGCGCCGTCGCGGCGGACCCCCTCGACCTTGACCGGCGGCGCGTCCTCCGGCATCACGATCGTCGCGTGGGCTCCGAGCAGCCGGGCGGCCCTTGCGACCGCCTGGGCGTGGTTGCCGCTTGAGTAGGTCACCACACCTCGGGCACGCTCGGCATCGGTAAGGGAAGCGACGGCGTTGTAGGCGCCGCGCATCTTGAAGGCGCCGACCGGCTGCAGGCTCTCCGGCTTCAGCCAGGTACGGTCGTCCCAGCGCAGGAGCGGGGTGTGCAGGGCCACTCCCCGGATTCGCGCCGCGGCCGCACGGATCTCGTCGATCGAGACCAGTTCCAGCAGATCGAGCTGGTCGGCGTGCTCCTCGAGGTGCGACAGGACGAATCGCTCGACGATCCCCTCCAACCCCATCTCCCCAAGGGTCGGGTGCAGGCCGATCGCGGCCCAGGCGTCGGCCGGCAGGGCGGCCAGGGTCGTCGACAGCTCGTCGAGCTTGGCGGTGGCTCGCCGCAGCAGCTCGGCCGGGGCGGTCCGCCGCTCCCGCTCGATCGGCTCGGTCCGGCTGGCATCGGTCTTCATGCGGCCGAAGGGGATCGGCCCCTCCGCACCCCCGGCTCTCGCAGCCAGGATCGCGCGGACCTGGTCCAGCCAGAAGCCAGGGAACTCGGCCAGGTGCGCCCACACCTGGCCCGCCTCCCAGCGCTCGGAGGCGCCGGGATCGGGATCCGTCAGGCCCGATGGGAGCGGCCGCGCGGCATGCTCGGCCAGCCGTCGCTCGACGGCGCTGAGTCGCGTGAGGGAGGTCGCCACGGTATCGGTCGTCATCGGTCCATTGGTCGTTCCACGATGGACGTCGTCAAGGCGCCGAGCCGGTCCACGGCCAGCGTCACCTCGTCGCCCGGCTCAAGGTAGCGCTTCAGGATCTCGTCTCGGACCTCGAGCAGGCAGCCTGTACCGACCGTCCCCGAGCCGATCAGGTCGCCCGGTCGCAGCCGGACATCGGCACTGGCGCGCGCGATCATCTCGCCGAACGAGAACTGAGCGTCGGCCCACGTCCCGCGGCTCAGCTCCGTGCCGTTGACGGTCGCCGTCATGGTCAGGTCATAGCCCTTTCCGCGTCGCGCATCGGCGAGCTCGTCGGGGGTGACAAGCCAGGGGCCGATGGAGGAGGCGAAATCCTTCCCTTTGGCAGGTCCCAGGCGAACCGCCGTCTCTTCCCGCTGCAGGTCACGCGCGCTCCAGTCGTTGAAGACCAGGTACCCGCCGATCGCCTCCTCGCCGCGCTCGGCCGCCAAGTCGTGGACCGGAGTGTCGATCAACGCGGCCACCTCCAGCTCGTAGTCGAGCTCCTGCGAGGCGGCCGGGCACCAGACCGGCTCGCCGGGACCGCGGATCTCGGAGACGTTGGAGAAGTAGAAGATCGGGATCCGATACCAGGCCTCCGGAACAGTCCCGCCGCGTCGTTCCCACATCGTCTTGACGTGCCCCTCGAAGGCGTAGAAGTCGCGCAGGGATGGGGGCTGCAGGATGGGCGGCCCGAATTCGAGGTCCTCGGCCTGGAGC
>DATCOX010000092.1:0-13636 GCA_036564495.1 Candidatus Limnocylindria bacterium
GAAGTGGTGGCCCTTGAGCTGGACGAGCTCACTGAAGACCGCCGAGGGGTACGTGTTCACAGCCGATCCGCCGGGCTGCGGTAAGCCGCCCGGGCACGCTCGTCGGCGAGACTCGCTCCGTAGCGCCGGAGCATCTGTGGCGAGCGCCAGCCGGCGAGCCGCTGGAGGTCGCCTTCCTGCCCGCCGTCGGCCAGGAACTCATGGGCGAACGTATGCCGGAACTGGTGCGGGTGGAGGCGGGGGAGTCCGGCCGCAGCGCAGCGCTTCGCGATCATTTGGCCGAACGCGCCCGGGGTCAGCGGTCCATCCTGGCCGAGCCACAACGCATCCGAGGTAGCGTGCCGGTGTGCGCGGCGCAGGCGGAGGTATCGATCCAAGGCGACAGCCGTCTTGGCTCCGAACCGGACGGCCCGGGTGTGGCCACCCTTGCCGGTGACGTAGGCGATCCGTTCGCGCAGCTCGACATCGGCGATGCGCAGGCCGGCCAGCTCGCCGCGGCGGATCCCGGTATCGAACAGGACGAGCAGGATCGCAGTGTCGCGGCGGTCGACGTACTCGCGCCCCTCGGCCGTCTTGAGCAGCTTCCGGACGTCGGTGGTGGGGATGACCGGCACGGGTGTCTCGGGGACGCGGGGCGGCTTCATACGCTCCATTGGCGAGCGGTCGACCTCGTCCTCTTCGACCGCCCACTTCCAGAACTGCTGGAGGGCGCGGAACTCGACCGAGAGCGAGGTCGGCTTGACCTGCTGGCGCCGCCGGGCGAAGTAGGACTCGACATGCTCCCGCTTCACGCCACGTGCACCGGTCGGCATGCCCTGGGCCTCGAGATGGGCGATCAGCGCGTCAAGGGCGGCGAGGTAGATCCGCGAGGTCTGCGCGGCCCGGGATGCGTCGAGATGCAGCCTGAACGAGTCGCGTAGAGTGTGGAGCGCGTCAGGAACGTAGGTGGTAGAGGTGGTCACGGTGGGCCTCATTGTTAGTTACTCAGTACAGCGGTGTGCTAAGCGTAGCTACCGGGTCGGCCGTCGTCAATCCGCCTATTATGTGCGTGAACTGAGCAGCTAACCACGTCCCCGTAGCTCAGTGGACAGAGCGGCTGCCTTCTAAGCAGCGGGTCGCAGGTTCGAATCCTGCCGGGGACGCCAGCTCAGATCCCGGCGATCCGATGCGGTGCCATGCGAGGTCCATAGCGTGGGGCCTGGATCCCGGCCGCCTCGAGCAGGCGCTGGACGCGGCCACGCTGCCCGCGGTAGGGCTCCAGCAGCTCCAGCATGTGGGCATCGTCCGCCCGCGGCTCGCGCGCCAGGGCCCAGGCCACCACGTTCGGCAGGTGGTAGTCGCCGACGCTGATGGCGTCGGGATCTCCGAACGCGATGCGCCCCACCTCGGCCAGCGTCCACGGGCCGATCCCAGGCACGGCCCCGAGGCGCGCGCACGCCTCCGACGGTGTCGCCGTCTCGATCTGCGGCGCGAGCCGCGCAGCGGCGCGGATCAGGTCGGCGCGCCGCCGCTCTAGGCCGAACCGATGAAAGGCGAAGTACGGCAGCGCCGCCAGGGTCGCCGGGGCAGGGCCAAGGCGAAGGCCACCGGGGCCTGGGGCAGGCTCGCCGTGGGTGGCGATGATGCCGCGGAAGGCGGCTCGCGCCTCCACGCCGGCCACCTTCTGCTCGCAGATCGCCGGCAGCAAGGCCTCGAAGGGACGGTTCGTGCGCGACAGCCGAATTCCCGGGAAGCGATGCACCAGCTCCCCGATGAGCCGATGGTGCGGGACCAATGCGCTCGGGTCATCGTTCGCGCCGACCAGGTCGGGGGCTCCCGCCACGGCATGCGCTGCGCCGGCGCCCCAGGCCGAGACCTCGACGCCACCCACCGCCGCGCGGAGCCGGATCGTCGCCGGGCCGTCCGGCGTGCGGGTTGCCCGCCAGATGCCGTCCGGCCCGAAGCGGATCGTGGGGTCACCGCGGCCATGCGCGATCGGGCCTAGCGTGAGCGTCAGGTTGATCGGGGTCGAGAGCGAGACGAACCCGCTGGCGTCGGGCTCGGCCATCGGTCAGCGATGCATGCTCAGCACGATCGGCGACTCCGAGCGCTGGACCGCCTCGAAATCCTCGCGCGAGCGGATACCCCGGTAGCCCTCGGCCACCAGCAGCTGCCCGCAGATGCCGCCCAGCGAATTGCCCGGCCCGGGGAGGATCAGCACGTCTGGCGCCTCCTCGCGCAACGCCACCCGCACGCTCACCGCGAAGCGGAAGGGGGTCGTCACCTGCTCGCTCAGGGTGTAGTCGCGCAGCGCGGCAGGGTCCGTCGACCAGGGCGTCCAGCGCCGGCCCATGCCGTCGATGACGGTCGCGGATGGCGCGCGCCAATCGAGGTCGCCCAGCCGGGCCTGCGCCGCCTCTGCGACGTGCGCGACCAACGGCGTGTGGTACGGGCCGTGCTGCGAGAGGCGCAACGGGAAGAGGCGCTCGCCGACGCGGACCGGAGCCAATCGGCCCAGGAGGCGCGCGACGCCGGCCTCGTCACCGGCGAGAACGGCATAGGCCCCGAGGTCGATGCTCTCGTGCACATGCCCGTCGCCGTTCACGCTCGGCTCAGCCAGCGCGGCGGCCACGGCCGCCTGGAGCTGCGGGTCGGGGCGCCATGCCGCGTCGGCCAGCGGGTAGATCACCTGCCCGCCGGGACCGCCGGTCGGGAGCGGCTCCTGCTGGAGGATCGCCATCTCCTGCACCAGCCGGAAGGCATCGTCGAATGGGAGCGCCCCCGCGACCGCCAGGGCGGTGTACCAGCCGAGCGAATTGCCGATCACCGCGGTCACCTGGTGATCGACCACGGCTGCCTCGGCGTCGAGCATCGAGACGAGGAAGATGAGCGGCGAGGCGTGGATCGGCTGGAGGTGCCGGGCCGGGTCGAAGCGATCGGCGCGGTCGAGGTCGAGCAACGGCTCGAGCCCGTACCCTGCCCGAAGCTGCTCGGCGCGCAGCACCCACGGGTGATCGGCCTGCAGCGAGCGGAGCGATGCCGCGGCATACGAGCCGCGGCCGGGACAGGCAAGGACCGCGCGGGGCGTCATGCGCGCAAGCGGCCGCTCACGGCGGTCAGCGCCCCGGCCACGATCTGGTCGGTGCCGATCAGGACCGCGCTGGTGGCGGTGCCGAGTGGGACGAAGCTGTCCACGGCGCGAACCGACCACAGGCGGCGACCGATCCCGGCCTCGGCCAGGTCGGCGAGGATCGCATCGGCGACCCCGCCACCGGTGCGCCGGCATTCGTCGACGACCAGCACGGCGCCGATGGCGGCGGCCTGCTCGCGAATGGCCTGGTGCGGGAGTGGGTTCAGCCAGCGCAGATCGAGCACCCGTGCGGCGATCTCGTGCTGCTCCCTCAGGCGCCGAGCGGCCTGCAGCGAGAGTCGGAGCCCGTTGCCGTAGCTGACGATGAGGAGATCGGCGGTGCCGGTGTCGAGCGGGCCATAGATGCCGACCTCGCCGGGGAGGAGCGCGGCCGGGGGTGGCGGGTAGTCGGTCAGCCAGCCGCCGTCGCCATCGGTCTCGAGGTCCTTCTCGTGGTAGAGCGCGATCGGCTCCAGGAAGACCACGATCCGCCCGTCTTCGGCCGCCATGGCGACCGCGCCGCGGAGCATGCGCGCCGCGTCGTCGCCTCGGGCCGGGACCGCCAGGATCAGGCCGGGGATGTCGCGCAGCGCGCCGATGCTGTTGTCGTTGTGGAAGTGCCCGCCGAATCCCTTCTGGTAGGCGAGGCCCGGGACGCGCACAACCATTGGGTTGCGGAACTGACCGGAGCTGAAGAACTGGAGCGTGGCGGCCTCGCCCCGGATCTGGTCGAGCGCGTTATGCAGGTAGGCCAGGTACTGGATCTCGGCGATCGGGAGGAGGCCGATGTGCGCGGCCCCCTGGGCGATCCCGAGGATCGAGGTCTCGTCGAGC
This sequence comes from Candidatus Limnocylindria bacterium, assembly GCA_036564495.1. Lineage (GTDB taxonomy): Bacteria > Chloroflexota > Limnocylindria > QHBO01 > QHBO01 > CF-167. Next base: position 3,944 of record DATCOX010000092.1, read on the forward strand.
AGGGTGTCGAAGACGCGACCGGTCCCGAACCGACGCTGCAGGCCGTTGGTCACGTTGTAGACGCCGCCCTTGCGGCCCACGTCCTCGCCGAACAGGATCAGCTCCGGGCGCCGTCCCAGCTCGTCGGCCAGGGCGGCGTTCAGGCAGCCGGCCAGCGTCCGCGCAGTGGGGATCAGGGCATCTTCGGGGAGGGTGCCGCCGTGCAGCTCGAGCCGCGCCGCCGGGGCGAGCAGCGGCTTGGCGGCCCGCGACACGATGCGCGCCGGATGGTAGGGCGCCATCGGTGCGACGACCTCCTCGGTCGTCTCGAGACGCGGCCGGCGGGTCGCCTCCTCGGCCGCCGCCATGATCCGCTGACGGGTGTCGGCCACCAGGGTCTGCAGCTCTTCGGGGGTCGCGGCGCCGGTCTCGATCAGGCGCCGTGCGTTGCGCAGCAGCGGATCGCGGGACTCGTTCTCGGCGATCTCGGCCGCGCTGCGGTACGACTGCTCGGCATCGCTGCCGGCGTGGCCCCACAGCCGAACCGTGCGCAGGTGCAGGAACGCCGGGCGGCGGGCGCCCCGCACGAATCGGACGACGTCCGCAACCGTGTCCCAGACCTCGTCGATCTCGCCCTCCGCCAGCTCGTAGCGCAGGTGCTCCAAGTGCCCGAAGGTCGAGGCGATCCAGCCCTGCGGCGTCGGCACGCTGATGCCCGTCTCGTTGTCCTCGCAGACGAAGAGGATCGGCATCGGCAGGCCGAGCTTCTCGGCATAACGGGCGGTGTTGATGCCTGCCAGGGCGGTGGCGTGGTTCACGCTCGCGTCGCCGAATGAGCAGAGCACGATCGCGTCGTCGGGAAGGTCGGTCGCCACACCCAGCCGTCGGGCACGGGCAAGGCTGAAGGCGAGGCCCATCGCCTTGGGGAGGTGGCTGGCGATGGTCGAGGTCTGCGGCGGGACCCACAGGGGCCGGCTGCCCCACACCTTGTGGCGGCCCTGGGCGATCGGATCCTCGCTGCTGGCGACGATCCCGAGCAGCGAGTCGAATGCGGGCGTGCTGCCGGGCAGCTGGCGAGCGCGAGCCATCATCAGGGCGCCGGACCGGTAGTGCAGGAAGGCCGGGTCGTCGATCCGCAGCTGGGCACCGATCACCGCGTTGTTCTCATGGCCGGCGCTGCTGATGGTGTAGAAGCTGCGGTTCGTCTTCTTCAGCTCGCGTGCGGCCACGTCCAGCTGGCGAGAGGTGACCTGGTCCTCGAAGAGCTCGACCGCCTTGCGCGCGGTCAGCCCGCTCCCCTTGCGCAGCGGGGCGTCGTCGGGGAGGCGAGCGGGCGAGGCAGCCGCTCCCGCGAGGTACGTGTCGAGCGAGGACTCGACGATGGCGACGCGGTCGAAGGTCATGCGGCTGCGCCCTCGCTGGTGATCGGCGGCGGTTGGGGGTCCGGCCATGATACCCGTCGCATAAGCGCCTGATAAGCGGGCAGTAAGGCCGGCCGCAGTTCCCTGACCACGCACCGATCCGCGCTCAGCCGATGAGCCGCGGCGGTCGCCGTCGGGAGCAACGCGGATGTCAGAGAGATGGGCGCCGAGGGCGCATACCGGGGGCGGCTGGCCAGCCTGAGGTCAGCCGCCGAGCGAGATCAGCACGATCCCCATCACCGCCAGCGCGACGGCTGCCAGCCCGAGCCGCGGAAGCGCCTCGCCGAGCGCCACGCGCGCCAGGATCATGGTGGCCAGTGGGTAGGTGCCAGATAGAGCCGCAGCGATCCCGACCGGGATCGTCATGAAGGCGACGACCACCATCCCGTTGGCCGTGACGTCGAGGAGCCCGGCGAGCGCAATGAGCGGCGCGACCCGACGCAGCGGCCTGCGGTCGCTGCGCAGCAGCGCACCGCCGCCGACCACGAGGGACGCAGAGCCGCGGCTCGCGACGAGTGCCCAGAGCTGGCCGTGCTCCGCGGCGCGGTCCAGGAAGACGAACCACAGGCCGAAGCCGAGCGCCGCGACGAGGCCCAGCAGCAGGGCGTCGCGGCTCACCCCGCGGGTCGTGGCGCCGCTGGCGAGCGCGATGGCGACCAGGGCGCATCCGACGCCGGCGAGCTGGATCGGCTGAACGGCCGTGCCCCACAGCAGGGCGCTAACGGCGAGCGGGAGGAGCACGCCACCGACTCCACTGACCGCGGAGACCAGGCCCATCGCTCCCATCGCGAGGCCGCGATACAGCGCGGCCAGCCCCAGCCCGCCGGCGATCCCCCCGAGCGCGCCGAGGAGGAGCGTCGATAGGGGCGGCGCGGCCGGCCGCAGGATGACGACGGCGACCAGCAGCACGGCAAAGCCGACGAGCTGCGCGCCGCCCGTGACCAGCATGCCGCCCGCGCGTCGCGCTGCCAGCCCACCGGCGAAGTCGCCGGTCCCCCAGGCCGCCGCCGAGCCGACGCCGAGCAGGATGCCGGGTCCGATCGGGATACCTCCAGCTGCGCTCGACGCGGAATGTAGCAGCCGCCATCGGCGGCTTGACACGCGAACGGCGCGACCGCCACAGTGCGCCAAATCTCCGGCGCACCGAAGGGAGCTGGTGGCCTCCAACCGATGAGCGCATCCCCGGGCACACCGACCGCGGGCCAGGCCGATGAACATGCGACGCGTGGGGCGCCGGCCGTCACGCTGGAGCACCTCGTCAAGCGATTCGGCGACGACGAGGTCGGTCGGCGTGTCGCCCAGCTCGTGGCCCACGACGGCACCTTCCCGGTCACGGCGGTCGACGGGATCGACCTGCAGATCGCCGACGGCGAGTTCTTCTCGATGCTGGGTCCCTCAGGGTCGGGGAAGACGACCACCCTTCGCATGATCGCCGGGTTCGAGATGCCGACCGAGGGGCGGATCCTGCTCCACGGCGAGGACGTCACGAACGTGCCGCCATTCGATCGGGACGTGAACACAGTCTTCCAGGACTACGCGCTCTTTCCGCACATGACCGTCGGGGATAACGTGGCCTATGGGCTCATGGTGCGCAAGGTGCCCCGCGCCGAGCGGGCGACCCGCGTCACCGACGCCATTCGCATGGTTCGTCTCGACGGCTACGAGGGGCGTCGCCCCGCTCAGCTGTCGGGCGGCCAGCGCCAGCGCGTCGCTCTCGCCCGCGCCCTCGTCAACCGGCCGCGCGTCCTGCTCCTCGACGAGCCCCTGGGCGCGCTCGACCTCAAGCTGCGCGAGGAGATGCAGATCGAGCTCAAGGCGATCCAGGCGCAGGTCGGCATCACCTTCATCTACGTCACCCACGACCAGGAGGAGGCCCTGGTCATGAGCGACCGGATCGCGGTCTTCAACCGGGGCAGGATCGAGCAGGTGGGCACGCCCGCGGATGTGTACGAGCACCCCCGGACGACCTTCGTGGCCGGCTTCGTCGGGACCTCGAACCTGCTGCAGGGAGCGACCGCCAAGGCGATCCTGGGGGTCGACGGCACGTTCACCGTCCGGCCTGAGAAGATCCGGCTCGGAGACCCCGTCGAGGCGGCCGCGGGGGACGAGCATTCCGCCCTTGGGCGCATCCAGGAAGTGGTGTACCTTGGCGCGGATACCCGCTATATCGTCGCCCTGGACGCCGGAGGCGAGCTGATCGTCACGCAGCAGAACCTGGAGGCGTCCTCGATGGAGGCGCTCGCCGCGCAGGGCCGGGCGGTCCGGCTCTTCTGGCAGCGCCAGCACGTTCTGGCCCTCAAGGGCAGCAATACGACGTTGGGGGAAGGAGAGGGAGCGGAGACCTGATGCGGAGATTCACGATCCCGGCAGCCCTGGTGACCATCGGCCTCGTCATGGCCGCCTGCGGCTCGTCGGTCCCCAGTGGCGCGCCGACGACGCTCGGCCAGAACGAGGGTGATCTGAACCTGATCATCTGGGATGGCTACGCCGAGCGCGGCGAGGTCGACAAGGCCTATGACTGGGTGACCGGCTTCGAGAAGGACACCGGCTGCAAGGTCCACACGACACCGATGACGGATTCCGCCAACGGGGTGCAGCTTCTGCAGAGCGGCCAGTACGACGGCGGCTCGTTCTCCGGCGACGCGACGATCCGGCTGATGGCGTCCGGCGACGTCGTTCCGGTGAACGTCGACCTGATCCCGAACTACAAGGACGTCTTCGCGGGCCTCAAGCTGAAGGACTTCAACTCGAAGGACGGCGTGCCATACGGTGTGCCGCACGGCCGCGGGCCGAATCTGCTGATGTGGAACACCGACGTGGTGACCACGGCCCCCACCAGCTGGGACCCGATCTTCGAGGGCGGCAGCGCGTACCAGGGCAAGATCAGCGTCTACGACTCGTCGATCTACATCGCCGATGCGGCGCTGCACCTGATGCAGAAGAAGCCCGAGCTCGGGATCACCAATCCGTACCAGCTCAATGATGCGCAGTTCGCCGCCGCCATCGACCTGCTGACCAAGCAGCGCGACAACGGCGCGGTGTACTGGGGTCTGCTGGCCGACCAGGTGCAGTCGTTCGAGGCGGGCGACACCGTCATCGGCACCACCTGGCCGTACCAGGTCAACCTGCTGAAGGGCGAGGATCCGCCGGCCCCTGTGGCGGCGACGCTGCCCAAGGAAGGCTCGACCGGCTGGTCGGACACCTGGATGATCTACAAGAACGCGGCGCATCCGAACTGCATGTACCGCTGGATGAACCACATCCTCTCCCCCGAGGCGAACGCGGAGGCGACCGTCTGGTTCGGCGAGGCGGCGGTCACGCAGAAGGCGTGCGATGCGGCCGAGGCGATCCTCCCCGGCCACTGCGCAGCGCAGCACGCCAGCGACGAGGCCTACTGGGACAAGATCTGGTACTGGACTACCCCGCAGAAAGACTGTGCCGACAAGGACGACGCGACGACCTGCAAGGACCAGGACGCGTGGGTCCAGGCCTGGAGCACGCTCCGTGGTGCGTGACCCGGATCGTTCCCGCGGTAGCTGAGCACCGTCTCCCCGGGAGGTCCGCCTCCCGGGGAGCCGCATAGGAGGGTCGATGACCGCTCCGGACGAGGGTCGCGGGCGGCGGCTAGCGCGCTGGCTGTATCCGCGGCATCGCGCCCAGCTCTGGCTCCTGCTGGCCGCGCCGCTGCTGTGGATCGGGGTGGTCTACCTCGGCTCGCTGGTGATCCTGCTGCTGAACGCGTTCTGGGCCAAGGATCCGTTCACGAACCGGGTCACGCCGTTCGACTGGACGCTGAAGGCGGTGATCGACATCGTCACGCACCCGGTCTACGCCATCGTGGCGGGGCGGACCCTCCTGATCGCGGTGCTGGTGACGATCACCGACGCCCTGCTCGCGTTCCCGATCGCCTACTACATGGCCCGCATCGCGTCACCCCGGCGTCGGGGCGCGCTGGTGGTGGCGGTGCTGCTGCCGCTCTGGGCCGCATACCTCGTCAAGGTCTTCGCCTGGCGCACGATCCTGCAGGGAAACGGCTTCCTCGCCTGGGTCCTCAGCCCGCTCGGGATTCCCGGCCCCGGCCTGACCGAGCTGCCGAACGCCTGGCTGGTGCTGAGCTACCTGTGGCTGCCGTACATGATCCTGCCGATCTACGCCGGGCTGGAGCGGATCCCGGATTCGCTGCTGGAGGCGTCCGCCGACCTGGGCGCCAGGGCGGGGACCACGTTCCGGCGGGTCATCCTGCCGCTCGCCTTCCCGGCCGTGGTGGCGGGATCGATCTTCACCTTCTCGCTGAGCCTCGGCGACTACATCGTCCCGAACCTGGTGGCCAATGCCAAGTTCATCGGCAACCTGATCTACGACAACTCCGCCCTCGGCAACCTGCCGATCGCCGCCGCGTACTCGCTCGTCCCGATCGTCATCATGCTCGTCTACCTCTTCGTCGCCCGACGGCTCGGGGCGTTCGAGTCGCTGTGACCGAGTCGCCGCTCGTCCGGGCGCTCCTGCGGGTCGGCACGTGGCTGGCCCTCGGCTTCCTGTACCTGCCGCTCGTCATCCTGGCGGTGTACGCCTTCAACCCGTCGCGGGCGCTGGTCTGGCCGCCGCCCGGCCTCACCCTGCACTGGTTCGGGCAGGCCGCCGCGAACCCGGCAGTGCGTGCCGCGTTCCTCAACTCGATCATCGCGGGGACCGCGGCGACGGGGATCGCGCTCGTCCTCGGAACGCTCGCGTCGCTGGCGGTCCAGCGCTTCGCGTTCTTCGGCCGCGACACCATCGCCTTCGCGCTTGTCCTGCCGATCGCCCTGCCGGGAGTCATCACCGGCATCGCGCTGCAGACGACCTTCAAGACGATGGGGCTCAACTTCGGGCTGCTGACGATCGTGATCGGGCACGCCACCTTCTGCGTGGTGATCGCCTACAACAACGTGGTGGCCCGTCTCCGCCGCCTGCCGCGGACGCCGGAGGAGGCCTCGGCGGACCTGGGAGCCGACAGCTGGTTCACCTTCCGTCGCATCACGCTGCCCGGCATGGGGACCGCCCTGCTCTCCGGGGCGCTCCTCTCCTTCGCGCTCTCGTTCGACGAGATCATCGTGACCCTCTTCACTGCCGGGGCCGGCACGCAGACGATCCCCATCTGGATCTTCGCCTCAATCCAGCGGCCGACCGAGCTGCCGGTCGTCAACGTCGTGGCGCTGGTCCTGCTGCTCCTGAGCGTGGTCCCCGTCTACTTCGCGCAGCGGATCGCCGGCGAGACGGCCGGGATCACGCGCTGAGCGCGATGGACGGCTCCCTTCCGGCGCCACTGACGGCGCTGCCCTGGGACCGTTCGGACGTTCCGGACGCCGCGAGCGTCGCGCGACGGCTGCGCGACGCCGGGGTCGAGCCCCACGCCTGGTCGAACGGCCCTGGCGACCGCTACGGCGTCCACAGCCACGACTACACGAAGCTGCTGGTCTGTGCGGCAGGCTCGATCACGTTCCTGGTCGGGACCGATGCGGTCCCGGTCGAGCTGCGGCCCGGTGACGGCTTCATCCTGCCGCCGGCCACGCCGCACGCGGCGATCGTCGGTCCGACCGGATGCACCTGCCTCGAGGGCTATCGCTAGCCGATCCGCTGGCTGCCGGCCGGCCACGGGCCTACACGGCCGATCGGCCGGCCGTCCGGGTCCCGCTCGAGCTGGTGCGAGCCTCCCTGGGGTGGGTCGTAGCGGAGGCGCTCGACCGGCCTCCCGCCGACCAGGTGGCTCTCGACGATCTCCGACGCATCGGCCGGCGTGACGGCGGCGTACCAGACGCCTTCGGGGTAGACGACCACCATCGGTCCATTGCCGCATTGGCTGAAGCAGCCGGAGTGGTTGACCCGCACGCGGCCCGCCAGATCGGCGTTACGAACCGCCGCCTTGAGGGCGGCGTGGACCCCGAGGCCGTCGCCGTCGACCGAGGGGCACCACTCGCCGCGGGTGCAGACGAAGACGTGTCGTTCGAAGACGGGCATTCGCGGAAGTACCCCTGTCGGCGGATCGAAAGTACCGGGGCTCCCCAGCCCACCCCAACCTTACTATCCCGCCAGAAGCCGCGCGTTCCGCACCCAATCGGCCCACGCGTGCTTCAACAGCACTGGGAAACCGATTTCGATGATCAGCCACGAGGTAGGGAAGCTGCTCACGGCGACCGAGGTCGCCGATCTGCTGCACCTGCACGTCAACACCGTCAAGCGGCTCGGCGACCGCGGCGAGATCCCGTTCTACCGGGTCTGCAAGCGCGGCGATCGACGCTTCCGCTATGACGACGTGCTGGACTTCCTCCGCCGCGCGAAGTAGTTCGCGCCAATCGATGCCGGTCCCGGCTCACGCCGGGACGGCCCCGTTCCCGCCATGGGGGCGCGTCACGACCGCCGAGGTGCCAATCTCTCGGCGGTCGTTTCGTTTCCGGGGATAATGCCGGTCGCATGACCGATGAACCCCGGCTCCGCCTCGCCGAGGGACAACGCCTCCTTGACGCAGGCGACCTCCAGGCGGCGATCCAGATCCTCGCCCCCCTCACCGGGCATCCCGATGCCGACCTCGCCTCCGCCGCGTGGCTCGCGATCGGGTCGGCCCGCTACCGGCTCGACGACGAAGCCGGGGCGATGGCCGCCTGGCGCCAGGCGGCCGAGCGCGGCGGCGCCTCGTCCTGGCTCGGCTGGCGCTCGGTGGCGGAGCAGGCCGTGCGCGACGGCAACCTCGAGGAGGCCGTCGCAGCGTACCGCGAGGCGGACCACCGGGCTCCCCCCGAAGAGCGCGGGGCGATCGCCAACCGCATCGCCTGGCTCCTCAAGGAGACCGGCCACGACTTCGCCTCCCGCCGCCAGTTCAACCGGGCGCGCGGCTCCTACGCCACCTACCAGGCGTGGGTCACCTGGGCGATCGTGGCCATCAACGTGGTCGTCTTCCTCGCGGATGCGGTCCTTTCCGGCGGGTCCAGCCTCTCGCTCGCCGGAGGAAGCGCTGGACCGCTGAGCGACGCAGGTGCCGTCTACGGGCCGGCGATCGCCCACGGCGAGTGGTGGCGCCTGATCACCGGTGCCTTCCTGCACCTAAACCTGCTGCACATCGGCTTCAACATGTACGCCCTATGGCTCTTCGGCCCGATCATCGAGCAGATGTACGGGCACGTGGAGTACGCCGTCATCTACCTGCTCTGCGCGCTCGGCGGCAGCGTCCTCACGATCCTGGCCGCCCCCAATGTCCCGGCCCTTGGCGCCTCGGGCGCGATCTTCGGGCTCTTCGGCCTGGCCTTCATCGTGTCGCGCCGCCGCCACCTGCTCCTCGGGCCGCAGGCCCGGGCGATGCTGTCGCAGGTCGGAACGCTCCTGGTGCTGAACCTGATCATCACCTTCACGATCCCGCAGATCAGCTGGACCGGCCACGTCGGCGGGCTCGTGGTCGGCGGGCTGATCGGCCTGCTGCTGGCGCCGACCAACGTGCCGACCCTGGGCGGGATGTGGCGCGCCCCGGACGGGTCGCTGCTGGCGCGACGCACCTCCCCGTCGCTGCGAGCGAGCGCGTACCTGCTCGTCGCCGCGGCTCTATTGTTCGGCACCTACCTGGCCGTGCAGAACCTGGGCTGATACGCCGATGTGCTACGACGCCGACGCTCGACCCCCGCTGCCGCCGATCCGCGGCGCGGCCCTCGACGCCGGCGAGGTGACACTCACCTCCGCGGACGGGACGCGCGTCGCCGCCTACGCTGCGCGCGCGGGCGCGCCGAGTGGAGCCGGCATCGTCGTCCTGCCGGACGTGCGCGGCCTGCATCCGTTCTTCGAGGAGCTGGCCCTGCGCTTTGCGGAGGCGGGCGTCGACGCGATCGCGATCGACTACTTCAGCCGCACCGCGGGGACCGGCCGCCGCGGTCCCGACTTCGACCATCCCAGCCACATTCCCCTGACTCGTCCCGACACCCTGAACGCGGACATCGCGCCGGCTGCGGCCTACCTCCGCTCGGCGGAGGGGGGATCGGTCGAGCGCCTCTACACGGTGGGGTTCTGCTTTGGGGGACGGCTCAGCTTCCTGCAGGCGGCGTCCGGGATCGACCCAGCCGGGGTGATCGGCTTCTATGGGTGGCCGGTCGGGACCAACCGCGCCGGGCTGCCGGCCCCAGCCGATGAGGCGCCGCGCTTCACCTGCCCGGTGCTGGCCATCTGGGGCGGCGCCGACGAGGGGATCGGCCCGGAGGTGGTCAGCGCCTTCGACCAGGCGATGGATGGCGCCGGGGTGGCTCACACGACAGTCACGTATGCGGGCGCGCCCCATTCC
>DATCOX010000123.1:0-6757 GCA_036564495.1 Candidatus Limnocylindria bacterium
GGCGGCGTGTGGCCGGTGCATTGCGTGGCTGGCACCTGGGGCGCAGAGCTCCATCCCGGGCTGGTGGTCGCCGGTCCGAGCGTGCGCAAGGGAAGCAACGGGGAGGACGGCTACTCCGGCTTCACGATGCGCGACCCGACCACCGGCGAGGACCGTCCGACGGAGCTGGATGGGCTGCTTCAGCAGCACGCGGTGGAGCGGGTCGTGATCTGCGGCCTCGCCACCGACTACTGCGTGCGCGGCACCGTCCTCGACGCGCGACGCCTTGGCTACGAGACCGTTGTGCTCACCGATGCAATCGCGGCCGTCGAGCTGGCCCCCGGAGACGGAGCGCGAGCGCTGGCCGAGATGGCCGAGGCCGGGGCGGCCCTGGGCTAAATCGCTAGGGGTGGCGTCGCGCCCACCTGACGGTGGCGAAGCCGGCGGCGACGGCCAGGAAGCCGAGCACGATCCACGTTCGGTCTGCCGTCATGAAGCTCCGTGGCGCGAAGGGCAGGTCGAGACCCTGGGCGATCCACACCGCCCCTCCCACTCCGAGCATCACGCCGAGCACCATGGCAACCGTTCGCATCGGTCTCAGGATAGCCCGATCGACCCATTCTCGACCTCTTGCCAGCCGGGAATCTGTCGGTATACTCGCCCGATCGGGCCGCAAAAAGAGCGGCGCCAGCAGCCTTTCCCTCCCCTCCCACCACGTCCAATCGTCGGCTCACGGGGTAGCGGTAAGACCCGTGGCCGGCGCTGATCGAAGGCGTAGTTGCCCGACGCGGTAACTCTATGTGGGAGGGTCCTCGTGGCCTACACCGATCAGGTGCTCACCTGTGCGGATTGCGGAGTCGACTTCGTCTTCTCCGCCTCCGAGCAGGAATTCTTCGCGCAGAAGGGCTTCACCTCTGCGCCCAAGCGCTGCTCGTCGTGCCGAGCGCAGCGACGCGCCACCGGCGGAGGCGGCAGCTACGCCTCGAGCAGCGGCGGTGGGTACAACGGCGGCGGTGGCTACAGCCGGGGCCCGCGCGAGATGTTCGACGCGGTCTGCGCGCGCTGCGGCAAGGACACGCAGGTCCCCTTCCGGCCGACCGGCGCGCGGCCGGTCTACTGCAGCGACTGCTTTCGGCTGATGCGCGGCTAGGCCCCGGCATCGGCTCCAGGGCCGACGGAGGCGGCGTCCCGTTCGCGGGAGGCCGCCTCTCATGTTTCGACTGATGAATCGGTCCCTATGATGGTCGGTGATATGGACGACCGAGCATCCTGGGCCGAGCTCGCCGCACAGCTCCGCGTCGATTCGATTCGCTCCAGCTCGGCCGCAGGATCCGGGCACCCGACCAGCTCGATGTCGGCTGCGGACCTCATGGCGGTCCTCCTCGCGAAGTACCTCCACTACGACTTTGACACGCCCGAGGATCCCCGCAACGACCACCTGATCCTGAGCAAGGGCCACGCCTCGCCGCTCCTGTACGCCGCATACCGGGCGGCGGGCGCCATCTCGGATGCCGAGATGCTCACCTTCCGCAAGGCGGGCAGCCGGATCGAGGGGCACCCGACCCCGGTCCTGCCATGGGTCGATGTCGCCACCGGGTCGCTGGGACAGGGGCTCCCGATCGCGGTCGGGGTGGCGATCGCGGGCAAGCTCCTCGACCGCCTTCCGTACCGCGTGTGGTGCATCTGCGGCGACTCGGAGATGGCCGAGGGATCCATCTGGGAAGCCTTCGAGTCGGCCTCGTTCCACGGCCTCTCGAACCTGACGGCGATCATCGACGTCAATCGGCTCGGCCAGACCGGCCCGACGATGCACGGCTGGGATCTGGACCTCTTCGCGGCGCGCGCGCGCGCCTTCGGCTGGCATCCGATCGAGATCGACGGTCATGACCTCGAGGCGATCGACCGCGCCTATGCAGAGGCGCAGAGCATCGAGGATCGCCCGACCGTGGTCCTGGCGCGCACCGAGAAGGGGCACGGCGTCGCCGCCGTGGCCAACAAGAACGGCTTCCACGGCAAGCCGCTGGCCGACCCCGACGCGGCGATCGCCGAGCTCGGCGGCATCCGCAACATCCACGTCCACGTCGCGAAGCCCACCGGCTCGGCCGAGGCGCACCGCTTCCCGGCAACCGGGGAGCTGCACCTGCCGGAGTACGAGGTCGGCAGCGCGGAGGCCACGCGCAAGGCGTATGGCGACGCACTGGTCGCACTCGGCGCAGCGCGAGGCGATGTCGTCTCGCTCGACGGCGAGGTCGGCAACTCCACCTACTCCGAGGAGTTCGCGACCGCGTACCCGGAGCGCTTCATCCAGTGCTACATCGCCGAGCAGCAGATGGTGGCGGTTGCGGTCGGCCTCCAGGTGCGCGGCTGGCACCCGTACCTGGCGACCTTCGCCGCCTTCCTTTCTCGCGCGTACGACTTCGTGCGGATGGCGGCCGTCAGCCAGGCCGACATCGTGCTGACCGGTTCTCACGCGGGGGTCAGCATCGGCGAGGACGGGCCCTCGCAGATGGCGCTCGAGGACATCGCCTCGCTGCGTGCCGTCTTCGGCAGCACGGTGCTGTATCCATCGGACGCCAACCAGACCGCCGCGCTGGTGGCCAAGGTCCTTCATCGCAGCGGCATCGTCTTCATCCGGACCACGCGGGAGAAGCTCCCGGTCCTGTATCCCTCCAGCGAGCCGTTCGATGTCGGCGGCAGCCGGGTCGTGCGCCGGACCGATGCCGACCAGGTGACCCTGGTCGGGGCGGGGATCACGCTCCACGAGGCGATTACGGCGGCATCCACCCTCGCCGATGAGGGGATCTCGGCGCGGGTGATCGACTGCTATTCGGTGAAGCCGATCGACGCCGTCACCCTGCGCGCCGCCGCCGCCGAGACCGGGCGGATCATCACCGTCGAGGATCATTGGCCCGAGGGCGGGCTGGGCGACGCCGTCCTCGAGGTCTTCGCCGCCGACGAGGTGCGTCCGCTCGTCGTCAAGCTGGCGGTGCGCCACATGCCGGGGTCGGCGACGCCATCCCAGCAGCTTGCCCTGGCCGGGATCGACGCCGCCCACATCGCCGCCACCGCCCGTGAGCTTGTAGAGGAGAACCGATCATGAACACGCTGCAGCGGCTGCACGCCGAGCAGGACCAGAGCCCCTGGATCGATTTCATCGACCGCGATCTGATCGAGAGCGGCAAGCTGGCCGAGCGGGTCAAGATGGGGATCCGGGGCCTGACCAGCAACCCGACCATCTTCGGCAAGGCGGTCGCCAGCGGCCAGTACGACGACCTGATCCGGCGCGAGATCGAGGCCGGCCATGACACGCGTCGGATCTTCGAGGAGATCGCCATCGGGGATGTCGGCGATGCCGCCGACATCCTGCGCACGGTCTACGACGAGGCGGACGGGGCCGATGGCTTCGTTTCGATCGAGGTCGAGCCCGATCTCGCCGGCGACTCAGAGGCGACGCTGGAGCGTGCCCGGCACCTCTGGCAACGACTGGGCCGGCCAAACGTCTTCGTCAAGATCCCGGCCACGCCGGAGGGCCTGCCGGCGATCGAGACGGCGATCGCCGAGGGGATCAACATCAACATCACCCTCCTGTTCAGCGTGGACGTCTACCGCGAGGTGGCGCGCGCCTACATCGACGGTCTCCGAGAGCGGCAGGCGGCGGGCGGCGACATCCGATCGGTCGCGTCGGTCGCATCCTTCTTCGTGAGCCGGGTCGACACGAAGGTCGACAAGGCCCTCGACGAGATCGGCTCGGAGGCCGCCCTGGCGGCGCGCGGGCAGGCCGCCATCGCGAACGCGAAGCTCGCCTACCACGCGTACAAGGAGATCTTCGAGGGGGACGAGTTCGCCGACCTCGAGGCCGCCGGCGCCCGGGTCCAGCGCTGCCTGTGGGCCAGCACCTCGGCGAAGAACCCGGTCTACCGCGACGTGATGTACGCCGAGGAGCTGATCGGCCCCAAGACCGTCGACACGCTCCCGAACGAGACGATCGAGGCGTTCCTGGACCACGGCGTGGTGAGCCGCACGCTCGACGTTGGGCTGGATGAGGCCATTGCCGCGATACGCGCCGTCGAGGGGCTCGGGATCCGGATGGAGACCGTCACCGACGAGCTCACCGTCGAGGGGGTCGCTGCATTCACGAAGTCCTTCGAGGACCTGATGGGCGTCATCGACGCGCAGCGCAAGGCGCTCGCGCCGGCGTGACCGATTCGGCTGGCTCCGAGCGGCTGGCCGCCGCGGTTGAGCGCCGCCTCGCCCGCTGGGCCGACGAGCGGGTCGCCGAACGCCTCTGGGCGCGCGACGGCAGCCTGTGGGCGGCCGCCGGCAAGCCTCCGCAGGAGGTGGCCGCATGGCTCGGCTGGCTGGACCTGCCCACGTCGATGGCCGCGAAGATCGGCGAGCTCGAGCGGATCGCGCGCGAGGTGCGGGACGATGGCTACACCCGGGCCGCGGTGCTCGGGATGGGCGGCTCGAGCCTCGCCCCGGAGCTGTTCAGCCGGGTCTTCACCGAGGTGTCAGGACTGGAGCTGCGCATCCTGGACTCGACCCATCCCGATGCGGTGCGGGGCTTCCGGGAGTGGGCGGAATCGGCGCGCACGATCCTCTGCGTCAGCAGCAAGTCCGGCTCGACCACTGAGCCGAACGCCTTCCACGCGGCGATGAGCGCCCACGCGCCGGCGCTCGACTTCATCGCGATCACCGATCCGGGCACCTCGCTCGGCGACCTCGCCCGCTCCCAGGGGTTCCGGGCCATCGTCGAGGGGCCGGTCGACGTCGGCGGTCGCTACAGCGCCCTCTCCGTCTTCGGGCTGCTGCCGGCGGCGCTGCACGGGGTCGACCTGTCGGGCCTGCTGGGCCGGGCCGCTGCCATGGCCGACGCGTGTCGCCGCCCCGCTCCGGAGAATCCCGGCCTGCGGCTCGGGGCCGCGATCGGCGAGGCCACGCTCGCCGGTCGAGACAAGCTTACGATCCTCACCACGGCGGGCCTCGCGAGCCTGGGCGACTGGGCCGAGCAGCTCGTGGCGGAGAGCACCGGCAAGGCCGGTCGCGGGATCGTCCCGGTCGTCGGCGAGCCGCTCGGCGAGCCGGCGTCGTACGGGCCCGACCGGCAGTTCGTCCTCGCGTCTGTGGCGGGGCAGGGCGACCCGCAGCTGGAGGCGTTCGCGACCCAGGTCGCGCAGCTGGGCCACCCGGTCCAGCGCATCGAGCTGAGGGACGTGCTCGAGGTCGGCGCCGAATTCGTGCGCTGGGAGGTGGCGACTGCGGTGGCCGGCATCCTGCTGGGGATCGACCCCTTCGACCAGCCGAATGTGCAGGAGGCGAAGGACGCCACGCGCGCCCTGCTCGACACCTATCGGGCCGACGGCGGCCTGCCACAGCCCGCGCCGCTCGTGGCGGAGCCGGGGATGGCTGCCTACGGAGATGCCGGGGTCCTCGGTGACACGCCGGTCACCGTCGACGGCGCCGTGCGCACCCTGCTCGACCTGCTGCAGCCGGGCGACTATTTCGCGCTGCTCGCGTACCTCCCGGCGGATCCGGCGACGGTCCAACTGCTGCGGGGCCTGCGGGCCCTGGTCCGCGACCGGGCTGGCGTGGCGACGACGCTCGGGATCGGGCCGCGCTTCCTCCATTCCACGGGTCAGCTCCACAAGGGCGGCCCCGCGAGCGGCGTCTTCCTGCAGGTCACCGGCGAGCCCCGGCGCGACCTGATGATCCCCGGGTGGCCGGAGAGCTTCGGGATCCTGATCGCGGCCCAGGCCGCCGGCGACCTCGCCTCGCTCCAGCGACGCGGCCGGCGGGTCCTGCGTCTGCACCTTGCCGATCCGGAGTCAGGGCTGGCCCGCCTGCAGGCGATGATGCACGAGGCGCTCGCCGAGCCGGCCCGCGCCTGAGCGGGCGAAACCACCACCAGGCCGCACATCGAGGAAGCAATGCAGATCGCGATCGCAGGGCTGGGACGGATCGGGGCCGGGATGGCCCGCCGTCTAGCACGCAACGGACATGACGTCGTCGCATGGAATCGCCATACGGCGGTGGCGACCGACCTGGCCGCCGAGCCGGAGAACGGCGGGAAGGTCACCGTCGCGGACTCGCTCGAGGCGATCCCATCGCTCATGGCGGCGCCGCGGCACGTCGTCATCAGCGTGCCCTCAGGGGACGTGACCGGTCAGCTGATCAACCAGCTGGCCGGGATCCTCTCGGCGGGCGACGTCATCGTCGACGCCGGCAACAGCAACTTCCACGACTCACAGCGTCGTTCCGCCGAGGTCGAGGCGCGCGGCCTCGAGTTCCTGGACATGGGCGTGAGCGGCGGGATCTGGGGGCTGCAGGTCGGGTTCTGCGCCATGGTCGGCGGCAAGCGCGACGTCTTCGATCGGTTCGAGCCGGCCGTTCGCTCGCTCGCTCCGGATGGCGGCTACATGTACTGCGGCCCGTCGGGCGCAGGCCACTACGTGAAGATGGTCCATAACGGGATCGAGTACGGCCTGATGCAGTCCTACGGCGAGGGCTTCGACATCATGCATGCTTCCGAATTCGGGATCGACCTCGCCGCCGTGGCGCACCTCTGGAACAACGGATCGGTGATCCGCTCCTGGCTGCTCGAGCTGGCGGGAGACGCCTTCAGCAAGGAGGGCAACGACCTGGCCGATATCCGCGGCTGGGTCGCCGACTCGGGCGAGGGGCGCTGGACGGTGGCCGATGCGATCGAGCATGACGTCCCTGCCCCGATCATCACGCTGTCGCTCCTCCAGCGCCTTCGCAGCCGGCGCGATCCCGACAG
>DATCOX010000128.1:0-12476 GCA_036564495.1 Candidatus Limnocylindria bacterium
GGTCGAGATGGCGGAGCAGCTCGTCATGGCGCTCTCCGGCGTGACGCCCCCGTACGCGCTCAACGCGCCGTCCGTGGCCCGCGAGGTGGCGCCCAGCCTGCACCCCTACGTCGAGCTTGGGCGGCGCCTCGCGATCCTGGCCCGCCAGCTTGCGCCGGGCCCGTTCGACGCGATCGCGCTGACCTACGCCGGCGAGATCTCGGCCTGGGACAGCGGACCGATCCGGACGGCCGTGCTCGGCGGATTGCTCGAGTCGGTCACCGACCGGCGCGTGAACGCGGTCAACGCCGACGTGGTCGCGCGCGAGCGTGGCCTGACGGTGACCGAGGAGCGGAGCGACGCGGCCGAGCCGTTCGCCTCGCTCGTGATCCTCGAGGTCGGCGAGGGTGCCGGCAGGCTGACCCTCTCGGGCTCATCGGCACACGGGCGGCCACACCTCGCGCGCCTGGACGGCTTCACGATCGACGCCGAGCTCTCCGGGAGGATCCTGGTCACTCGCCATCTCGACCAGCCGGGGATCGTCGGAGCGGTAGGCAGCGCGCTCGCGGCGGCCGGCGTGAACATCAGCTCACTCGAGCTGTGGCGCCTCTCCGAGGCCGGAGAGGCGATGATGTTCGTCAGCGTCGACCAGGCCATCCCGGAGGACGTGCTCGACGAATTGCGCACCGTGCAGGGGATGATCGAGGCACTGGTCGTCGAGCTCCCCGTCTGAAGCATCGGCCTATCATCCGCGGCGTGAGCCGCAGGCCCTTCGCATCGTCGGCCGACCTGGCCGAGAAGACTGCCACGCTCGAGGAGCTCGCCCCGGGCGTCTATGCCTACACGGCGCAGGGCGACCCCAACGTCGGATGCATCGTCGGGACCGATGCCGTGCTCGCCATCGAGGCCCGCGCCACCCCCCTGATGGCGCAGCGCTGGATCGACGTCATCCGCAGCTTCACCGACCTGCCGTTCGGCGACCTGGTGCTGACTCACTACCACGCCGTCCGCGTCCTGGGCGCATCGGCATTCCATGCCCGGCGAATTGTCGCGCACCGCAACACCGCAGCCTGGATCGAGGAGCGCGGGATGCAGGACTGGGCGAGCGAGGCGGGGCGCATGCCGCGCCTCTTCGAGGGCGCGGAGACGATCCCGGGGCTGACCCGGCCGACCGACCCCTTCGACGAGACGCTGGAGATCGACCTGGGCAACCGGGTTGTCGAGCTGCGCTACCTCGGGCGAGGTCACACGGCGGGCGACATCGTGGTGTGGCTGCCGGACGAACGGATCTGCTTCGGGGGCGACCTGGTCGAAGCCCAGGCAGCCCCCTACATGGGTGACGCGCATATCGCCGATTGGCGCGGTCCCACCCTGGATGCCGTCGCGGCACTCGATGCGCGCCAGCTGGTCGGCGGCCGCGGGCCGGTGGTCCGAGGCGACGACGTGGCCCAGGCGATCGCCGATACCCGGGCCTTCCTCTCGGCCGTGCTCGACGGGACGCGCGCGGTGAAGGAGCGAGGCGGGACGCCGGCCGAGGCGTATCGGTCCACGCGGGCGGCGCTCGAGCCGCGCTACGGCAGCTTCCCGATCTTCGAGCACACCATGCCGTTCAACGTGCAGCGAGCCTGGGACGAGCTGTACGGGATCGACCATCCCCGAATCTGGACGGTGGACCGCGACCGCGCGGTGTGGGACGCACTGACCGGCTGATGTCGCGCTCCGACCCCCGGCAGCGATTCGACGCCCAGGTCGCCGTGGTGGGCGCGGGCCCGGTCGGCATGACGCTGGCCGGGCGGCTCGCGCAGATGGGCGTGAGCGTGCTCCTCCTCGAGCAGCATGCGCAGCACACCGGCGAGGGGAGCAAGGCGCTGTGCATGCAGCGCGAGACGCTCGAGATCTGGGCGCGCCTGGGGATCGGCGAGAAGGTGGCGCGACGCGGCGTGCAGTGGAACGTGGGCCGCACCTACTTCCGCGGCCGCGAGCTTTTCCAGGTGCGACTGCCCAGCTCGAGCCGCGACCACTTTCCGCCCTTCGTGAACATCAACCAGACCGAGGTCGAGGAGATGCTGCTGGCGCGCATCGCGGGGCTCCCCGAGGTCGAGCTGCGCTGGGGTCATCAGCTGGTCGGCATCGCCCAGGATCCCGACGGTGTCACGCTCCGCTGCGAGACCCCCGCAGGGGACGCGAGCATACGGGTTGCCTACCTGGTCGGGGCGGATGGCGCGCATTCCGCCGTGCGTCACGCGACCGGCATGTCCTTCCCGGGCCACTCGTTCCCCGATCTGTTCCTGATCTGCGACATCAGGGCGCAGCTGCCCTTCCCCCGCGAGCGCCGATTCTTCTTTGACCCCCCATGGAACCCGGGGCGCCAGGTGCTGATCCATCCGCAGCCGGACGACACCTGGCGCATCGACTGGCAGGTCCCGCCCGGGACCGATGTCGACGCCGAGCGGACGAGCGGGGGCCTCGACCGTCGCGTGCGGGCGGTGATCGGCGCGACCACCGAGTACGAGCTGCTGTGGCTCACCCCGTATCGGTTCCACCAGCGCCTGGTCGAGCGCTTCCGGGTGGGGCGGGTCTTCCTCGCCGGCGATGCCGCGCACGTGGTCAGCCCGTTCGGCGCCCGGGGCCTGAACTCCGGCGTGGCCGATGCCGAGAACCTGTCGTGGAAGCTGGCGACCGTGCTCGCCGGTCGGGCCTCCGACGACCTGCTCGAGAGCTACCACCTGGAACGCCGGGCGGCGGCCCTCGAGAACCTGGCCGTCACCGATGCCAGCATGCGCTTCATGGTGCCCCGCGGCCGTATCCGTCGCTGGCTGCGCAACCTCATCCTGAGCGGGAGCCTGCGAATGCCACGGCTGCGCCGGCTCGTCAACTCGGGTCGCCTCGCGCAACCATTCACGTACGCGGAGTCCCCGATCGTCATCGCCGATGAGCGCTCGCGGGGTCTGCCGCCGATGGGCAGTGTCGCGCCGGATGCAGCGTGCGCGACGCCCGGCGAGGGAGGTGCCACCAGGCTCCGCGAGCTGTTCGGCGGGGGGTTCGTGGCCCTGCTGCTGACGAACCAACCGCGCGAGGCCGCGGCGGCCGCGGTTCGCGCCTCGCGGCTGGCGTGGCCGGCGCCGTGCGAGATCGTGGCGGTCGGCCCGGACGGCTCGCTGGCTGGCGTCGCGGTCCTCTCCGACCCGGAAGGGGAGATTAACCGCGCGTACGGCGCCGCCGGGCCGTCAGCCTTCCTGATTCGTCCGGACGGGCACATCGCGGCGCGCATTCCGCTGCCGCGGCCGGAGGCGGTCGACGCGCTACCCGGGCTGCAGGCGATCGCGATCGGCGCATAGGAGGGTTCGGTCGGGCCAATCGCGGACGAGGTGTGGATAAGTCCGCAACGTTGCCCAGAAGTGGTGGATAAGTCCCCTTGTGTGCCCGCTCCGGCGGCTGGCATGCTAGGGGCGTCCCGAAGGGGCAGCTGGCCGACTGGAGATTACATCAACGGTCGCCGCGGTTCCTTCGGGACTCTTTTTGTGCCCGTGGAATCAGGCCACGGCGGCGGGCTGCAGCCGCAGGCTCCAGGCGCGCACTGCCTGATCCCGGCCCTTGACCTGCAGCTCGCGCTGCTCCCATGTCGCGCTCGGCTCAAGAGAGGGCCCTAGAAGGCCCAGACGCCGGTGGCGAAGCGCCCCGCGAAATAGGCGAGGCCGACGATGCTCACCGCCGACAGCAACACCAGCACCCAAGTCCGAGCGCTGACGAGTGCAAGAGAGACGAAGAGGGGAAAGAGGGTGAGCGCGTAGCGCGGCGTCGATAGCAGGAAGGAGGTCGACACGAAGAGGAGCATGTTGCCGGCCATCCAGACGAACCACGAGGGCCGGAAGCGGAACGCCGCATAGATCGTCCCGGCCAGCCCGATCGCGACGAAGAGCAGCTCCATGGCGCCGTACATCAGCACGTAGTCCGGCTTGTCGCTGCGGAACCAACCGATCGCCCCGCTGATCGAGTCCCACGGAGCCGCCAGCGACTTGTACCAGTGCTCGTGCTGGATGCGCAGGAACTCGAACGGCGAGCCGTAGATGACGTCATTCAGTCCGAGGTAGACGGCGAAGCCGACCGCCACCAGGCCGATCGCCAGCCATTCGATCCGCAACCGACGCTCGGCCGGCGGACGCTGCAGCCACTGGGTGAATGCCTCGGCCGCCAGGGCGGGGATCAGCACCAGCCCGTTGATGCGGGCCAGCGCGGCCAGTCCGCCGAGCGCGCCCGCAAGCCACCAGCGCTCGGTCCGCGCGGCGAGGAACGAGCCGAGCACGAGCGCCATGAAGAGCGCCTCGGTGTAGCCGATGTGCAGGAAATAGGCGGTCGGAAAGATGAGCAGGAACCACGCCGCGCGGAGCGCGACCGAGGCCTCCTCGTCGTGCCGCACCAGCCGGTAGAGGAGCGGCGCGACGAAGATCGAGGCGATGGTCGCGACCACGAAGACGCTGACCAGCGGGTCGCCGACCAGGAAGTTCACCACGCTGGCGAGCCACGGGAAGAGGGGATAGAAGACGATGTACAGGGCCAGGTCGTCGGGATAGATGGAGCGGTAACCGTGCGGCCCGACCAGCATGCTCGAGTCGCCGGCCCGATAGCCGAAGACGACCAGGTCGAGGTAGTGTGGCGCGTCCCAGTGGCTCCACATGCGCAGGAATACGCCGGGCTCGTCGATCGCTCCGTGGCGGAAGGTGACGTACGCAATCGCGCCCACCAGCAGCACGCCCAGCTTGACCAGCCAGGTGAGGCCGATCAGGCGGCGATCCGCGTCGGTGAGCCACGCCATCGGCGCAGTGTACGGGCGAGCCGATCGTGCCGGTGACGCGGTACTCTCATGGCCCAATCAGCCCCGGAGGAGAGGAGCGGCGATGCCATCCGCGCAGCATTCGGTCTCGATCCGGCGCCCGATCGGCGAGGTCTTCGCCTTCGTCGCCAATGGCGAGAACGCCAACCGCTGGCGTCCCGGCGTGCTCGACGTCTCGCATCAGTCGGGCGAGGGGCTCGGTGCGATCTACCGCCAGGGCGTGAAGGGGCCGGGTGGGCGCCGTATCCCGGCGGACTACGAGATCACGGCCTTCGAGCCAGACCGACGCATTGCCTTTCAGGCCATCGCCGGGCCCGTGCGCCCGACGGGGGAGTATCGGTTCACCCCAGATGGTGACGGGACGAGGGTCGGTTTCGCCCTCGATGCAGTGGTCACCGGCTGGAAGCGGCTGCTGATGGGGAGGGCCGTGCAGTCCACCATGGACGCCGAGATGCGGAATCTCGAGACGCTCAAGTCGCTGCTCGAGGCCTGACCGATGGATCGACTGACCATCTCACCCACCACGCAGCGTCGATATGACGAGATCGTCGCGGGCCTCGCCGGCGCCGGGGTGAAGGCCAGCACGATGTTCGGGATGCCGACCCTGAAGCTCAACGGCAAGGCGATCGGTGGCCTGTGGGGCGACGCCATGACCTTCAAGCTCGGCCCCGATGCGCTCGCCGAGGCGCTCGGCTTCGAAGGCGCGCAGCAGTTCGATCCCTCAGGCTTGGGCCGCCCGATGAAGGCCTGGGTGGTGGTCCCGGCGGCGCAGGCGGACGAATGGGAGCGGCTGGCCCAGCTCGCCCTGAGCGCGGTCGGGGGCTAGGACCGGTCCCTGGTGTAGACTGCGGCTCCCATCGGAAGCCGATGGCACGGTCGGGGCGTGGCGCAGCCAGGTAGCGCGCATCGTTCGGGACGATGAAGTCGGAGGTTCAAATCCTCTCGCCCCGACCACAACACCTCAGATCTGTCTGAGCGTACAGTCCACGGCATGGACGAAGCCGTCGCTCCTGATTCGTCTCCATCGGCCGCACCTGGTCTCGTGTTCGCCTGCATCGCGCCGCACGGCTCCCTCGCGATTCCCGAGGCGTGCGCTCCGGAGGAGCGGGACCTCGCCCCGGCGACGCAACAGGGCATGCGAGAACTTGCCAGACGCTGCGAAGCTGCCTCGCCGGAGGCACTCGTGATCCTGACCCCCCATGGGATCCATCTCGACGGCCACTTCGCGGTCGTCACTGCCGGCCGCGTGGCGGGCGCGCTCGAAGACGCGCCGGCCGTGGCCCTCGACGTGCCCGTGGAGCGCGCACTCGCCCTCGGTATCCTGGGCGTCCTGGAGGAGGCGGGTATTCCCGCGACCGGCGTCAGCTTTGGAGGCAACGTCCCGGCCGAGGCCGTCATGCCGCTTGACTGGGGGACCCTCATCCCTCTCTGGTACCTCGGCGGCCGACGCGATCCTCCTTCACCCGTAGTCGTGATCGCGCCGGCCCGTGACCGTCCACTCGCTGAGCACGTTGCCGCAGGGGCCGCGATCGCCGAGGCGTCGCGTCGCTCCGGACTGCGCGTCGGGCTGATCGCCAGCGCCGACCACGCACATACCCACCGCGCAGATGGTCCCTACGGCTTCCATCCCCGCGCACGGGAGCTCGACGAGCTGATCGTTGCGGCCGTGCGTGAGGGCCGTCTTCTGTCGCTCCTCGACCTGGATCCCGTCCTCGTGGAGGCGGCCAAGCCTGACAGCTGGTGGCAGCTGCTCATGCTCGCTGGTGCCACCGGCGACGCCTGGTCGGCCGACGTCATCTCGTTCGAGGTTCCCACCTACTTCGGCATGCTCTGCGCCGCCTTCGAGCCGCCGTGATCTAGCCGGGCACCGCCGAGGGGTCCTCGCGCCGCAGCAAAATGCCCAGATAGCCCTTCCAGGGGCCGACATCGGCATCGTGCGAGCCGGCCAGGCCGGCATAGATCTGGCCGATGTGGTCGAGGTCGTGGACCGCCCAGGTGGCGAGCAGCTCGCGCAGGGTGACCTCCCCGAGCGATGGGTGCAGCCCGCGGCGGTCGAGATCCGCGTCGGTGACGAGCTCCGCCACTGCTGACAGGTTCTCGGCGCGGAGCTCGGCGAATTGCGTCAACAGATCCTCGAGGGGAACTCCAAGATCTCGCTCGAGCATCGCGAAGCGCTCGAAGCGGTCGAACGGGAGGGAGGTCCCCACATCGAGGATGCGTCGCGTTCGGGCGATCCAATCGGTCTGCTCGCCGGTGATGAGGTGGCCGACGACATCGCGCGGGCGCCAGCCACCGTCTGCGTCGGGGGTATCGGTCCAGGCGTCGGGCAGGCCGAGGAGGAGGTCGCGGAGGACGCTCGGTGTGCGTGCCAGCAGCGCGGTCGTCTCGGCCAGGAATCCAGTCTGCACCTCCACGTCGGCGAGTTAGCCACGCATGCCGATGGGCGTCAAGCGCAGGCGGTGGTCCGCTAGGCTGAGCCGATGCAGGCGGATGAGCCGATCCGATCCGAGCACCTGGAGCTTCCGCTCCTCTCGCTCGACCAGCTCGATCGGCTTGCCGCTGGCGACGAAGCCAGCGTCGGTGCTGAACTGGAGGCGATCCTCCCCATTCCATGGCTCGACGGGGTACGCTGGCTGGCCGGAATGCGTGCACGGCAGCTGAGGCTGCAGCCTGAGGACGGGCCGTGGCTGCTGCGCCCGATCCTCCTGCGCACGGGAAACGCCGAACTGCAGGCGATCGGCTACCTGAACTTCCACGCCGGGCCCGACGAGCAGGGCATGGTCGAGGTCGGCTACACCCTCCTGCCCGACGCGCGGGGCCGCGGGTACGCGATCGAGGCGGTGCGCGCCGCGTTTGACTGGGCCGGCAGCGAGCACGGCATCCACCGCTTTCGCGCCAGTATCGCGCCGGACAATGGGCGATCGCTCAACCTGGTCAGCAAGCTCGGCTTCCGGCAGGTCGGCGAGCAGTGGGACGAGCTGGACGGGCTCGAGCTCGTCTTCGAGCTGGAGCGCTGATGCTCTCGATCCGCGATATCCCGGGCATCTGGGTCGGCCATGCCACCGACGCCATCGGCCGAACCGGATGCACCGTCGTCCTGGCGGAGGGCGGCGCCGTGGCGGGCGTGGACGTGCGCGGGTCGGCGCCCGGGACGCGAGAGACCGACCTGCTCCATCCCACCGCACTCGTCGAGCGCATCCACGCGCTGTGCCTCGCTGGCGGGTCGGCGTTCGGCCTGGCAGCTGCCGATGGGGTGATGCGCTTCCTGGCGGAGCGCGGGATCGGCTTCGACACCGGGGCGCGCCCCGTTCCCATCGTGCCGGCCGCCATCCTCTTCGACCTGTTCGAGGGCTCCGCCTCCGCAGCCCCCGGCCCTGATGACGGATACGCGGCCTGCGAGGACGCCGAACGCGGGCAGGGTCCGCTCGAGGGCAGGCTGGGCGCCGGGACGGGCGCAACCGTCGGGAAGCTGGGCGGGCCGGAGTTGGCGAGCCCCGGCGGCGTCGGCAGCGCGGCGCTGCGCCTGGCGGACGGTTCGATCGTCGGGGCGCTGGCGATCACGAACGCGGTCGGCAACGTGGTCGGCCGCGATGGACGCATCCTGGCCGGCGTGCGCGACGAGGGCGGCACGTTCGTGGACGCATCGGCCCTCCTGCTCGCCGGTCCGCCGCCGGGACGCGTCCCGCCGGGCGGCACGAACACCACGCTCGCCGTGGTCGCAACCGATGCCATCCTTGATCGCGCCCAGTGCAGCCGGCTCGCGGCGCAGGCGCACGATGCCCTGGCGCAGGCCATCTCGCCGGTCCATACCGTGCTCGATGGGGACACGGTTTTCGCCCTCTCTACCGGCCGAGCGCCAGCGCCTGACCGCCTCGGCGGGCTGCTCAGCCTTGGCGCGGCGGCTGTCGATGTGCTGCGCACCGCGATCGAGCGCAGCGTGACGCTGGGCTAGCTCGCGTCCTCGATCGAGGCCTCGAAGGCGGCCTGCTCGTCCGCCGGCATCCCGTAGGTGTGGCGCTCCTCGGGGTACGCCCCGGACCGTACATCGGCGGCGAAGGCCGCCAGCGCCTCGCGGATGGTGGTGGCCAGGTCGGCGTAGCGCTTCACGAAGCGGGCGGTGTGTCCCTCGGTGAGCCCCAACAGGTCGTGATAGACGAGCACCTGGCCGTCGCAGTCGGGCCCGGCGCCGATGCCGATGGTCGGGATCTCGAGCGCGGCCGTGATGTGCGCCGCGACCGGCGCCGGCACAGCCTCGAGCACGAGCGAATAGCAGCCGGCCTCCTGCAGGGCGAGCGCGTCGGCCAGCATCCGGCGTGCCCGGGCCGCCGTCCGACCCTGGGCCCGGTAGCCACCGAGCGCCGTCGCCGACTGGGGCGTCAGCCCGAGGTGTCCCATCACCGGGATGCCGGACTCGACGATGGCGCGGACACGAGGCAGCATCCGGCCGGCGCCCTCGAGCTTCACGGTGTCGGCACGTCCCTCCTTCACGAAGCGGACCGCGTTGCGCACCGCCTCCTGATCCGAGACCTGGTACGAGCCAAAGGGCATGTCGCCGACGACAATCGGCCGCCGGACAGCGGAGGCCACCGCCCGCGTCATGAAAAGCATCTCGTCCATCGTCACCGGCACCGTGGAGTCGTGCCCAAGGACGACCATTGCGGCGCTGTCGCCGACGAGGACGATGTCCAGGCCGGCGGCCTCGGCGAGCCGCGCGCCGGCCGCGTCGTAGGCGGTGACCATGGCGATCTTCGTCCCCTGGCGCTTCATCTCGGCCAGCTCGGTGATGGCGAGCTTGCCGGGCACCTGGGTGTCGCCGACGTTGGTGTGGCTGGTGGTCATGCGCTATGCCTCTCCCTCGAGGAGGACATTGTCTATCACCCGCGTCGATCCGACCACCACGGCGGCTGCCAGGGTCGGCCCGTCAAGGTCGGCCTCGGCGACGTAATCGACCCGAAGCCCCGGCTCGGGGTCGAGCACCTCCCGGGCGGCACGGACCGCATCGGCTCCGGACCGATGCGCCGCGAGGCCCGCCTGCAGGGCTCGTGGCAAGGCCAGCGCCACCTGGCGCTCCTCGGGCGAGAGGAAGATGTTGCGGCTCGACAGCGCGAGCCCGTCAGCGTCTCGCACGATCGGGCAGGCCACGATCTCGACCGGCAGCTCGAGGTCGCGGACGACCTGCTTCACCACCGCGACCTGCTGTGCGTCCTTGCGGCCGAAGTAGGCGCGCTGCGGCCTCACGAGCAGGAAGAGCTTGGTGCAGACAGTCGCCACGCCGCGAAAGTGCCCGGGCCGGGAGCTCCCCTCGAGGTAGGTGGCCACCTTCCCGGGATCGATCCAGGTGTCGAAGCCCTCCGGGTAGATCTGCTCGGCGGTCGGCGCGAAGAGGAGGTCCACCCCGGCGGACTCGGCCATGGCGATGTCGCGGGCCTCGTCGCGAGGATATTGCTCGAGGTCCTCGCCGCGGCCGAACTGGGTCGGGTTCACGAAGACGCTGACCACCACGAGCTCGCAATCGGCGCGCGCTGCGGCGATGAGCGAGAGGTGCCCCGCATGCAGGGCGCCCATGGTCGGCACCAGGCCGATGACCTGCGCGCGCCCGGGGCCCGGATCGAGGGCCGCCCGCAGGTCGGCGACGCCGCGGATGACCTTCACGGCCGGGTCGCGTCCGCCAGGGCCCGGTAGAGCGGCACGAGGTCTGGCGCCCGCTCCTCGAGCGCCCGCAGGTGTGCCTCCACCGTCGACCAGTCGCCGCGCGCGATCGGACCCGTGAGCACGAAGCCGTTTTCGATCGTACGCGTCATGAGGGGCAGCAGCGCCTCGGGCGGGGCGTGGCTCTCCTCGAGCAGCCGCGCGGCGGCCGCGTGGAGGGTCACCAGGAAGTTGCTGGCCATGGCGGCGCCGGCGTGGTACAGCGGCTTGTCGGCATCGGCAAGGTCGAAGGCGTGCAGGCCCAGGATCCCGGCCAGCCAGCGGGCCGCATCACGCGCCTCGTCGGTCTCGGCGGTGACGGCCGCCCAGGCGCCGTCGAGCTGCTCAGGACCACGCTCGCGGGTGAGCGTCTGGAGCGGATGCACGCTGAAGCGACGGACGTGCGGGTCGAGCGCGTGCAGAGAGGTCGCACCGCTGACGTGGGCGACCCAAGGACCGATGGGGAGCCGCTGTGCCACATCGGAGATGGCCGCGTCCGGGACGGCCAGCAGCACGAGATCGGCATCGGCGGCAGCTTCACGTCCAGCGCTGACCGTGAGCCCGCGTTCAGAGAGGCGGGCGGCGATCGCGCTCCCTGCGCGCCCGATGCCGACCACGCGGACCGTGCTGATCATGCGGTGGAGTCTGCCACACAGCCCTTCGCCGGCTCGGGGCGCTCAGCCCTCCAGGTAGACCTCGTCCACGAAGCACCATCGCCAATCCTCATTGGGCTGCATCGAGTCGACCACCGGGTGGTCCGCCTCGCGAGCGTGGCCTGAGGCGTGGCGCCCCGGCGACTGGTCGCAGCAGCCGACGTGGCCGCAATGGAGGCATCGGCGCAGGTGCAGCCAGCGGCCGCCGGTCGCGAGGCACTCCTCGCAGCCGCGGCCGCGGGCTGCTACCGGATAGACGCCATCGAGATGGCGGCAGATCGGCTCGGCGGTCACGCCGCGATGGTAACGGTGCGCTCCTCGGCGCCACGCAGCAGGGTGAGCGGGAGGGCTGCGTCCGCGGCCAGCGAGCCCATCGCCTCGAACAGGTCGTCGGCGCTCGTCACCGGCTTCCCTGCGGCGGCCACGATCAGGTCACCCTCGGCGATCCCCGCCTTCGCCGCCGGTGAGTCCTCCTCGACGTCCCGCACCAAGAGGCCGTCGCGCTCGTCGAGGCCGACCGCGCGTCGCAGCTGTCGGGCCACGTGGGCCGGTGCGAGGCCGAGCCCGAGGCGCCGCCGCTTCGGCTCCTCGCCGCGGCTGAGCGCAGCCACTCGGTCTCGGAGCGCGGCATCGGCCGAGATGGCCTGGTAGAAGCCGCTCCCCAGCCGGTTGGTGTTGATGCCGAGCAGCTTGCCGTCGCCGTCGACGATCGGCCCACCTGAAGAACCCGGCAGCAGGGGAGCGGTGTGCTCGACGGCACCGGCCACACGACGTCCGCGGGGGCCGCGGAACGCACGCCCGATGCCGGAAACGTAGCCAACCGTCACGCGCAGGCCGTTCCCCGCCGGGTTGCCAATCGCGACGACCGGGGAACCGATCCCCAGCGCCGAGCCGTCACCCCACGCGATCGCCGGGGCGTCGCCGGTGTCAACTCCGATCACGGCCAGGTCGCCGTCGCCATCGGCTCCGAGGACCTTGCCCTCGCTCTCCCGGCCATCCGCGAAATAGACGTTCACCTCATCGCCGTGCAGGTTGTGCGCGTTGGTCAGGACCTTGCCCTTCTCGATCACGACGCCCGAACCGCCGCGCCATCGGTTGCCGATGCCGACCGTCGAGGCGCCCGCCGTTGATGCGACCGATGCGATCGCCTTGCCAAGCTCATCCATGGGACCCATGCGTGTGTACTCCATCTGGTAGCGTGTGACTTGCAATGCGCAAGTTACCACTCGCGATGAGCCTGTCAAGGCCGATGCCGTACGATCCCGTCATGGCTGCTCACGACTCCCCCCTGGCCGCCGCGCTCGAGCGGGTAGGGGACCGATGGA
>DATCOX010000004.1:0-5350 GCA_036564495.1 Candidatus Limnocylindria bacterium
GTTGATGCGCGGGAAGGCCATGTCCGGCGCTCCCAGCTGGAGCGGCACGATGTAGTTCGCGAAGCCGGAGAGGACCGGCACCACGAACAGGAAGATCATGATCGTGCCGTGCATCGTGAAGGCCTGGTTGTAGGTCCGCTCATCCAGGAACTGGAGCCCGGGTACGGCCAGCTCGGAGCGGACCAGGAGCGCCAGGATGCCCGCCGCGAAGAAGAAGGCGAACGAGTTGACGATGTACAGGATCCCGATCTTCTTGTGGTCGACGGTCGTCAGCCACTCGATCACCCACGAGCGGCGGTAGGTCTCGGAGGCTGGGGTCAGGGCCGTAGTTGCCATCGGTTCCTCGCTCGGCTCGCGCGCTACTTGACGGTGAGGGTGCCGCTCATCGACGGCCCCGGATGGAGATCGCACTGGAAGGTGTACTCGCCGGCCGGCAGGGCGGGCACGTCATAGGTCTTCGTCCCGGGCCCGGAGAAGGGGTCTCCGCGGAAGACCTCCTGGTTGTCCTTGTAGATGCCGACGTTGTGGTCGAAGGCGTCATTGTTGGTGAACGCGATCGTAAACGGCTTGCCCGCGGCCACCTCCAGCGCATGCGTGTCGAAGGCGGTGTCCTTGGCGCTGATCTTGAGGGCCGAGCCCCCTTCCGCGACGGACGGCGCCGGCGTCTCTCCGGCGCGAGTCGCCTCGACCCACTTGTCGAAGTCCGCGCGGGACACGGCCTGCACGCTGAAGGTCATGCGCGAGTGGAGGTCGCCGCAGAACTCGGCGCACTGGCCGGCGTAGGTCCCCTTCTCGCTGACAGTGAACTCGAGCTCATTCGGCGCCTTGCCCTCGGGCAGCGGCACGACGTCCCGCTTCACCAGGAAGGCGGGCACATAGAAGGAGTGGATCACGTCGTTCGAGACCAGGATCAGGCGCACCGGCTCCCCCACCGGCAGGACCATCACCGCCTGCGGCGCGGTCCCCTTCACGATCACGTCGTTCTTCGGGTCGTTGTCGCCGTCGAGGTAGTGGAAGACCCACGACCACTGCTTCCCCTCGACCTCGATCGTCACGCCGGGAGTGGATGCCTTCGAAATCGAGTTCAGGGTCAGGGTCGAGAGGACGAAGAGGATCAGTACGATCACGGTCGGGATCGCGGTCCAGATCAGCTCGACCAGGTTGTTGCCGTGGATCTGGGTCGGGAGCCGATCGTCCTTGCGTCGGTAGCGGAAGACGGAGTAGAGGATGAAGCCCTCGACCCCGACGAACACGATGCCGCCCATGACGAGCACGACGTTGTAGAGCCAGGAGACCTCCTTGGCCTGGATCGTGTGCGGCTCGGGCGGGAGGAGCGTGCCGCATGCCGTGGCGAGGAGGGCCAGCGCGAGCAGGGCTCCGGCGCGAAGGAGGGCCCGAATCCGCGGTCGGGCCTTCGGTCGTGACATCAGCTCGTCTCGAGGCTCCTCATCGTGGACGAGGACGCGGCTTGTCTCGAGGCTCCGCGTCCGACTCGGTCCCTTCCGGGGCACGTCCACCGGCGGCGGCACGCGCGGCGTATTGTACCGATGCGTCCTGCACAGCGCACCCGTTCCCAGGACCAGCGCGCACCGAGGCGTTGGCGGCCAGAATGCGGTCGTCATGCGCACCCGGCTCGCTCCCTTCGCCGCGGCAAGTCTCGCCCTGGGCATCCCCGCACTCGCTCTCGCGCACGGCGGCGCCGCGCCGGAGCCGTCCTTCCCCGCCGTTCTCCTGCAATGGCGATTCGAGCCGCTGGTGCTCGCCGGATTGGCGGCCGCCGCGATCGGCTGGCTCTTCCTGCTGCGACGCGTCCGCGGCCGACACCCGGCGCATCCGCACCCCCCCTGGCGGAGCGCCGCGTTCCTCACGGGGCTGGTCGTCCTGGCCGTGGCCCTGACCTCCCCGATCGAGGCGTACGAAGGGGAGCTGTTCAGCGTGCACATGCTCCAGCACATGCTGCTCGAGCTGGTCGCCGCTCCACTGCTGCTTCTGGGCGCCCCGGCGACGCTGGCGCTGCGCGCGGCGTCGCCATCGGTCAGAGGACGGCTGCTGACGGTGCTCCACAGCCGCGCTGTGGCGGTCGTCTCGTTCCCGGTGCTGGCCTGGATCCTCTTCGCCGCGGTCAACTGGGGCTGGCACTTCAGCCGGCTGTACAACGACGCTCTGGAGATCGGCTGGCTGCACGACCTCCAGCACCTGACCTTCCTGGGCGCGGCGCTCCTCTTCTGGTGGCCGGTGGTCGGCGCCGATCCCTCTCGCTGGCGGCTCCCGCATCCGGTGCGCCTCTTCTACCTCTTCCTGGCGATGCCCCAGAACTCCTTTCTGGGGATTGCCCTGATGAGCGCGCCGACAGCGCTCTACCCGCATTACCTGACCAATCTGCGCACGTGGGGACCGAGTCCCGCCGTCGACCAGAGCGTGGGCGGGATGCTGATGTGGGTGGGCGGAGACGTCGTCTTCCTGCTGGCGATGGGGTTGGTCGTCGCGGCCTGGGTGCGAGCCGAGGACCGCCGGACGGCGCGCGACGATGCCCGCGAGGACGCGCGGCTTGCCCGCGTGCCTCCGACCGACTGACGGTCAGCCGGGGGCAAGCCTCAGGAGCGAGTCGAGCGCCACGGCGGCGAAGAGCAGCGTCAGATAGCTGATCGAGAAGCGGAAGAGCCGGATCGCGGCGCGACCGTCGGTCGTGTCGCGCAGCACGCGGAGCGCGTACCAGATGAAGCCCGCGCCCAGGACAACGGCCGCGACGAGGTAGATCAGGCCCATCCGCGCCGCCGGGAAGAGGAGGAGCGAGACGACCACCAGCAGGATCGTGTAGATGACGATCTGGCGCGCGGTCTCCGCCTCGCCGCGCACGACCGGCAGCATCGGCACGCTGGCCGCCGCGTAGTCGCCCCGGTACCGGAGCGCCAGCGCCCAGAAGTGGGGCGGCGTCCAGTAGAAGACGATCGCGAACAGGACCAGAGCGGGCACCTGCACGGTGCCGGTCACGGCGGCCCAGGCCACGAGGACCGGGACGCAGCCCGCCGCGCCGCCGATGACGATGTTCTGGGGCGTCGAGCGCTTCAGCCAGAGGGTGTACACGAAGACGTAGAAGCCGATCGCGCTGGCGGCGAGGAGCGCCGACAGGAGGTTGACCGTCACCGTCAGCCAGATGAACGAGGCGACGCTGAGCGCGATCCCGAATGCGAGGGCGCGCTCGGGGGCGACGGCATGTCGCGGCAGCGGACGGTGTCGGGTCCGGCGCATCAAGTCATCGATGTCGCGGTCGATGTACATGTTGATCGTGTTGGCGCCGCCAGCCGCCAGCGAGCCGCCGAAGACGACCGCCGCCATCAGCCACACCGATGGGACGCCACGCTGCGCCAGCACCATGGTCGGCACCGTCGTGACCAGCAGCAGCTCGATGATCCGGGGCTTCGTCAGGGCGAGGTAGGCGCGCAGGGACTGGCCGAGGCTCGAGGCTGGCGCCACCTCTTCGGACCGGGCGGGAAGCTCAGCCCCCGCCGTCGAGGGCTGGGTCGCGGCGGAGCGGCGGATGGTGAGGTAGAGCAGGACGAGAGTGGCCCACAGTGCGGCTCCCACGGCGAGATGCGGCACCACGAAGAGGGCCGACAGGCGTGACCAGACGTTCGCCGCGCCGAGCGCGATCTGGACCACGAGGAGCGCCACCGCCAGCCCCGCGAGGCGCCTGACTCGGGACGTCACGGCCGTTCTGCGGATTCGGAGCGCGGTCCAGGCGACCAGCAGGGCGACCGCCGCGGCCAGGAGCCGATGCGCAAGCTGGACCGCTTCGCCGCCGCTCAGGACTCCGGGCCACAGCGTGCCGCGCATGAGCGGAAAGTCCGCGAAGGCCAGGCCCGACCCGGTCCCGGTCACCCACGAGCCGAGCAGCATCTGCGCGAAGACCGCCGCCCCGGTGACCGCCACGAGCGTGCCGGTCAGCCCCCCGGATGGCTGGGGCAGGGCGCCGCTCACGGCGCGATCGGCGATCACGATCGTCAGCGCCAGGACGGTCAGCGCCATCGCCAGGTGCGCGACGACGAGCTCCGCCCGCAGCTGCTGGATGACGACCTGTCCACCCAGCAGGGCCTGCAGGACGACCAGCACGCCGGCGACGATCGCCGCGATCAGCAGCGGGCGGTCGTTCCGCCGTCGGGTGAAGACCGTGATCAGGGCTACCGCTCCGACCAGCGGCCCGACCGCGACGGCCGCGACCAGCCGGTGGCTGTGCTCGATCCAGGCATGGAGCTCCGGCGGCGGCGTCCACTCGCCGAAGCAGAGCGGCCAATCGGGGCAGCCGAGGCCGGAGTCGGTGGCGCGCACCAGCCCGCCGACGACGATCAGGAGGTAGGTTGCGATCGAGGCGGCGACGGCGAGCTTCGCGAATCGGTTCAACGAGGTCCTCGAACCACGCCGCACGGCGGTCTGGTGTGCTGGGGGCCGGCTGGGCTCCCGGCATGATACCGAGCCGGCGGAGCGGCGTCATTCTCGGGCATCGGCGCGCAGCAGCCGGCGCTCGGCGCTCCGTGCGGCGGGGACATGCCGGAGCGGATCCGGCACCAGCGGCAGCAGGCGGCGGCTGGCCCCGGCGAGAAGGTCGACGCCACGCGCCCGGCCGGGGGACCAGCGGATGCCGTACCCGCGCCGGATCGCCGGCGGCAGGACCGACAGCGAGGCGACGTGCGCCAGGTCCCAGACCCAGCGCGGCGGGAAGCCGGTGGGGTACAGGACCGCCGGGGCCAGGCTTCGAGCGGTGGCCGTCACCCGCACCTCGCCGGTCCGCATCAATCGGTCCATCTCCAGGCGCAGCTCCGCCAGGCTGGCGGGGAGCGACGCCTCGGGGACGCCAAGGCGGTGGGCGATGACCCCAGCCTCGGCGTAGTACGCCTCGGCCTCGGCGGCGGAGAGGGGCGCGACGAACCGGTCGTAGATGCGGATCGCGGTATCGACGAGGGTGGAGTGGACCCACAGCAGCAGGGCGGGATCGAGGGCACTGTATGACTCCCCCGTCTCGGGGACGCTCCCCTGGACGGTGGCGTGGATCGCGTTCATACGGCGCAGCGCGCGCTCGGCCCGCGGCGTGCTGCCGAAGACGACCGCATGGGTCGCCGCAAGCGTGCGGCGCAGCCGCGCGAAGGGATCGGCGCGAAAGTCGGAGTGGTCGGCGACGCCGGCCGCGACCGCCGGATGCGCAAGCTGCATGAGCAGCGCGCAGCTACCCCCCGCCAGCACGAGCACCTCGCGATCGATCCGCCACGAGATGCTGTCCGGGCCGAAGAGGCCGCGATCGGCGGCTCCGCTCACGAGGCGGCGGCGAACGCCCCGGCGCCGCGATCGGGTCGCGCGC
>DATCOX010000005.1:0-23783 GCA_036564495.1 Candidatus Limnocylindria bacterium
GCGGCCGTCTCCTGGGACGCCACCCGGCGTCGGCGGCGCCTGACGCGAACGCCGACGAATGTGGCACCGCTCAGCACGAGGACGCCACCCCCGGTCAGCAGGACGCGGGTCTGTCCCGCCTCCGCGGCGCCGGTGCGAGCCGCGAGCGCCTGATCCGCGTCGCGCCCTGCCGCGTGCAGGTCGTCAGCCTCGAAGGCGGCCCGCGCGGCATCGAGGTCGGCAGCCGGATTGGCTCCCAGGAGGCCGATCGATTCGAGGATCGTCTCTTTCTCGCCGAGCCGCCTGCTGGTGGTCGCGATGTCGCCGAGCACCGCGATCTCGAGGTCGGCCTCGGCCTGGGCGCCCTTCAGGCCGCCGTCCCGCTCGAAGAGCTGCTCCAACTCGTTCGGAGGGGAGAGATCCAGGCGTGCCGCGGCCGAGACGACCTGGTCGCGCACGTCGAGCACCGTCGCGGCGAGGGTCATATCGGCCTCCGCGTCGTCGAACTTCCAGGAGCCCATCGCGAAGCGCAGGTCCCTCGGCAGGTTCCACGCGCCGGCATCCTCGACCAGCCTCGCGTACTGCTCGCGAGCCGCCGCCCGCGCGTCCAGCTCGCGCTGCTCGGTGGGGTTGACGACCCACTCGCTCCACAGGTCGTCGAAGTTGGCGCCCGCGCGCTGGTCGAGCAGGTCCAGCAGCTGCTGCCACCCCTCCACGTCGCCGCCCACGCCGGTCTGCAGCGCTCCGGTGCTGTGCGCCGGCTGGTAGGCCATCTCGCTGGCATCGGCGCCACGCCAGACGGCCTGCAGGCCGGGAATGCTCGTGCGGTCGAAGATCAGACCCGCGAGGTGATAGGTTGCCGCGTAGGCATATTCCTCGACACCGATCTGGACGGCGCCGATCTCGCCCCAGTCGTTGAGCGGGATCTTGTTGGCGAGCAGATCGTCGGTCAGCTCGAACGCCTTGCCACTTGCGCCGATCTCCATCGCCGCCCGCACGCCGTAGAACTCGGCCCAGGCCTCGACCACCCATCGGTCACGGAAGAGGTCGCCGTTGAACCAGATGTGAGCGGCCTCGTGCAGGCCCACGTACGCATCGGCGTCGTAGCGCACCTGGATGATCCCATCTAGCTTGTTGTAGATCCCCGCGTACTCACCAAGCCGGCTGGTCGCGGCCTCCTCGACCACCAGCTTGCCCGAGGTGGCAGTGGGGTAGGTGAGTCCGATGAGCTTCTGGAGAGCTGGGAGCCCGTCGGTCATCAGGCCGACCATCGTCGTTCCCCATTCGGGATCGTCCTGCCAGGCGCGCACCTGGAGTGGCGCGGGCTTGTCGCCGACCTGGACCGTCACCAGCGTGTCGTGGAAGGCGCCGGGCCGATCGGCCGAAAGGTAGGCGAAGAAGCTGAACGGGTCCGGCAGCGACGTGGTCGAGAGCACGATCTCGCCATTCGCGCCCGTGGACGCGGCCAGGGCATCGCCCTGGACGACCGGGCGGAAGCCAGCCGGCAGGGTGACGGTCACGCTCCCTCCCGGCTCTCCGCTGCTCCCGAACGCCCACACCGGGAACGCGACGATGCTCGGGCTGATGCGCAGGTTGCGATCCGGCGCCCCACCGGGGTCGGGCAGGTCGAAGCTCAGCCGGAAGGGGTAGCTCTCCTCGAAGAAGACACCCTGGGCGAAGGTGACCGTGACGCTCACGAAGTCGGGATTGCCTCGATCTGCCGAGACCGAGAGAGACCGCCCGGCGGATGTGGCCGCCACGTGGGTCGCGCCCGGCTGGACCGGGATCGTCACGTCAGGGTAGTAGGCGAGCCCGTCGACGGGGTTGGGGGTGTACGAGGTCGCCACCGCGTCGATCGTCACATGGACGCGGCGCTGTGCGGGGAACGCCACGTAGCGCGCCTGCGCCACCACGACCAGGCCCCGATCCGCGGCGCGTGCGACGCCCCCGGGGAAGGCCCCAGGGGCGATCGCCAGCAGGAGGAGGGTCGCCGCCGCGGCCAGCGGTGCGATGCGGTTGGAGGCTCGGCGCATGACCTCCGCAGGATAGGCGCAGACCGCCGTCAGGCGCTCTTGGCGAAGGCCTCCAGGCCGAATGCAGTCTCGAGCTGCTCGGCCGGCCGGAAGCCGACCGCGGCCTTCGGCGGCTCACCCGGCGCGAAGAACGCGACGGTCGGGATGCTCATCACCCCGTAGTGCATGGCGGTGTGGGGATTGGCATCCACGTCGAGCTTCATCACCTCGATCGCGCCGGCGTACTTCTCCGCCAGCTTGTCGATCTCGGGCGCCACCAGCCGACAGGGACCGCACCACGCGGCCCAGAAGTCGACGATGACCGGCTTCTCGCTCTGGATCACCATCTGCTCGAAATTGGCGTCGGTCACCTCACGGGCGTTCGACATCGGTTTGTTGGTCCTTTCTGGTGTCGTCCGTCAGCCGGCGACCTGTCGGAGGATGCGGTACACCTCGAGCACCTGCGGGTGCGCGAGGCGATAGAAGACGGTGCTCCCCTCACGGCGAGAGGCGACGATCCCGGCCGCGCGCAGGACTGACAGGTGCTGGCTCATGTTCGGCACCTGGCAGCCAACGTCGCGGGACAGATCGCTCACCGATCGCTCACCGTCGGCCAGCCGCTCGACGACGCACAGCCGCTTCGGATCCGAGAGGGCTCGGGCGATTGCGGCGGCGCGGTCGCGCAGCAGATCGGGGGAGAGGGTCGCTTCCATCGCCACGATTGTGTCACTGCTTGCGCAAAGACGCAAGTTCATTTCGGTCGGCTGCGTTGCGTGGTCGCGACGCGCAAGGTGTCGCGCAGCGTCCTCAGGATCGTGTCATGACGATTCAACTTTCCTGCCCATGGTGCACCGATGAGGTCGCCTTCACCATCGACGAGGCCGATGAGGAGCTCGTGTGCAGCGCCTGCTCCACGCGCATGGACTTCGCACCGGATCCCGGCGTCACCTATGAGCTCCTCTACGCCGCCGTCGCCTGAACGCGGCTAGCGAAGCTCCTCGGGGAGCGGCAACCCAAGTCCTCGAAGCAGGTGCGCGAGGGTGAGCCGCTCCCGTTCCCGGATGGCGGTGCCGCGGGTGCGGTGCCGCTGCTCGGGCAGCGTCTCCAGCTCGACATCGTGGCCGGCGCTGCGCAGAGCCTCCACCATCCGCACGGAGTGGCGGAGGTGCACGTTCTCGTCGACCGTGCCGTGGATCAGCAGGAGGTCGCCGCGAACCGCGCCGGCGTGCGTCAACGCTGACGACTGCCGGTAGCCTTCCGCATTGGCGGAGGGTTGGCCGAGGTAGCGCTCCGTGTAGGCCGTGTCGTAGCCGGTCCATTCGGTCACCGGCGCAATGGCCACGCCAACTCGGAACAGGTCGGGCTCGAGCGCCATCGCGAGGATGGTCATGTGGCCCCCGTAGCTGCCACCGAAGATGGCAACCCGCCCCAGGTCGAGCAGCCCGCGCGCGGCGAGCTGGCGGACCGCGGCCGCCTGGTCGGCGACCTCGTTCCAGCCGAGGCGGCCGTGGATCGCCGACTCGAACGCCATGCCTCGGTACGCCGACCCCCGATTGTCGACGACGATCACCGTCGCCCCTGCCTGGGCCAGGTAGTGCCGCGTCGGGTACAGGACCATCGCGTCCCAGGACCCCTCCACGTACTGCAGGTGTGGCCCGCCGTAGACCCACACCACGGCCGGCGGGGGATTCGCCGGCGCTGACTCGGGGGCGGGGCGGTAGACGGCGGCATGCAGCGGCGCGATCCCGTCGGCGGCCATGAGCTCGATCAGCTCCGGCGGCTCGAGGCCCTCCACCGCGGCTGTGGTCGAGGATGCGTGGAGCAGCACGGACCCACCTTCCCGCGTGACGATCGAGACACGGGGCGCGTGCTCCAGGTCCGACCAGGTGTCGATCCACCGCTCTCCGTCGGCGCTGGCGACGACCTCGTGCCAGCCGGGTTCCGATGTCAGGCGCTCCGGCTCCTCGATCGGCTCGGCGGCGTCGTACGGGACGGTGTACAGCTGGCGCTCGGTGGCGCCAGCACGCGTGGCACGGAAGAGCACCTCCTGCCGCGACGGCGCGAGGCCGACGACATCGGTCACCATCCAGTCTCCCGCCGTGAGGACGCGGTCGAGCTGACCATCGGGCGTCCGGAGCTCGAGGTGGCGGAAGCCACTGCCTTCGGTGGATCGCAAGATTCGGCCGTCGGGGAGGAACCGGGTATCGTCGTCGAGGTTGATCCAGGGGTCGCTCGCCTCGACCCAGGCCGGGCGCGCCGATCCGTCGGCAGCGACGCGATGCCAGTGCAGCGAGCGCTGGTCACGAGGCAGCACCGCCACGAGCCAGCCGCCGGAGGGGTCCGGGACCACCCGAGCCAGGTAGTCGTCCGGCTGCATCCCGAGCCCGACCTCCCGCGCACCTCCTCCGCTCACCGAGGAGACTCGCAGGGTGACCACCGCGTTGGGCCCACCCGGGAACGGATAGCGATAGACCTCGTCGAGCGGCTCATGGCCCGCCGCGTGGCGGATGGTGTATGGCGGCAGGCCGCGCTCGTCGACGTGCGCGTAGGCGATCGCCTGCGAATTCGCGCTCCACCAGGCTCCGGCCATGCGATCGAGCTCTTCCGCGGCAATGAATTCCGGCAGCCCGTTGAAGATGCCCGGCCCCCCGTCGTCCGTCAGACGTCGAGTTGACCCGCCTCGAATCGGGGCGACATACAGGTCACCGCCAGAGAGGTACATGACAGAGGCGCCGTCGGGGCTGAGCTGCGCCCGGCTCGCCGCGAAGCCCGGCAGCTCGCGGAGCTGCGGCTCGGCCGGCCCTCCGCGCCCCGCGAAGAGGCGGCCGGCCATCGGCACCAGCAGCGTGGCGTCGTCGCCGTCGCCCGCCCAGCTGTACTCCGTGATGCCGAGCTCGCTGGTTGCGGTTCGCTCTCGCCAGACCTGCTCGTCGCGGGAGAGGGTCTCCTCCCGGGTCGTCTCAGGCAGCGGATCGACCAGCACCGATCGCTCCCCGCTGACCGGATCATGCCGCCACAGCGAGCGCACCAGCGTGCCATCCCGGCTGCGGAGGTAGGTGATCGAACGGCCGTCGGGAGCGAAGACGGCCTTTCTCGGGACGTCCATCCCAAGCTCGGGACGGCGCGCGACGTCGTCGAGAGTGAGGCGTCCGCTGCTCATGGCGGGCGGAACGCGAGCCCGAGCTCTACGTCTCGTCGATCTCGATCGTCTCGATCCGGTCGCCCGGCTTCGG
This sequence comes from Candidatus Limnocylindria bacterium, assembly GCA_036564495.1. Classification (GTDB taxonomy): domain Bacteria; phylum Chloroflexota; class Limnocylindria; order QHBO01; family QHBO01; genus CF-167. The sequence continues at coordinate 5,225 of DATCOX010000005.1, forward strand.
GTCGCGCTGCGGATCTCGCTCGCGGAGGCTGTTCACCACGTCCATGCCGGAGGTCACCCGCCCGAAGACCGTGTGCCGCCCGTCGAGGTGCGGTGTGGCGGCGAAGGTGATGAAGAACTGGGACCCATTCGTGTTCGGGCCGGCGTTGGCCATCGACAGGACACCTGGGCCATCGTGGCGTCGCTTCACCGACAGCTCGTCGCGGAACGAGTAGCCGGGTCCGCCGGTGCCGGTCCCGGTCGGGTCGCCGCCCTGCGCCATGAAGCCCGGGATCACGCGATGGAAGGTCGTGCCATTGTAGAAGCCGGCGCGGGCGAGGTTGATGAAGTTCTCGGCGGTCATCGGCGCATCCGCGGCGAACAGCTCGACAGCGAACTCGCCGCGCTCCGTCTTGAACCGCGCGGCGTACGACTTCGAGAGGTCAATCGCGCCGGTGGGCGCCGTCATTCGGTCAGCCATGCGAAAACCTTCGGTGCAGGAATGGGACGGACCGATGCTAGCCGACGCTGCCCGCTCAATGCGCGATGTCGATGACGAGCCGGCTCGGGTCGGAAAGAGTCAGGACCCGGATGCAGCCCCCGCCGTCGAGGCCCAGGTACCAGGTGCTGACCGCCTCAAAGTCGCCGCCCTCGCGGACGCCGACCCGCTCACGATCGTTACGAGGTGGTCAAGCGTCCCCGCGCCGGAGGCGCGCCTCGAGGAGGCGCCGCTCCGCTGGATTCTCGGTGAGCGACAGGGCCCGCCGGTTCGCCGCCCCAGCCTCTTCGGGACGCCCCATCCGTCGCAGGAGCTCGCCGCGCGCCGCGTGAAACAGGTGGTAGCCGTCGAGGCGCGGGGCGAGGGGTTCGATCTCCGCCAGGGCAGCGCCAGGGCCCGCCAGCTCGGCGAGCGCAAGGGCGCGGTTGAGGGCGACCACGGGGGTGGCCTGCAGCTGCAGCAGCCGATCGTAGAGGGCGACGATCTCCGCCCAGTCGGTCTCCGCATACGACGGCGCCGTGGCGTGGACCGCGACGATCGCCGCCTGCAGCAGGTACTGGCCGGGCCGGCCCATCCGAAGGCCACGCTCCACCAGCGCGGCGGCCGCGGCGATCGCCGCCGCGTCCCAGCGGGAGCGGTCCTGGTCGGGGAGCAGGATCAGCGACCCATCAGGACCAAAGCGAGCCTCGACGCGCGCCATGTGCAGGCGGATCAGCGCGAGGAGCCCCAGCGGCTCCGACTCGTCCGGCATCAGGCGCACCAGCAGCGACGTGAGCCATTCGGCGTCGCGCGCCAGCTCGCGACGTTCGGCGACCTCGCCATCTGACGCAAGGTAGCCCTCGTTGAAGACGAGATAGAGGACTGCGAGGACCTGCTCGAGCCGCTCGGGAAGCTCCGCCTCGTCGGGGACGCGGTACGGGATTCCGGCGTCGCGGATCTTGCGCTTGGCTCGGACAAGGCGCTGCGCGACCGTCGCCTCCGGGACCAGGAAGGCGCGCGCCACCTGGGCCGAGTCGAGGCCGCCGACCGTCCTGAGGGTCAACGCCACCTGAGCCTCACGGGACAGCGCGGGGTGGCAGCAGGTGAAGATGAGCCGCAGCCGATCGTCGGCCGCGAGCGGCCCCCCGGTCGGGATCGGTCGCTCCATCTCTTCGGTCTCCTCTCCGAGCTGCACCAGCCGCTGCCGGAACCTCGCGTCGCGCCGCAGCCGATCGATCGCGCGCCTGCGCGCCGTCGTCATGAGCCAGGCCCCGGGGTTCCGTGGCAATCCATCGGCCGGCCAGTGCTCGAGGGCCGCGACCGCCGCCTCCTGCACGAGCTCCTCCGCCAGGTCCCAGTCACCCAGGATGCGGACCAGCGAGGCGATGAGGCGGCTGCGCTCCTCGCGCAGGACACGCTCGAGCGACGCATCGACGGCCTGGCGCGGGGGCAAGCGAGCGGCTACCCCATATCCCCGGTGACGAGCGGCCGGATCTCGAGCGTATCCGGCGCCGGCCAGGAGGAGGCGAGCCGGATCGCGGCGTCGAGGTCGGGCACATCGATGATCCCGTAGCCCCCGATCATCTCCTTGCCCTCCACGAACGGACCGTCCGTGACCGTCACGTCCCCTGAGATCGCGCGCCGAACGGTGGTCGCGGTGCTCGCCGGCTGCAGCTGCGCGCCCTCGAGCAGGTCGCCAGCCGCCTTGCGCTCGTCCCACCAGCTCTCGACGCGGGCGTACAGCGCACGTTGCTCCGCCTCGCTCAGGTGTGCCCATCCGTCCTCGGCCCCGCCGATCAGGAGCATGTACTTCATCGCGACCTCCCATGCATCGGTCACGCCAACGCATGACCCTCTCATGATGACGACGAACGGGCGGCCCTGCGGACGACGCAGACCTCACGAACTCCGCCGCGACACCGTTCAACAGCCGATGGCCGGTTACTTCACAATGTACCGATGAACCCGACCGCCGAGCGTCCATCCACCCTGAGCGTGGCCGCCGCGCTCGGCACGGTGTACGTGCTCTGGGGCTCCACCTACCTCGCGATCGCATACGTGGTCGAGAGCCTGCCGCCGCTCCTGGCCGCGGGGGCGCGCTTCCTGCTTGCGGGCAGCATGATGGTCGCCTTCCTGCTGGCGCGCCAGCGGTGGCGACGGGGACGGCCCGATCGCGGTGACGACGCGCTGCGATGGCCAAGGGCGGTCGAGTGGCGGACGGCATTCATCGTCGGGACTCTCCTCCTGCTCGGCGGGAATGGCATGGTCTCGCTGGCCGAGACGCTGGTCCCCTCGGGGATCGCGGCGGTGATCATCGCCACCACCCCGATCTGGCTCAGCGTCTTCGACGCGCTCCTGACCCGCCGGATGCCGAGCCTGGTGGCGATCGGCGGCCTCCTGGTCGGGCTGCTGGGCGTCGCCATCCTGCTCCTGCCGACGACCGGGCTCGGGGCGCTCAACCCGGTCGGGATCGGGATCCTGGTGGTGGCGGCGGTGTCGTGGGCCGGCGGCTCGCTGTATGCGCGGCGCGGGCCGCTCCCCGCCAACCAGCTCCTGGGCACGGGCATGGAGCAGATCGCCGGCGGAGTGGCGCTCCTGCTCGCCGCGACCGCGATCGGCGAGGTCGGGCAGTTCGATCCCGGGTCGGTCACGACCGCCTCGCTGCTGGGCCTGGCATTCCTCGTCGTCTTCGGGTCGCTGGTGGCGTTCACCGCCTATATCTGGCTGCTGAACCATGTCGCCGTCACGACGGTCGCGACCTACGCCTACGTGAATCCGGTGGTCGCGGTCGCGCTGGGGGTCGCGTTCCGGGGCGAGACGATGACGCCGCGATCGCTCCTCGCGGCGGGCCTGATCATCGGTGCGGTGGTGGCGATGGTGAGCGGGCGTCCACGAGACGTGAAGGAATCGGGTCCCTCGCCGGATGTCGCGACGCTCGACCCGGAGGCGAACCCTCGCTAGCCGACCCGCGTAGAATCGGCCTCCCATGACTCGCGAAGGCGCATCGGACCCGATCGGCTTCGGCTCCGGGATCTCGACCGACCACAAGGACGGGATCCGCTGGGTCGACTACTCCAACATCAGCTGGAACCCGGTCTTCTGCAAGCGCTGCGACATCTGCGTCGAGATCTGCCCCAAGGACACGCTGGTGCTGCGCAACGACGCGATCATCGAGGAGCAGAACTGCATCCTGTGCGGGCTCTGTGAGCGCTACTGTCCGGACCTCGCCATCGAGATGCTCCCCGAGGCGGTTGCGGCGCACGCCGCCCGCGGCGGCTCCGCAGCCGAGACCTCCTAGCCCGATGCGGAAGCTGACCCAGGGCAACGAAGCGGTCTTCCGGGGGGCCATCGCGGCGGGGGCGAGCTACTACGCCGGCTACCCGATCTCGCCGTCAACCGAGATCCTCAACGTCGCCTCAGGCTGGGCGGCCGAGCACCCCGAGTTCCGCTTCCTGCAGGCGGAGGACGAGATCGCCAGCGCCAACGCAATCATCGGGGCCAGCCTGGCGGGGGCCAAGTCGTTCACCGCCACGAGCGGCCCCGGCTTCAGCCTCATGCAGGAGGCGGTCGGCTATGCGCAGAAGGTCGGCGTGCCGTGCATCTTCGTCGACGTCCAACGGGTCGGGCCGGCGACCGGGATGCCGACGATGCCGGGGCAGGGCGACATCATGCAGGTCCGCTACGGCAGCACCGGCGACTACACCCCGCTGGCCTTCTACCCGAACGGCGTCGAGGAGGCGTTCCGGGTGACGGTCCAGGCTTTCAACGCCGCCGAGGAGTCGCTCTCGCCGGTCGTCATCCTGTCCGATACCTTCGTAGCCCATCTCAACGAGGTGGTCGACCTCGACGAAGTGGCGGCGACGGTCGAGATCGTCCCGCGCAGTCTCGTCCCGCTCGGGAAGCACGAGCCCGGCAAGCCCCGCTTCTTCGCCGGCGTGGTGATGTACGAGCAGGGGCCGAACGCCGGTGAGCCGGCGACCGCCGACGCCGATGAATACCTGCGCCAGTACTACGACGCCAAGCACCGTCACGTCGAGGTGGCGAGGCGCTACGCACTCTATGAGCACGGCTGGAACCGCGACGCCAAGGTGTTGATCGTCTGCTACGGGATCGTCAGCCGCGTCGCCTCGCCGCTCTCTGCCGACTACGCGCTCTTCCGCCCGATCCGCATCCATCCGATGCTCGACGACGAGCTGCGCGCCATCGCGGATCGCTACGAGCAGGTCGTGTGCATCGAGGCGAATGACGGGCAGTACGCCGACATGGTCGAGCTGGCGCTGCGCCGCGAGGTGAAGCGCGTGCCGCTGCTCGGCGGACGAATCAGCCTCGAGGCGGTGCGTGACGGGCTCGAGCGGGTGCTCGGCGGCGGTCCCTCCGAGCCGCCGATCCCGGCCGCGCCGGCCGAGCCGGTCGAGCGCTCGCCGCTGGGGATCGGCTGATGCCGGAGCCTGCTTTCGCGGAGCTTGGCTTCAAGGAGCGGCTCAAGGTCGACCTCTTCCCGACCATCTGGTGCCCCGGCTGCGGGATCGGCACGATCATGATCGAGCTGGCGATGGTGCTCGACGAGATGGGGATGGACGAGTCGAACACGATCGTCGTGACCGGCATCGGCTGCACCGGGCGGATGGGCAGCTACATGAAATACGAGAGCGTCTACACCCTCCACGGCCGCACCCTGCCGGTCGCCGAGGCGATCAAGGCCGTCCGCCCCGAGATGCACGTGGTCGTGGTGGCCGGAGACGGTGACACGGCGAGCATCGGCGGCAACCACCTGATCCACGCCATTCGGCGCAACGCGCCGCTGACCGTGCTCTGCAACAACAACGAGATCTACGGCCTGACCGGCGGCCAGACCGGCCCCACCACGCCGACCGGCACCAAGACCCTCTCCTCGCCGGCCGGCAACCCGACCACCCCGATCAACCTGCAGGGTCTGGTGCGCTCCTCGCAGCACGCGCTGTACGCCAAGACGACGGTCTACCACCAGCTCCACATGCGCAACGCGATCCGCGAGGCGATCGAGCACCCGGGCTTCAGCTTCGTGGACATCACCAGCCAGTGCATCGAGAACAATGGGCGTCGCATCGGCTTCGCCAGCGCCAACGACATGCTCAACTTCTACCGCAAGACCTACAAGCGCGCCCCGAAGGACGCGGAGCACCTCAATCCCTTCGAGATCGGGATCCTCGCCCCGCGCGATGGCGCGGCGAACGGGAACGGATCCAGCCTGACGAGCACGCCGGAGCGTCCGGAGGGGCTGCCGGCGCAGCCTGCGGGCCCGATGTCGTCGGCAACCGAGTCGCCCGGCGCGTCCGGCGCCACGGCTGCCGCGCCGAAGCCAAGCGACGACGAGAAGGCGCGACGGCGGGCCGAGTCGCAGGAGCGAGCCGCGGTCATGGCGCGCCTGACACCGGAGGTCAAGCTCAGGGTGGCGAAGCAGGAGCTCACGCTCGCCGAGGCATTGACCGAGGCCGGCATCCCGATCCCGGAGTGGCTGCGGACCGGGGCGAGCGCCCCGGCCGGCGCTCCCGTGGCGGGCGGCGAGGTGGTGATCAGCACCGGCGAGGACCCGCGAACGCAGGACCAGCCGACCGAGCTCGACGCGCAGAAGGCGGAGGCGGCGGTCGAGGAGCGCACCCTGGACCCGAAGGAGGCCAAACGGGCGGAGGCGCAGCGCAAGCTGGCCCTCATGCAGCGTCTTGATCCGGATACGAAACTGCGGGTTGCCAAGGGCGAGGTCACGCTCGAGCAGGCCCTTCGCGACGTCGGAGTGGACCCTGGAGAGCTGCTCTCATGACAACGGACGCCTCCTCCTGGCAGGCTGGGGACCCTCGTCCAGCGGTGGGGCCAGCCCCGGGATTGGTCTACGGAGGCTTCTGGATCCGGACCCTGGCCTATCTGATCGATTCGCTGCTGCTGACCGGGGCGGCCATCGGCATCGCGAGCGTCACGGGCATCGCGTTCGTCACCGTCACGACCCAAGAGTTCCACAGCGCGACGTTCAGCTCGGTCAGCGTCTGGGTCAGCCCCACCCTTGCTGGATTCGCGCTCTGGCTCGTGTACTGCTGCGGCCTCTGGACATTGGCCGGCCAAACGGTCGGGATGGCGCCCTTCGGGCTGCGTGTCCTGCGGGCGGCCGATGGAAAGCGCCTAGGGCCGGGACGCGCCATCGGTCGATTCTTCGGTCTTCTTCTTTCGTTCGCAGTTCTCCTGATCGGCGTGATCTGGGTGGCAGCGGACCGAAACAAGCAAGGCTGGCATGACAAGCTGGCGCGAACGGTGGTCGTGCGGAACGCTCGTGCAATAGCGCCTGGCGGGCCCACGCCGATGGCTGACACGCCGGACGGTCAGCAGTGACGACTCGGATCGCGCTCGACGGCGTTGGTGGCCAGGGGGTGCGGGTCATCGCCGGCGTGCTGGGGGCCCTGCTCGCTCGGATGGGGAAGCAGGTCACGGTCCTGTTCGACTACGACTCCAGTGTGCGCGGCAGCATGTCCGACGCCTTCGTGATCTTCGACGACGAGCCGATCGCCAACCCGGTCGTCGAGGAGGCCGACATCATGCTGAAGCTGGCCGACAAGGGGCACCTCCGCATCAGCGGCCGCAAGGTGGTCACCGACCTCGGGCTCGGCCGTCCGGGGGACGAGCAGATCCCGTTCGCGTCGCTCGGCTCGGAGCACTTCGGAAAGGAGCTCTTCGGCAACATGATCGCGTTGGGACGGCTCCTGCGCCTCGCTGAGATCGACTTCGACGAGCCGTCGATTCGCGAGTCGCTGCCCCGCCGTTACCAGGACGAGAACGTGGCCGCGATCCGCTTCGGCTACCAGCTCACGCCCGAGGAGATCGGACGGCTCGCTGCCGCGGCACCGCCCAGCCGGTTCGAGATGAACGACGCCGCCACCGCCCCGCTCCATCGGCGCAGCGGGGTCGGGACCGGCGGCACGATGGACATCGGCGGCGTGGGGGAGTCGGGCTAGCCCTCGTCGAGGGGCAGGTCGAGCTCCCCGAGGACCGAGTCGAGGGCGGCGCCCTCCTGCTCGGAGAGCGCCCGCATCGGCGCCCGCAGGTCCGGGTTGATCGGGACGCCGCGGCGCCGCAGCACATGCTTTACCGAGGCGATGAACGGGTGCTGCTCCATCGCCGAGCGCACCGTGCGGAGGCGCGCCTCGGCCGCGGTGTCGGGCGCGTCGAGCGCCTGCCGCACGACCTCCGGGAACGCCGCCGCCAACCCCGAGACCGCTCCGAGCGCGCCGCGGGCCATGGCCGCGGGAATCAGCGGCTCCGAGCCAATCAGCACCGGCAACCCAAGGTCGAGGAACGGCTCCACGCTCGGGAATGGCGACTCGCTCACCTTCAGGCCGGCCAGGTTCCCCGCCCCGTCGCGCACGCGGGCGACCACCTCGAGCGGGACCGGATACCCGCTCCGCGCGGCGAAGGCGTAGATATAGAAGGGGAGCGGCGCGCAGGCTGCGGCGGCGGCGAGCAGATGCGCGGTCAGCGCATCGGCGTCGAGCGGGAAGTAGGGCGGCGGGATGACCGCCACGGCGTCGGCCCCGATCTCGCCAGCATGCCCCGCCAGCGCCGCCGTCTCGGCGGTCGTCTGGGCGCCGCAATGCATGATCAGCCGGCCCCGCACAGCCGCCCGGAAGACCACGGCCGCTCGCCGGCGCTCCTCGGTCGTCAGCAGGATCCCCTCGCCGGTGGTGCCGCAGGCGAAGATCCCGTCCGCGCCGCGCTCCTCCAGGAAGCGGACCATCGGCCAGACGCTGGCCTCGTCAAGGGCCTCGCCACCGCTCGCCAGTGGCGTCGCCGCAGCGACAATCAGGGGTGGGCGGTCGGGCATGGCCGAAGGGTAGCGGCTTTCCGCTTGTGAGCGTGCAGAGGTGGGGCTAGGCTCCCCGTCAACATGGCAGCCGCCGCCCTCGACCTCGCCACGATCCGCCGTGCGCCGAAGGTGCTCCTTCACGAGCACCTCGATGGTGGCCTCCGACCGGAGACGCTGATCGAGCTCGCCGACGAGGCCGGCTATGGGGCGCTGCCGACCCGGGATCCCGGCGAGCTGGCGGCATGGTTCAAGCCGGCTCCCGGCGAGGGCGGCCGCTCGCTGGTGCGCTACCTCGAGGCCTTCGACCACACCGTCGCGGTCATGCAAACGGCCGCCGCGATCGAGCGTGTGGCGGCCGAGGAGGTGGAGGACCTGGCCAACGACGGGATCGTGTACGCCGAGGTCCGGTTCGCTCCGGAGCAGCACCTGCGCGAGGGCCTGAGCCTGGACCAGGTGGTCGAAGCGGCCGCTGCCGGAGTCCGGCGCGGCTCGGAGGGCCGGCCGATCGTCGCCGGCCTGCTGCTGAGCGCCATGCGCCAGGCGGCGCGCTCGGTCGAGATCGCCGAGCTGGCGGTCCGTCACCGCGACGCCGGGGTGTTCGGCTTCGACGTCGCGGGACCGGAGGCGGGATACCCGCCGACCCGGTACCTCGACGCCTTCCAGCTGATCGCCCACGAGAACTTCCATTTCACGATCCACGCCGGCGAGGCCTTCGGGCTCCCCTCGATCTGGGAGGCGCTCCAGTTCTGCGGGGCGGAGCGCCTGGGCCACGGCGTCCGGATCGTGGACGACATCGCCACCGAGCGGGACGGGCGCATCGCCCTCGGCCGGCTGGCGGCCTATGTCCGCGATCGGAGAATCCCGCTGGAGATGTGCCCGACCTCGAACGTCGACACGGGGGCGGTGGCGCGGATCGAGGATCACCCGATCGACCTCCTGAAGCGCCTCCGCTTCCGGGTGACGCTCAACACGGACAATCGGCTCATGAGCCAGATCAGCCTCTCCGACGAGTTCGCCAGCATGGTTGCGGCATTTGGATGGGACCTCGCCGACATGGAATGGGTCACCCTGAACGCCATCAAGAGCGCATTCCTGCCCTTCGACGGACGGCTGCGGATCATCAACGAGCAGGTGAAGCCCGGCTATGCGCGCCTCCGCGCCGAGGCGTCGGCGGCCGTGAGCGTCGGCTAGGTGAGCGGGCGGGTCGGTGTATCCTCACCACGCCGAATGAAAGCCCCGAGCCAGGGAGTTCGACGCACATGACCTACGTGATCGCGGAGCCGTGCATCGGCGTCAAGGACGCCTCGTGCGTGGACGTCTGCCCGGTCGACTGCATCCACACCAGCGACGAGGCGCCCCTCTTCTACATCGATCCGGACGAGTGCATCGACTGCGGCGCCTGCGAGCCGGAATGCCCGGTGACCGCCATCTTCGCGGAGGACGCCCTGCCGGAGCAGTGGACCAACTTCATCCAGATCAACGCTGACTTCTTCAAGCAGTAGCGGATCGTGATCCGCCTGATCGCCCTCTACAGCCAACCCGAGGATCCGGCCGCGTTCGACGCGCACTACCGCGACGTCCATGCGCCGATCGTGACGCGCTATCCCGGCCTGACCGAGGTTCGCCTGACGAAGGCCGATGGGATCGGCGGACGTCCGGCCCCCTTCTACCTGATGGCCGAGATGAGCTTCGCATCCCGGGCAGACCTCGACGCAGCGCTCGGCTCCGATGCCGGTCGCGAGAGCGGGCGCGACCTGCGCAACTTCGCACAGGCTGGCGTCACGCTCTTCATCGCTGACGATGCGGAGGCCGTCGATGGCTGAGCCAACCGCCCCCGTGGCGGTCGATCCGGAGACGCTCGGCTTCGCGCAGGTCCGCTACGCGAAGGATCCGGGCAGCGGCGTCGCCACGGTGACGATCGATCGGCCCGAGGTCCTCAACGCCTTCGACTTCCAGACGCTCCGCGAGCTTGGCCGTGCCTTCGAGGACGCCTCGTGGGACGACACCATCGCGGTGGTGGTGGTCACCGGGGCGGGGGAGCGGGCCTTCTGCACCGGCGCCGACCTCGACGAGCAGGCCGCGATGGGCGCCACCAGCGGCCAGTACTGGCGCTGGATGGGCGCCTTCATCGAGATGCACGATCGGCTGCGGAACATCGGCAAGCCGACCATCGCCCGCATCAACGGCATCTGCGTCGGGGGCGGCAACGAGCTCCAGATGGCGTGCGATCTGTCCGTGCTCGTCGACGACGCCTACATCCGGCACGTGGGGCCTGAGCACGGCTCGGTCCCGGCCGGCGGCGCGACCCAGTGGCTGCCGATCCTGGTCGGCGACCGGCGTGCGCGCGAGATCCTCATGCTCTGTGAGCCGATCAAGCCGATCCAGGCCCTCGATTGGGGCCTCGTCAACCGGGTCGTGCCACGCGCCGACCTGGACGAGACGGTCGCGACCCTGGCGGCCAGCCTGCGGGCGAAGCTGCCCGAAGCGCTGCGCTACACGAAGACCCAGCTCAACTGGTGGCGCGACCTCGTCTGGTCGCAGACGGTGACCCACGCCCGCGACTGGCTGGCTGTGCACTCCACGGCCGATGAGACCCGCGAGGCGGTCGCGGCCTTCCACGAGAAGCGCGCGCCGCGCTACGAGGAGCTGCGACGCCTGCAGGCGGGCGATGGCCGCGTCTGTACCTCCTGCGGCGAGCGGGGCATCTCCGCCTACGCGACCCACTGTCCCGGCTGTGGGGTTGGGCTCCCGGACGCCTTCGAGGCGATCCCGTGAGCGACGAGGCGCTGATCCTGGTCGAGCGGGACGAGGAACGGCGCGTGGCGCTGCTCCGCTTGAACCGCCCGAAGCAGCTCAACGCGCTGAACGGGCAGGTGATGGACGAGCTCTGCACCGCGCTCGAGTCGCTCGACCGCGACGACGCGATCCGCGTGCTGGTGGTGACCGGCAACGAGCGGGCGTTCGCCGCCGGCGCGGACATCGGCGAGATGGCAACCGCCGGCCCCATCGACATGCTGCGCACCAACCGGATCGCGCAGTGGGATCGCGTGCGTCGGATCTCCAAGCCGGTGATCGCCGCGGTCGCCGGGTGGTGCCTGGGCGGCGGCTGCGAGCTGGCGATGGCGCTCGACCTGATCGTCGCCGCGGAGAGCGCGCGGTTTGGCCAGCCGGAGATCAACATCGGCGTGATCCCCGGCGCCGGGGGCACGCAGCGCCTGACCCGGGCGGTGGGCAAGAGCGTCGCGATGGAGATGATCCTGAGCGGTGAGCCGATCGACGCGCGAGAGGCGCATCGGCTCGGCCTGGTCGCTCGCGTGGTCCCCAACGAGCTGCTCGTCGAGGACGCCCTGGCACTGGCCGCGAAGATCGCTACCAAGTCGCCGCTGGCGCTGCGGTTGGCCAAGGAGGCGGTGAACGCCGCGTACGAGATGAGCCTGACCGATGCGCTCGCCCACGAGCGCCGCCTCTTCTACCTCCTCTTCGCCTCGGAGGACCAGAAGGAGGGGATGGCCGCGTTCCTGGAGAAGCGCGAGCCCGAGTTCACCGGTCGCTGACCGCTACTCCGGCTTCGGGCGCTGGACCCACCACTCGGCGAACGAACGCGCCCTGCCGTCGGGTGCCAGCCGGATCACCCAGATGTTGCTGTACGCGTCCTCGGGCTCGTCGTCGTGAGCCGGGTACGTCGTCAGGCCCTTGATGACGCCGGTGTCGCCCTCGACCGCCAGCACCTCCGACTCGAACTTCCACGGGTTCTTCGAATCTCCCCGCTCGATCCAGTTGGCGACGATCGCGTCCCGACCTTCCCACGCCTTGCTGAAGGGCCACGGTGAATAGGTGGCGTCCTCGGTGAAGAGGGCGGCGATGTCGCCTGCGTCATCGGTCTCCCATGCCCGCCGGTACGCGGCCAGCCACGACTCGACTGCCGTTCGATCCTGAGCACCCATGTCACACCTCGCCGAAGCTTGCTAACCTGCGTATACTGTATGGTGGTTAACATAACCTGTCAACGTTGAATGGTGGTTATTGGATGGAGAGCGAGGCGCCGTTCACCGGCCTCGCGCGGGCACGCGGCCCGGGGGCGCTGGGGGTGTTGCAGGACTTTCTCAACACTGCTGACATCGAGTCGGAAACGGACCTGGTGGCCACGCCCGCGGCGCTGGCAGCCTGGATGACCGGAAACGGCCTCCTCGGCGACAGTGAGAGGGTCTCGGCGCTCGAGCATGGGCGTGCGCTGGACCTGCGCGAGCGGCTGCGCGATGCGCTCGAGGCCAGGACCCACGGTGCCCCCTCGCCGAGCGCCGAGGCTCGCCTGAACCACATCGCGGCGGGCGTGCCCCTGCGAATCCGTTTCGACGACGCCGCACGGCTGGAGCCGGCGCAGCGCCGGGCGACGCCAGCCGTGGGGGCGATCCTGGCGACGGTCTACGACGCGATGCGCGACGAATCCTTCAGTCGACTGAAGGTCTGCCGCAATGAGGGGTGCCGGTGGGCGTTCTACGACACCTCCCGCAACCGGTCCGGCGCATGGTGCTCGATGGCGATCTGCGGGAACCGGCAGAAGGGCCGCGTCTACCGCAGGCGGCACGCCGGCGATCGGTAGAATCGGGGCATGCCCGACCAGCCCTACGAGACGATTCGCCACGAACTGAGCGACGGCGTCGCGACCATCACCCTCGCGCGGCCGGAGAGCCTCAACGCCCTGAACGCGACGATGCGCGGCGAGCTGCTGCGCGCATTCAAGGCCGCCGGGCGGGACGACGCGGTAAGGGCGGTCGTGCTAACCGGCGAGGGACGCGGCTTCTGCAGCGGCGCCGACCTGCGTGGTGGGAGCGGCGAACGCGACTTCCGGCGGGTCCTCACGGCCGAGTACAACCCGCTCATCACCGCCATCCGCGAGCTGCCGAAGCCGGTGATCGCAGCGGTCAACGGAGTGGCGGCGGGCGCGGGGATGTCGCTGGCGCTGGCCTGCGACCTCGTCTACGCAGCGCATGACGCGCGGCTGATCCTGGCCTTCGGGCGCATCGGCCTGGTGCCCGACTCGGGCGTGACGCGCACCCTGGTGCGGGCGCTCGGCCGTCACCGGGCGGCAGCGCTCATCTTCGGGGGTGAGCCGCTCAGCGCAGCCGATGCGCTTGCCGCAGGCCTGGTCACGGCGGTCGTGCCCGCGGCTGTGCTGCGCTCCACGGTGCAGGCGGCCGCCGTCCGGCTTGCCGCGGCGCCGACGCGGGCGATCGGCCTTGCCAAGCGCGCCATCAACCACGCCGAGGATGCGCTCCTCTCCGAGAGCCTCGCCATGGAGGCCGCGCTCCAGGAGCTGGCCGGTCGAACGGAGGACCACGCCGAGGGGGTCGCGGCCTTCGGCGAGAAGCGGGAGCCGCGCTTCGTTGGACGCTGAGCCCCCCGCCTCGGCAAGGCTGGAGCGGATCGGGATCCTCGGCGCCGGCACGATGGGCGCGGGCATCGCGCAGGTCGCCGCGGAGGCGGGGATCGAGACGGTCGTGCACGACCCCGTCGACGGTGCCTACCAGCGCGCCCGCGAGCGGATCGCCGGCTTCCTGGCGCGCAAGGTGGAGAAGGGCCAGCTCGATGCCGCCGGCGCTGACTCGGCGCTCGATCACTTGAGCGCGGCGGGGTCCATCGAGGAGCTGGCGGCTGTGGACCTGGTGGTCGAGGCGATCCCCGAGGATCTGGACCTGAAGCGAGATGCGTTTCGCCGCCTGGACGCCGCCGCCGAGCCGGGCACGATCCTGGCCACCAACACGAGCAGCCTGGCGGTGGCTGCGATCGCCGCGGCGACCCGACATCCGGAGCGAGTGGCCGGCATGCACTTCTTCAACCCAGTCCCGCTGATGGCGCTCGTCGAGGTCGTCGCCGGACCCCTCACCGATCCGGCCGTCGCAGAGGCCACCATGGCCGCCGCCCAGCACCTTGGAAAGACCGCCGTTCTCGTTGCCGACACGCCGGGCTTCATCGTGAATCGCGTGGCCCGGCCGTACTACCTGGAGGCGATGCGCATCCTCGCAGACGGGGCCGCCGGGATCGAGCAGATCGACGCGACCATGCGCGAGGCCGGCTTCCGGATGGGGCCGTTCGAGCTGATCGACACGATTGGCGCCGATGTCAACCTCGCCGTCAGCGAGAGCGTGTACGAGGCCTTCGCGCGTGAGCCGCGCTACCGACCTGACCCGGTCCAGCTGCTCGTGGTCGAGGCGGGCCGGTTCGGCCGCAAGAGCGGTGCGGGCTTCTACGAGTACGCCACCGATGGCACCCGCGGCGTGCCCTGGGCGGAGCTGCCGCACGGACGCTCCCAGGATGGACCCGCGCGTGGCGAGCAGATCTCGTCGCGGATGCTGGTCACGCTGGTCAACGAGGCGGCGTCGGCGGTGGCCGACGGCGTGGCGGGCCCCGAATCGATCGACACGGCGATGCGACTCGGTGCCAACTATCCGGCTGGCCCGCTGGAGTGGGGGGAGCGGATCGGCCTTCGGGAGGTGGTCGAGACCCTTGACCGGCTGGGGGCGCAGGCCCCTGACGGTCGCTATCGGGTGGTCCCGCTGCTGCGCTCGCTGGCGGAGCGGGGCGGATCCTTCTTCGCGCCACGCGCGTGAGCGCTTCGCTGCATCGGTATCGGGCGGTCGTCTTCGACATGGACGGCCTGCTGCTCGAAACCGAGGTGCTGTGGCACCGGGCGGAGGTTCGGCTCTTCGAACGGCACGGAGCCAGCTTCACGTTCGAGGACAAGCTGACCGTGATGGGGACCAGCGCAGCGTTCACCGGCGAGTTCTTCGCCCGGCGCCTGGGCTATGGGTCGGATCAGGCCGCGGCGCTGATCGCCGAGGTGAGCGAGCTGATGCACGAGGAGCTGCAGGCGCAGGTGGACGCCCGTCCTGGCGCCACCGAGCTCGTCGAGCGGCTGCGCGCGCGCGTCCCGCTGGGGCTCGCCTCGAACTCGCCCCGCTACCTCGTCGACGCGGCCCTCCAGAGCGCCGGCTTCGCCGACGCCTTCAAGGTGGTGGTCACCTCCGACGACGTCGCCCATCACAAGCCGGCGCCGGATCTGTACCTCCTCGCCTGCGAGCGCCTGGGCGTGGCGCCGGCCGAGGCGCTGGCCCTCGAGGACACCGCGTCGGGGATCGCATCGGCCAAGGCGGCCGGGCTGACCTGCATCGCCGTCCCCCAGTTCGCCGAGACCGACGTCTCGGCGGCGGACCGCGTCGTCGACTCCCTCGAGGAGCTGCTCATCGAGGCGTGATCGGCGATGTCGCGCTACCCTCTGCGGCATGTGTCGAAGCATCAAGACCCTGCGAATCCTCGACGAACCGGCCCCCGACGAGGAGGTCCGCGCCGCGGCCCTCCAGTACGTGCGCAAGGTGAGCGGCTATCGCAAGCCATCGCCGGCGAACGAGCACGCCTTCAACCACGCCGTCGAGGAGATCGCCCTGGCGTCCAGCCGCCTGTTGCAGGCGGTGACCGCCACGCATCCGGCTCGCCGCGCGAGCTAATCGGCCGAGGCTAGTCGGCCTTCACACGCGCCCACATCGCGGCCCACGCGTCGCGCTGCGCCTGCGTCAGCGACGGCGCGTAGGTCGTACTCCCCAAGATCGACGGGTCGTCAATGCTCAGGGCCTTGATCAGGACCGGGTCGGTGACGGCGTTCATGACCTCCTGATTGGCACAGCCAGAGAAGAGGGTGACCACGGTGTTGTTGCAGGTGGCCATCGCCAGCTTGTCGTCAAGGAACTTGAGGGCCAGCTGATAGCTGTCGGTTTTGGAGCTGATGCCGTACAGGCCAACCGATGCAATGCGCCCCTCGGTCGGGTTCGCGTACGCGACCGGCTGGCTCTTGTCGTACAGCACCGTCGCGTAGCAGCTCTGCGGGGCGTATGCGACCCAGATGTCGTCGCTCTGGACCTTCGGACAGAGGTCGGTGGATTCCCCTGTCCAATAGAGCAGGTTGAGTGGCTTCTGGGCCTTCCACTCTGCCTCGATGATGGCGAGCTGGTCGCCGGTGAGCTTCGTCTCGTCCCAGCCGTGGATAGAGGACGACACCGCCACCGCGGCCGGCCCGTCGTCCAGCATCGAGATGTGCCCCGCGTATGTGTCATCGAAGAGCGCGTCCCAGCTCTTGATCTCGCCATTCACGTGATCGGTGTTGGAGAGGATCGAGGTGAAACCCCAGTCCCAGGGCAGGAAGTACTGCTTGCCGTTGACCTGCCCCAGCTTCTTGAAGCTGTCGGGCACCTTGTCCCAGTTGGTCAGCTTGCTGGTGTCGATCTCCTGGACGAGCCCCTCGTCCACGTAGAGCTGCTGCCAGCCGGTGTAGAAGTGGAAGATGTCGGACTCGCTCCCGTTCTTCATCTTGGAGAGGATGTCGCTGTCGCTGATCCCGAACTCGAAATCGACCGCCGTGTCCGGGCTGGCCGTCTGGAAATCGGCGTAGTACTTCGGATTGTCGTACCGGCGCCATTCCAGAACGGTCAGCGCGTTCGGTTCAAGGACCGAAGCGGCCGCCGATTCGGTGCCCGCCGAGCCGGATGCGCCCGGCGACTTGGATTCGATGGGGGTGTTCTGACAGGCCACCAGCAGCAGGGTCGCGGACGCGAAGACGGTGCACCACGCTGGGACGCGCGAACGGCGGGCGGGCACGAGCTATCTCCTCGGGGGTGGATTGCATGATCCCATGCCACGGCCAGCGACGGGCTCGACCGTTGCGGGCTAATGCCTAAACCGATACCCGAGCAGGCCCGGAAGGCGTGCCACGAGGCGCGTCAGGATGCCCGGCCGGCGACCAGCGTCCAGCGCATCGTCCTGCCGGATGAGGGCTTCGCGAATGGCCCGTGCGCCGATCCAGCGGAACGGCTCGGGTGGCAGGAATCGCTGGCGCCGGCCGACGAGCGGCAGGAAGGCGATCGGGTCGCCCCCACCCGCGATGCGGGCGGCGAGGATGCGCCCCGCCAGGCGGGCCGGCCCGACCCCGTTGCCGGCGAAGCCGTGCGCGTACAGCACGCGACCCCCGTGGGTCGAGCCGATCTCGGGGAACCGATCCGCGGTGATGTCGATCGGTCCACCCCAGGCGTCCTCGATCCGCACGTCGGCGAGCATCGGGAAGAGGTGCCGGAAGTTGGCGGCCACGCGCTCGATCGCCCGATGGTCGTGCGTGAAGACCGGACCGATGCGGCCGCCATAGCCCGCCGCCCCGACTCCGGCACCGAAGGCGATGCGACCGTCGCGGGTCGTGCGGAAGTAGCTGATCGTGAAGCGCGAGTCGGCGATCGCCTCGCCGCCGGTCCAATGAAGCTCAGCCAGCCGGTCGGGGATCGGCTCGGTCAGGATGATGTAGCTACCCCAGGCCAGCATTCGTGTCCGGAATCCGGGCCAGCCGGCCGCCCAGGCGTTTGCCGCCAGCACGACGCGATCGGCCGTGACGGTGCCGCGCGGCGTGCTCAGTTCCGTGCCGCGGGAGCGGGTCTGCAGCCGATGCACGGGCGTTCGCTCGTGGATCTCGACGCCCCGCTTGATCAGGACGCGCCGCAGGCCGCGCGCCAGCAGGGCCGGCTGCACGGTGGCCGCGCTCGGCATGAAGACGCCATCGCCGAAGGCCGGCGAGGCGCACATCTCCTGGACCAGCCGCCGGTCGAAGTGGCGAAGCTGTCCCGGAGCCCCCAGCCGATCAAGCTCGGCTACGGTGCCGCGCCAGTCGTTCGGTACGTTGGGGAAGGCGTTCACGCGCAGGTAGCCAGCGCGCTGGAACCAGGCGTCGACACCGTGTTGCCGGCACCACTCGCCGATGCCGTCCACGACCTCGTCAGACGCCTGCGCGATGCGGAGCGCATCCTCCGGCCCGTACCGCTGGGCCAGGTAGGGGAGGTACTCCCACCAGCCGTGCAGGAAGCCGCCGTTGCGGCCGCTCGGACCCCCGCCGCAGATGTCTGCCTCCAGCAGGACGATCCGAGCCTCCGGGGCCATCTGGCCGAGGAAGTACGCGGTCCACATCCCGGTGTAGCCGCCCCCGACGATCGCGACGTCGGCGCTCACGTCGCCGAAGAGGGATGGCGTGAGCTGGCTCGGCGACTCGGCGGCAAGTGCCTCGCGCAGCCACCAGGCGCGTCGTTGGCCGGGGAGGGGAAGGTCAGCTGACGCCTGGGCGGTCACGTCGCGCGATCCTACCCCGGTGCTAGCATCCACGCCTGATGCGCCAGACCGATCCCGCCCGCACGCCGGTGGTCGTGGATGGGCTGCGCACCCCGTTCGGTCGCTACGCCGGAGCGCTGCGAGAGG
>DATCOX010000008.1:0-4677 GCA_036564495.1 Candidatus Limnocylindria bacterium
TTCCAGCTGCGGTGCTTCTTCCATCGCCTGCATGGCTTGAAGGCGCTCGCTGATCGCCGACGCCGCCTTGGCGTCGCCGAGCTCCTCGTACCGCTGCGCCGCCCCCTTCATGGCAGCCTGCGCCTCGTCGAGGCGGCCGAGTCCCCAGAACGCCTGGCCGCGCATGGTGAGCGCCTGGGCGCGCTCACGAATCTTGTCTCCGGGCAGCAGCATGAGCGTGGTGTCGACGAGGCGGAGCACCTCTTCGAAGGCGCCCACCGCGAGCGCGTTCTTCGCGGCCTGAACCAGGTACCGGGCTGTGCGCAACGGGTCGGCGGCGGTGCCGGCCTGGTACAGGTGGAAGCCGATCTCGCCGGAGCGCTCGTTGGCGCTCTTCCCGTACACGCGCTCAAGCGTGTCGGCCACCGCAAGGTGGTAGGCCTGCAGGCGCGGCAGCGGCATGACCGCGAGCACGCGCTGGCGCACGAGGTCGTGTCCAAAGCGGTAGCGATCTGGCGCCGCGCTGACCAGGAAGTGGCCGCGCGTCGCCTCATCGAGGGCCTCGCGCAGCTCGTGTCCCGAAAGCTCGCCGAACGCCTCCAGCAGCTCGATGTCGAAGTCCCGGCCGATGACCGCCGCCGCCACGAGCATCCTCTGGGCCGGCTCGCTCAAGCGTTCCAAGCGACGCCCGATGAGGCCGCGCACGCTCTGTGCGAGCTCGAGGTCTTCCTCGGTGAAGCTGGCCTGAACGCGTGAGTTTCCGCCGAGCATGGAGTCGGACGCTGCCATGTAGAGGAAGGAGTGCTCGACGAACAGCGGGTTGCCCTCCGTCGCGGCCTGAATGCCCAGGAGCTGGAGTGGCGTGACCGGCGTATCCGCCATCGTCGCCACCATCTTCTCGACCTCGCGATCTGACAGCCGTCCCAGCCCGACCCGCTGTGCGCGCCGCCGGCGCAGCAGGCGCGAGACCACCGGCGTGAACGGGCGTCCCGAGTCGAGCTCGGATTCCCAGTACGTGGCGGCAAGGACGATGCGGCTACCGCTGAGGCGCTCCGCCAGGTCGCGCAGGAGCAGGATGGATGCGTCGTCGGCCCACTGCAGGTCGTCGAGCACGATCAGCATCGGCTTGGCGCCCTGGTAGACGACGAGGAAGTCGAAGATCGCCTTGAACAGCTGCTCGCGGAGCTTGTCGGCGTTGACCTCGGTGCCGGTGACCATCCCGCGGACCTTCTGGCGCAGCGCCGGCACCAGCTGCGCCAGCAGCTGGCCGTTCTCCCCAACCGCATCCAGCAGCGTCTTCGCGCCCGCGTTCGCGACAGCGGCATTGAGCACGTCACGGAAGGGGGACAGCGGGCTCGCCGCCTGCTCCGCGCAACGGCCGCTCAGAACGACCCATCCCTTGCCCACGGCGTCCCCGGCCACCTCGGCTGCGAACCGCGATGCACCGATGCCTGGGGCACCGGCGACGAACACCATGCCGCCCGACCCCGTGGCCGCGCGGTCCAGCACCATGCGCATGTCGAGCCGCTCCTGCTCGCGGCCGACGAAGCCGTCTCCGGTCGGCAGGGCGGTCGGCATGGTGGTCGACTCGCCGGGCGTGACCTTGTGAATCCGCCACCGGTCGGGGAATCCCTTCAGCTTGTACGCGCCCTTGTAGTCGAACACGATCTCTGCCACCGGCCCGACGAGGATGCGCACGACGTCGGACACGAGGATCTCGCCGCCCTTGGCCTTCCCCGCGACCCGGGCCGCGACGTTGACGGCCGAGCCGAAGATGTCGCCCGCCTCTTCGACGACCTCCCCCGTGTTGAGGCCGATGCGGATCCTGATCTTGCGTTCGGGGTTCTGCCGGCTGTACTCGGCGATCGCCTTCTGGATGCCCAGCGCGCACTCGACACCGTGGCGGCTGGAGCCGAAGCTCACCATGCGTCCGTCACCGAGGCTCTTGATCCGCTTGCCGTTGTACTCGAGGATCTTCTCGTCGATGATCGTCTCGTAGGCCTTCATGATCTCGCGAGCTTCGGTCTGTCCCCTGGTCGACTGGAGGTTGGTCGAGCCCTCCACGTCGGTGAACATGATCGTTACGGTGCCTTCCGTCTGCCCCACCGAGAGGCTGCCGATGATGGTCTCGGGCGTCAGCGGCTGCGCTGCGTTGACCGGCTGGCCGAGGCCTTCGGCGACGTCCTTCAACAGGTCGGGAGCGGCCCGGAACCCCGCCTCGCCCTGCGGGTAGCGAACAACCTGGAGGACGCCAGCCTCGACCGCCTGTCGCAGCTCGCGGCCGGCGGACTCCCTGCTGATGTGGATGGGCCCGGCGTAATCGCTTGCCTTCAGCTCTGCGCCCTCGAACGCCTGCGTCACTGCGGATGCCAGGCGAAGGTTCAAGCCCTTGCGTGTGATCAGGCTCTCGATCACGGCCTGGATGCGTCGCGTCGCGCCGACCGGCACCGTGCCCTCCGCGTGGATGGTCGGCAACATGCCGGCGGTGCCCATGAATCCGCCCGAGGCAGCGGCGGCCATCTGGCCGAGGGCGGTGGTCGCGCGCGCCATCGCCGTCGCCGCCTGCAGCGCCTGGTTGGCCTGGGCGGAGGATTCGCCAGCGTTCATGTACGGCGCCGGCTGTCCTTGCTGCGGTGGCGGCGTTACGAACAGGGGAGCTGGCGTCGGCTGCGGGGCGCCCTGGCCGGCCTCGCCGCTGCTTGCTGCGGGTGCCGGCGCTGCAGCTGGCGGAGCCGGCTGAGGCTGCGCGGCCTGCTCGTAGATGGGTGCGGGCGCCGGGGCCGGTTGAGGAGCCGCCGCCTGCAGGTCGGCCACGGCGGATCTCGCCGCGTCGATCAGCTTTCGCATCTCCTCCTGCATCTCGGGCGTGGACGCCATGGTGGTTGCGGCGCTGGTCGGCGTCGATTGCACTGTATGTGTCTGCTGCGTTTGGCGGTCGCCTGGGCGGTCAGAGCTGAACGGCACCACCACCACCTGGCGCACCACGTTCTCGCCGCCGCCGCCGCGCTGCCCGCTCATGAGCGGGTCTTTGATCACCGGCATCATGCTGTCCGAGCCTGCCGGTACGAAGCGCGCCTTCACTGGGTCGAACAAGTCCTGGTCGACCTGGACTCCGTAGAAGGCTGCTTTGTCCAGAGAAGTAGGGATGTATCCGGTGGCGTTGTACTCGAGGCGCAGGTCGGCGCCCATGCCGAGAAGGAAGATGTCGCGGAGGATCGCGCCGTTGGAGTCGTAGCCGACGACCTCTGCAATCTGCGCGACCTTGCGGCGTCCATCCGGCATACGGGCCTGGTGCACGATGAGGTTGACGGCGGATGCGATCTGGGCGCGAACGGCCTCGAAGGGAATGTCGATCGAGGCCATCATCACCATCGTTTCGAGGCGGGACAAAGCGTCGCGCGCGGAGTTCGAGTGGATGGTCGACATGCTGCCGTCGTGGCCGGTGTTCATCGCCTGGAGCATGTCGAGGGCTTCGGCGCCGCGTACCTCTCCGACGAGGATGCGGTCAGGCCTCATTCGCAGGCTGTTGCGCAGCAGCTGGCGGATCGTGAGCTCGCCCTTGCCCTCGACGTTGGCCGGGCGGTGCTCGAGGGCGACGACGTGCGGGTGGTCGATCTGCAGCTCGGCGGCGTCCTCGATGGTGATCACGCGCTGGTTGTGCGGGATGAAGCGCGCGATGACGTTGAGGGTCGTGGTCTTGCCGGATCCGGTTCCGCCGGAGACCAGGATGTTCATGCGGCCGAGCACCGCGGCCTTGAGGAACTCCGCCATCGCGGGGCTCAAGCTGCCCTCGCGGGTCAGGTCGTCGATACCGAGGACGGCGTCCTTGAACTTTCTGATCGTGAGAGCGGCGCCGTGGAGGGCGGCGGGCCGGATGATCGCGTTGACACGGCTGCCGTCGGGCAGGCGAGCGTCGACCATGGGGTTCAGACCGTCGATGTGGCGGCCGGTGGTCGCGACCATGCGGCGAATCGTCTCCAGCAGCTGGTTCTCGTCCTCGAAGCGGATGTCGGCTTTGCTCAGAACGCCCCGCCGCTCGATGAACACCTGGTCCGGTCCGTTGACCATGATCTCGCTGACCGAGCGGTCGTGAAGCAGGCTGTCGAGAGGTCCATAGCCGACAGCGGCGCGAAGGATGATGTCGGCGAGGGCCGACTTCTCGACCGAGTTGAGGTTGATGCCATCCTCGGCCAGGAACCGGTCGAGGTGCGTGCGCACAGCGCGCGAGAACGCGAGCGTATCGCCGGTCGTAAGGCCGACGTCGCGGATCAGCGCGAGCCGGTCGCGGAAGTCGTTGGCGAGCGTCTGCAGGTCGCGGCCCTGCCGCGCCGCCGCCTCAACGATGTCGGATCGCCGGCGGTGGGGCTGCGCCGAGTCGGTCGTGGTGGCCCACAGGTCGACGAACTGCATCTCCAGCAGCGCGGGGTTGGCGGCGATGGCGGGAATGACGCGCTGGCGCTCGGTCAAACGGATCTTGATGGCGAGGCCGGCGCCGTCCGGCGGCTGCCCCGAGTCCATGTAGGCGGCAAGCCACTCGCCGTCACGGAAGCGCAGGATCGCCTTGCGCGCCTGGCTCTTCTCGCCCGGGTCGGCCTCGAGGTCGGGGTCGTCAAGTGAGCCGAAGACCACGTACTTGATGTCCCGCACCGGAATCCAGCGCGCGCGATCCAGGTCTGGTGGTGTGTAGATCGGGAAGCC
>DATCOX010000010.1:0-5643 GCA_036564495.1 Candidatus Limnocylindria bacterium
GAGCTCCCACGACTCAGGCGCGTATTGCGCTTCGAGGATCGTCTCGATGAGCTCCCCTCGCTTCTCGGTCATGCCGAGCTCGCCCAGCATCAGCGAGTGGTACTGGCGCCAGGCGGCGTCGATCTTCGCGTCGTTGCCCCACGTGTCGTTCCCGGCTCGGTTGTAGTCGTCCCAGAACCAGCGATCGGCGACCTCCCAGGCGGCATGCACCTCCTCGTCGGTCACCTCGCGGCCGTGCTCGGCCAGGAGGCCGCGCAGGGCGTCGCCCAGCCTCTGACGCGGGGCGAGCAGCGTGAAGCCGGCGTCGAGGCAGACGAGTCGGTAGCGCATCGGCCCCTACGGTACCCTCCGCAGGTGGCCGACCACCTGACCGATGCCTCCGCGCTGGCGCGCGTTCGGTCTTCGCTCCTCGCCTGGTACGCGGCCGACCATCGCGACTTTCCATGGCGCCGCACGACCGATCCATACGCCGTCCTGGTCAGCGAGGTGATGCTGCAGCAGACGCAGGCATCGCGGATCGCGGTCCGCTTCCCGACCTTCATGCGCGGATTCCCGACGGCAGCCGCACTGGCGGCCACGACGGAGGCTGAGGTCCTCGCCGCATGGTCGGGGCTCGGCTACAACCGTCGCGCGCTCGCCCTTCGCCGGGCGGCCGCGGAGGTCGCAGCCCACGGCTGGCCACGCGAGGTCGAGGCACTGGAGGCACTGCCTGGGATCGGTCCGTACACCGCTCGGGCCGTGGCCAGCCTCGCCTTCGGTCAGCCGGTGGGCGTGGTCGACACGAACGTCCGCCGCTGGCTCGTCCGTCGATTCGGCCTGCGCGCCGACGGTCCACGGAGCGAGCTGCAGACCCTGGCCAACGCCCTGGCCGCGACCGGTAGCCTGACCGATGCAGCCGCCTGGACGCACGCCACGATGGAGTTCGGTGCGGCCGTCTGCACCCCGCGCAACCCCCGCTGCGACCGCTGCCCGATCGCCCGCGGGTGCCCGTCACGCGGTCGCGCCGCTCCGGTCGCGGTCCCCCGCCAGGCGGCCTTCGCCGGCTCGGATCGAGCCCTCCGCGGGACCGTGCTGCGCGCGCTGGCCGGAGCGAAGGCCCACGCCGTGACCCTGCGGAGCGCCCGCGCGCTGCTGCCGGCCGATGCCCGAGAGCGGGTCATGGCGGGGCTCGAGCGCGACGGTCTGGTCCATCTCTCCGGCCGGCGGCTGGTGCTCGGCGGGCCGCCGGAGCCCGCCGCTACAATCGGCCCATGAGCACTGCAACCGCCGGGCTGAACGTGAAGATCGGCGACCCGATCCCGTCGGTCGGCCTGCGCGCGACGGACGGCTACCTGCTGAACCTGCGCAGCCTGGTCGGCAAGCAGCCGGCGATCGTCCTCTTCTTCGGCGGCCCCACCCTGAAGGGAGCCGCGCGCGAGCGCGGCGACGCGCTGGCGGAGGCGCTCAAGGACGCGCACGCGAGGCTGGCCAGGCAGGGCGTGGCGATCATCGGGGTCACCACCGACAACGAGCAGCAGCAGACGGCGTACGTGGCGGAGCTCGGCCTCCCCTACCTCCTCTTCTCCGACGAGCGCCGCATCGCGGTCTCCCAGCTCGGCATCCCCACCGCCGAAGTGCGCGGCAACACCAACGCCGAGCCGACCGCCTTCGCGGTGGGCATCGACGGCACGATCCTCGACATCGTCGAGCAGGCCTCGCCCAAGGGGCTCGTCGCGCGCCTGCTCGAGGCGATCTTCCCCCCGGGCTAGACCGATGCTCGCCGTCCGGACGTACGCCCCCGGCGAGCCGCTGCGCATCGAGGAGATGCCGATCCCCAAGCCCAAGGGGACCGAGATCCGGGTCAAGGTCGGGGGTTGCGGGGTCTGCCACACCGACCTCCACATCGCCCGCACCAATCGGATCCGCGTCCTGCGGCCGCTCACCCTGGGCCACGAGGTTGCCGGCTGGATCGATGCGGCCGGACCGGGCGCCACCGCTGAGCTGAAGCGGGCGCGACTGGCCGCCGGTGACGGTGTCGTGGTCTTCGGAGGCTGGGGCTGCGGCGCATGTGCCCAGTGCGCCACCGGGCAGGAGCAGCGCTGCGAGCGATCTGCGTCGCCGGGCTTCCAGCGTGACGGTGGCTACGCCGAATACATGCTCGTGCCGCACGCTCGCCACCTCGTTCCGCTCGCGCACCTGCACCCGGACCACGCCGCACCGCTCGCCGATGCCGGTGTCACCCCCTGGCGTGCCGTGCAACGCGCATCGGCCTGGCTTCAGCCCGGCGCTCGAGTCCTGCTCATCGGCTTCGGTGGCCTCGGCCAGTTCGCGATCCAGTTCCTGCGGCGCCTGCCGGACCTGACGATCGCGGTCCGCGAGCTGAGCCCGGAAAAGCTGGCGCTGGCCGCCGAGCTCGGCGCGGACCTGGGGCTGCTGATGGGCGACGAGGCGCTCGTCGAGCTGGGTCTGGGTGGACCGGCGGACGTCGTCTTCGACTTCGTCGGCAACGACCCGAGCCTCGAATACGCCACGCGCAACGTAGCACCCGGTGGCCTCGTCTCGGTCGTCGGTGAGGGGGGCGGACGCTACGAGTTCAGCTTCGATCGGCTGCCGGTCGAGGCGAGCCTCACCACCACGGCGTGGGGATCGGTGGCCGATCTACGAGACGTGGTCCGCCTCGCCAAGCGCGGCCGCTTGAAGTGGCACGTCGAACGGATGCCGCTATCGGAGGCCCCCGCGGCCCACGATCGCCTGGCCGAGGGGCGCGTCAGCGGCCGGATCGTCCTTGTCCCGGGCGCCTGATGGCTACGTTTGCGGAGTCCATCCCTCGATGAGCCTGTGCGTGCGCTCCACGAGGATCGTGGCACCCTTCTGTCCGTAGAGATCGGCCGCCTGACGAGCTGATTCGAGCGCTTCAGGATCCTTGCCAGCGGCATGCAGCACACGCGCCAGGTGGACGAGTGCATCCGCGTGGAGGGCCAGGTAGTCGGTTTGGGCCATGATCGCCACAGCCTCCCGTGCGAGCTCCTCCGCCCTGCTGTGCTCCCCGCGAGCTGACAGGACGCGGGCCTGGATCTCTCTGCCGCGGCCCTGCGATGCAATGTCGTCCTTGGAAGCGGTCTCGCGAGCGTTGGTGGCGTGCGTCCATGCCCGGTCAAGGTCGTCGGCCTCCAGGTGTGCCTCGGCCAGCGCGGTCTCGGTGGTTGAGGCGCCCGCATGATCTCCGGCCGCCATCTTCTCGTCATACGCGAGCTGGAGGCTGCGAACCGCCTCGGCAAAGTCGCCTGCCAGCAGGGACACGTTTCCGGCGACCTCGTGAGCCTCTGAGCTGAGCATGGGGCGCCCGCGCTCGGCCATCTCCTCGGTCGCGCGGGCAAGCGCAGTGCGCGCCTCCGCGAACCTCCCCTGCAGGCAGAGCATCCTAGTGGTGCCGGAGGCACCTCCGGGCAGCTGCGTGGTGTGGCCGACGTCCGTCTCCACCAGCCGGAGGGCCTCGTCGGCCGGCATCGGCCCCAGCATCGCAGCGACGACCCGGACGCCACGAGCGCGGTTAGCGAGGGAGCCGGAGGTGTCGCTCGGAGCTGCATCGAGGATCGCCTGTGCTCGAGCACCCCCCTCGCCAGCCCTGCCGACCACGAACAGGCCCAGGGCTGCGAGCAGCTCCGCCTGGTAGTGGCCCTCGGTATCGCCGAGCTCGGCAAACCGATCCCGCAACCTCTCGGCGCTTCGGGTGTACTCCGACGCCCCGCTCGATTGCGTGGAGCTCTGCACGAACAGCAGCCCCAGCTCCGCCCATGCTGCGCCGCGGGCGTCTCGCGCCTCGACGGATTCGTCGAGCGCCTCCTGGAGGAGGCTCTCGGCCCTTGGACCGGCGCCGGCGAACAACAGGTTCGGGGCCACCTGGCCCACCAGCAGGCGGCGATCGGCGTCGTGAGGCAGGAGGCTGGCGGCGCGCTCCATCAGGTCCAGGCTGGCGGACAGGTCGCCACGGGCCTCGGCACGGCGCGAAGCGTGCGCCAGCAGGGTGCCGGCCCGCAGCGCCAGGGCTGACGCTGCGGCATCGGCCGGTGCCAGCTCGGCCCGATAGCGATACGCCTGTTCGAGGTGGTAGGCGATGATCTCGCCGTATTCGAGCACCCGATCGCCGACCACCTGCTCGAGCCAGCCGGCGATGCGTTCGTGAAGCACCGATCGGGTCTGCTTGGCCAGTGCCTGGTAGGCCGCGTCGCGGATCAGGACGTGCCGGAACCGGTACGCCTCCTCGTTCGGGAAGGCAGGCTCCTCTCGACGCACCAGCTCCATGCGCACGAGGTCAGCCAGCCGTTCGGGAACCTGATCCCGCATCGGCTCCGGGACAAGCGCCGTGACGCTGCCGCGGTGGAAGGTGGTGCCCTCGACCGCGGCACGCTCGATGACCGTGCGGTCCTCCGGGCCGAGTGCGTCGAGGCGGGCGGAGAGGAGGGCCTGGATCGTGGGAGGCATGGCCAGGTTCCTCAGATCGCCGGCAGCTTTCCACCCCTCCTCGGTACGGAGCAGGCGCCCGTCGTCGATCAACTTGGCCAGCAGCTCCTCCACGAACAGGGGATTCCCCTCAGCGGCCTGGCTGACCTGTCGTCGAAAGGCAGCCGGGACATCCGCCCGGCCGAGCAGGCTGCCAACCAGCTCCTCCCCTTCGAGCTCGGAGAGCGCCTCGAGCCGAACGGTGGTCGCCCACCGCCGGCCTCCGCCCCACATCGGCCGGGTCTCGAGCAGCTCGACCCGGGCCATTGCGACCAGGAGGATCGGAGCGTCGCGAGTCCAGTCGGCGATGTGCTCCACGAGGTCCAGGAAGGTCGGCTCACCCCAGTGAATATCGTCCAGCACGAGCACCAGCGGCCGCCGCCGAGCCATCGCCTCGAACGCCTCGCGCACGGCCCAGAAGAGCTCCTCCTGGTCGTGTGCGGCCGCGCTCATGCCGAGGAGGCTCCCGACCGCCGCAATAAGGCGTTCCGCATCCGGCTCGGCGGCAAGCAGCGTCGCCAGGCCTGACTCGGGCTGGTCCGCGTCGGCCACCTCGGCGTTTGCGATACCGCTGCGGAGCGCCTCCGCCACCGGCCAGTAGGTGATGCCGCTGCCGTAGGCGAGGCAACGACCGGTGGCAACCGCCGCCTGATCGCCAAGTCCGGCCACGAACTCGTCAACCAGGCGCGACTTGCCGACGCCGGCAACGCCAAGCACGGTGAACAGGTGGCAGACCCGCCCCTCCACGACCTGTCGAAACGCACCCTCGAGGAGCTGCATCGGACCTTCGCGGCCGACCAGCGGTGCGTCCTGCGGACGTGAGCGTGGCCGTGGCACCTCCTTGACGGCGAGCAGCCGCCAGGCAGCAACGGGCCTGCTCTTGCCTTTGAGGCTCAGCGGGGCAACAGGCTCGGCGCTGATCGCGTAGCGAACCAGCGAGTGGGTTTCGCCGCCGATGAGGATCTCGCCCGCTGCCGCGGCGGCCTCCAGCCGCGAGGCGACATTGACCGCGTCGCCGGTCACGATCCGCTGGCCGAAGGCCATATCCCCGGCGACCACTGGCCCGGTGTTGATCCCCATCCGCCACTCGATCGCCACCCCGCGCTCCGCCCGCATCTCCGGCTCGATCTCGGTCAGCCGGCGCCTGATGTCGACGGCCGAACG
>DATCOX010000023.1:0-4342 GCA_036564495.1 Candidatus Limnocylindria bacterium
GCGCGGCCGCGGACTGCAGCCGGCTGGCGGTGTTGACCATGTCGCCGGCCACGATCCCCTGGTTGGTGGCGCCCAGCGTGACCGCGGCCTCTCCGGTCAGCACGCCGGCCCTTGCCTGGAGCGGGTGCGCCTCGTCACCGAGCTCGGGGACCGCCGCGACCAGTTCCATGGCGGCGCGCACCGCACGCTCGGCATCGTCCTCGTGGGCGGTGGGGGCTCCCCAAACGGCCATCACCGCATCGCCGATGAACTTCTCAACCGTCCCGCCGTGTCGCTCGATCACGCCGCGCGCAATGTCGAAGTACCGCGTCAAGAGCTCCCGCGTCTCCTCCGCGTCGCGTCCCTCGGCCAGGGTCGTGAAGCCGACCAGGTCGACGAACATGACGGACACGAGCCGTCGTTCGGCGCTGGATTCGGCACTGGCCGTTGTTATGGGGGCGCCTGGGGCGCCGTCCAACGCGGAACCGCACTCGCCGCAGAACCTGTCCGATGCCGGGTTGAGGGTGCCGCACACCGCGCACGGCCTGGAAAGGCCCGTGCCGCATTGGGAGCAGAACTTGCGGCTGGGCTGGTTCGGGGTGCCGCAGCTCGAACAGATGACGGGGGCGAGATCCATGCTCATGACCTGCCGGCCGGGCTTCCGACCTCGGTGCGCGCGGGCGATGGCGCAGGAGCGGCCGTATGCCCGTCGGCCACGGGCACGAAGGCGGCCCGGTAGGCGGCGATCATGCGGTCGGCTCCCCGCTCGGTGAAGAAGGCCCCAGCCGCCTTTTCCGCCGCGGCCGCCTCAGGGTCGCGTCCTCCTGCCAGCAGGCCCCAGTTCAGCGCGATGGTCGCCTCGCTGAGCAGGTCCCCACCCTCGTGGAACAGGCCGAGCGCCCGACGGAAGCCCGCCCGCGCCTCGTCGATGCGACCGCTCCGCGCCGCCTGCCCCGCCTCGGCTGCGGTGAATGCGGCGGCCACCATTCGCCCCTTGTGCTGGTTGGCGCCGAGCGCGGTGATGGTCGCGGCCAGCTCGTCGGGGAGCCCGCCGGCCACGGCGGCGAATGACGCGGATCTGGGCCCGTCGTCGACGAAGTTCTGCTCCTGTGCAGCGTCCAGGCCGCGCCTGGCTGATCGCGCCCACTCGCCACGGTAGAGGGCAACCCACGATTCCGTCATCGCCTGGCTGGCGGTCACGAGCACGCTGTCGAGCTGCGGCGCCGCGGCGGCTGATCGCGCCAGCTGCGCATCGGCCTCACCCTGGTCACCGCGCACCGCGGCCAGAATGGCGCGCACTTCGGCATAGGTGACCTGGTAGAAGGGATGCAGTGGCTCGGCCTCCTCCATGGCGTCCATCTCGTCCATCCATGCGCCCCAGTCGCCCATCTGGATGGATTGACCCGCCAGCAGGAAGAGGAACTGCTGCAGGAAGCCCATCTGGCCGAGTCGGAGCGACTGCTCGTATCCCTCCTGGAGCAGGACCTTCGCCGCGTTCAGGTCGTCCGGGGAGATGGCGCCGAGCAGGTTGTTCCGTGCCCTCAGCGCACTCAGGGGAAGCCCGTGGCGTTCCGCCTCGACGATTGCTCCGCGCAGGGTTGCGACCGCTTCAGTGATCCGACCAGCGTTCTCCAGTGCCGTCCCCTTGTTGACGAGCGCCTCGACTACGGGAAGCACAAGGCCGTGGCGGCCCGACAGCTCCAGTGAGCGGTCGGCCGTGGCGATGGCCTCCTCGTGGCGGTTCGTCATCATGTACACCCGCGACAGCTCGGCAAGCAGCGCCGCCACCTCGGGCGAGTCGGCGATCGGCTCGCCGTCACGCAGTCCCTCATCCAAGGTGGCGATCGCCTGCGGCTCAAGCTTGGAGCTTGTCTGGTGGCGGCCGAGCGAGGTCGTGGCTCGCACCACACCCGGCAGGTCGCCGAGCGACCGGTACAGCTCTCGCGCCGCGCGGGCGTGCTCGATGGCGGCATCCATGTCGAAGGTCTTCTCCCCCATCTCCCCGGCCCGCAGATGGAGGACCGCCTGTTCGGCCGGATCGGAGGTCACCGTGATCGCCTGCTCGAAATAGCCGCGGGCCTGGCGGTGCGAGTTGAGAGCCGCTGCACGCTCGGCCGCGGCCTGGAGCGAGATCCGGGCCTGGGCGGCCAGCGCATCGGCCTCGGCGCCGGGCTTCGAGGCCTGATATGCCGCGAAGTAGTGGCTTGCCAGCACGCCGGCCAGCTCTTCGGTCCCGAGCGACTCGACGTGGCGGGCAGCGGCCAGGTGGCGCGCCCGGCGGTCCGCACGCGCCAGCGAGGCATACGCGACCTCGCGGACCAGCGCCTGCACGAACCCGTACTGGCCGCGCTCCGGCGAACGTGGGTCCCGGTCCACTGCGAGCAGCTGCCGTCGGACGAGGCGGTCGAGCCGCTCCCCCAGTGCCGCCGGCTCCTCGCCGGCCACGGCGGCCAGCGCGTCCAGCGTGAACGTCTGGCCAAGGACCGATGCGTCCTGGAGCAGCGCGCGATCCTCCGGACGGTTCGCGTCGAGGCGGCTCGCGATGAGCGCGTGCAGCGTATCCGCCACGCCGAGCGAGGCGAGGTCGCCGGTGAGACGGTAGTGGCCGTCGTCGGGCACGATCAGCTCGCGGTCGAGGAGCATGCGCAACGTCTCCACCGCATAGAGCGGGATCCCCTCGGCCCGGCTGACAATGGAGCGCAGCGCGGATGGCGGGAGCCCGGGCACCAGCCCTTCCAGCATCTCGCCGATCTGCGCGTCCGCCAGCGGCTCGAGGTTGAGGCGGGTGAGCGTCCGGACGGCGCTTCCCCAATCGGGACGCCGCTCAGCCAGCTCGGGGCGCGCCAGCGCCACGACGAAGATCGGTGCCGATCGGGCCCAGGCAAGCAGGTTCTCGACGAAGTCGAGCATGCCCTGGTCGGCCCACTGCAGGTCGGTGAAGACCAGGACCACCGGCGCCTGCTCCGACATGCGCTCGAAGAGGGTGCGCCAGGCCGCGAAGAGCTCCTCGCGGCCTTCGACCGGCAGGTCCTCGATCCCCAACAGCCCGGCGAAGCGCGGTGCGATCCAGCGCCGCTCGCCGGGGTCGGGCACGAACTGCTCCAGCATCGCGTTGAGACGGGTGCGGATCGCAGCCTCGTCATCTCCCTCGCCGATGCTGGCGCGGCCCCGCACCATCTCGACCAGGGCCCAGTAGCTGATCCCCTCGCCGTATGACGGTGAGCGTCCCTCGTGCCAGTAGGCGGTGTCGACCACGCCGTCGAGGTACTTCTTGAACTCCCAGGCGATCCTTGACTTGCCGATGCCGGCCTGCCCGATGACGCTGATCAGCCGCGACTTGCGCTCCCGGGCCGTGGCGTCGAAGAGGTCCTTGAGCAGTCGCAGCTCTTCGTCTCGCCCCACGAACGGGGGCTCGAGGAGCTCGCTCCGGCCCGATCCGCCGCGCAGCGCCACCACGGCGATTGCCCGCCACGCGGGAATGGGGCTGGCCTTGCCCTTGAGCGGCTGCTCGCCGGCCGGCTCGAATGAGATGGCGTTCGACGCGGCGCGGTATGTCGTCTCCCCCACGAGGACCGTGCCGGGCGCCGCTGCCGACTGCAGCCGGCTTGCGGTGTTGACCATGTCGCCGGCGACCAGTCCCTGGTTGGTGGCGCCGATCGTCACCGCCGCCTCACCGGTCAGCACCCCGGCGCGTGCCTGGATCGGGTGCCCTTCGTCGCCCAGGCTCGGGACTGCCGCGATGATCTCCATCGCCGCCCGAACCGCCCGCTCGGCGTCGTCCTCGTGCGCCGTAGGCGCGCCCCAGACCGCCATCACCGCGTCGCCGATGAACTTCTCCAGGGTCCCGCCGTGCCGCTCCACCACGCCACGCGCGATTTCGAAGTAGCGCGTCAGCAGCTCGCGCGTCTCCTCGGCGTCACGCCCCTCGGAGGCGGTCGTGAAGCCGACCAGGTCGGCGAACATCACCGAGACCAGGCGTCGCTCCGCGCTCGGCTCAGGCGCCGCGGACTGAGCCGCGGCCGCGGCGGTTGCATCGGCCATGCGGGAGCCGCACTCGCCGCAGAACTTGACCGACGCCGGGTTGAGCGTGCCGCACACCGCGCAGGCCACGCCCAGGCCCGTGCCGCACTCCGAGCAGAACTTGCGGCCCGCTTCGTTGGGCGTGCCGCAGTTCGAGCAGACGACGGGGGCGAGATCCATGGGTGGAGACCTTAGCGAACCCCGGCCTCCCTGGGAAGTGGCCTCCAGTCCCGCTCAGCGGGACTAATGAGAAAGCAAGCGGGCCAGCGGTGGCACAAAAGCCCTTAAGGGCCTTCTGCTTGCCTGCGTGTTGCGCCGGGCGGGACTGGCAACCAACGAGTGG
>DATCOX010000031.1:0-8580 GCA_036564495.1 Candidatus Limnocylindria bacterium
GATGTCCTCAACGGCCACGCTGCCAGCGGCGGCTCGTGGCTGCTGCAGGTTGCGGTGCAGTGGCTGCACATCGCGGCGGTCGGGATCTGGATCGGGGGGCTGGCGGCGCTCCTGCTGGCGGTCCGCGGCCTGCCCAGCGACGACAAGGCGAAGGCGGTGCGCCGCTTCTCAACCTGGGCGGGACTGGCCATTGCGGCCGTGGCCGCCACCGGATTCCTCCGCGCGCTGTCCGAGGTCAAGACATTCGAGGCGCTCTTCGGGACCGGCTTCGGCCTCGTCGTGATCTTCAAGACGCTGGCGCTCGGCCTCCTGGCGCTGCTGGGGGCGACGAATCGATTCTTCAACGTGCCGGTCGCGGGGATCACCCTGCGAGGCCTTCGGCGCGTCGGATCGGTCGAGCTGGTGGTCGGCGTCACCGTCCTGGCGGCCACCGGCCTCCTCGCCAACCTCGCTCCGCCCTCCGCAGCGGGAAGTACGCAGGAGCCCGCGGCGCGACCGGTGGTCGCGGTGGGGAGCGACTTCGGCACCAGCGTCCGGGTCCGGTTGCTGGTGCAGCCGGGCGCTCCCGGTTTCAGCCAGTTCACCGCTGCCGCGGCCGATTACGACAGCGGCGCCCCCGTCGCGGCGAGCAGCATCGCGCTGCGGTTCCAGCTCGCGTCACGCTCCGGAGTGGGCGCCTCAACCCTCGACCTGTCGCCGAGCGGCTCAGGCCGGTTCACGGCGCGTAGTGGCAACCTCTCGCTCGACGGAATCTGGACCATCACCGCCACCGTCGCCGGCCCGGATGGGACCGTGGAGGTGCCGCTGATCGTGGCCACGAAGGTGCAAGCCGAGCCGGTCGACGTGATCGCGACGCCGGGCAACCCGACGATCTACACGGTTCACCTGCCGGGCCATTCGACGGTGCAGATCTACCTGGATCCTGGCACGCCGGGCCAGAATGAGATGCACATCACGTTCTTCGACGCCGCCGGAGCGGAGCTGCCGGTCCCGACGGCGACCATCGCCGTGACGCAAGCCGATGGCGTGGCCACGATCCTCAGCTCGCGCGAGCTGGAGCCCGGCCATTTCGCGGCCGAAATTGCGGTTGCGGCCGGCCATGTCGCGCTTGACGTGATCGGGCAGGTCCAGGGCAGCGACCCCATGCACGCCCATCTTGAGTTCGAGGTGAAGCCATGACCAACCGCCTCGCTATCCTCGCCCTGGCCGCCGTCCTGCTGGTCAGCTGCAGCGGCCAGCCGTCGCCCAGCCCCAGCCTCGCCGCTCGTCCGTCGTCTCCGGCAGTCGTCACCATCCTGCAACCGACTTCGGGATCCACGGTGAGCGGCAGCAGCGTCCACGTCGTGCTCAAGCTCGAAGGAGCGCTGATCGTCAAGCAGACGACCACCGACATCCGTCCCGACCAGGGGCACATCCACCTCTTCGTCGACAACGTGCTCGTTTCGATGAACTACGGCCTCGAGCAGGACCTCCCGGTCCACCCGGGCACGTATGTGCTGAAGGCTGAGTTCGTGGCTGCCGACCACGCCCCGTTCAACCCGCGCGTCTTCTCGGCCGAGACGATCTTCACGGTCAAGTAGGTGAGGCGGCTCCCGATCCTGGCAATCGGCGTCATGGGCACCGGGCTCGTCGCCATCGCGGCGACCCAGCTGGTCGCGCCCGTCATCTCGCCGCCGTTCGATGGGGTGGTGGTCAACGATCCGTATCGCTATCTCTCGCAGCCCCCCGGCGCCGACGGATCGCCGACCGCGGCAGACACGAGTGTGCCGATCCAGGGCACCGTCAGCCCGGCGTTCGCGGCCTATACCCAGGAGACGCCGCCCCAGGCCGAGCTGCTGGCGCACGGCGGCGAACTTCAGCTTGATGCCACGGACACTGGGCTGCGGGTGACGATTGACCCGATCCCGCCGGCGAGCGGCGAGGCGAACCCGAAGATCGTCGGCAACATCTATCGCTTCGTGGTGACCGATCAGGCCGGCGACGCCGTCCCGCTGCTGCCGGGCCAGACGATCACGCTCGCGTTGCGATCCCCGGCTGGGTTGGCGGCGGGCGGGGTCATCTCGCGCTTTGCCGAAGGCGCCTGGCAGCCGCAGGTGACGCAGCCCTCCGGGCTGCCCGACTTCCTGATCACGAACACCGATGCATTCGGAGACTTCGCGATCTTCGGGAAGGTCAGGCCGGCGTCCACCGGCGAGAGCCCCCTGCTGCTGGTCGCGGCCCTCGTCGTGGCCGGGCTGATCCTGCTGCTTGGATTCCGACTGGGCCCCTCGAGGGCCACGCGCACCGCACGGACGAGCGCCCGGCGTCGTCCTAACCGATGAATGACCATGGAGGAGCCATGACCCGTCTCCGACGACCGCTTGCAGTCAGCGTCCTGGTCGCCCTGGCGGCGTTCGCGCTGGCCGCACCTCACCCCGCTGGGCTTCCCGCTGCGGATCCGATCCGGATCGGTGCCGTCTTCCCGCTCTCCGGTTCCGCGGCGGGCCTGGCGGGCGACGAGCTGCGTGGCGTCCAGATCGCCGTCGACCTCGCCAATGCCGATGGAGGGGTGCATGGGCGGCCGGTCGAGCTCGAGGTTCGCGACCTGCCGCGTGCAGCCGATGCGCCGGCGGTGATGGCCTCGCTCCGAGCCGACGGGATCGACGCCGTGATCGGCGCCTATGGGTCCGATCTGTCGATCGCCGCCAGCCAGGCGGCAGCGGCGGTGGGCCTCGTCTACTGGGAGGCGGGTGCCGTCGCCGACCAGCTCACCGGTCGAGGGTTGCCGAACGTCTTCCGGGTGGGGGCGAGTGGCAGCAACCTCGGGTCGAACTCGGCGGCCTTCGCCGCCTCGGAGCTGGCTTCGCGCCTGGGCCGGCAGCCCTCGCAGCTGCGCATCGCCATCGTGTCGGCGCAGGACGCGTATGCCGCATCGGTCGCCGATGCCGCCGCCAGCACGGCCGCATCGCTCGCCATGCCGGTCGTGACGCGCAGCACCTACAGCTTGGTCGTGCCCGACTGGGCCGGAGTCATGACGAACCTCGCAAAGGCGCGACCCGACGTGATCATCCTCGCCTCACACATCCCCGATGGGGTCGCCTTCCGCCAAGCGATGCTCGCGTCGGGGCTGAAGATCGGGGCGCTGATCGGCTCCACCATGGCGGAGTGCGATCCTGACTTCGCCGGTGACCTCGGGGCAGGCGCGATCGGGGTCTTCGCCTCCGACCGGCCGACCGCTGGATTCCAGCCCGATGCGCTCCAGCCGAGCGCTCGCGCCGTCTACGACCGCTTTGCGGCCGAGTGGGGAACGCCTCCCATCGACGGCGAGAGTCCCGCCGAGGGTGCCTCGGGCTACGGCGCCGACTCGGAGTACGCCATCTCCGGTCCCGGCGAGTCGGCCTCGGCCTCGGCTACCGAGGAGGCCCTGTCGGGCTTCTCGGCGGCCTGGGCGCTCTTCCACGACGTGCTGCCATCGGCTCGTCGCCTCGACGCCTCGTCGATCGCCGGCGCGGCGCGAGCGATCGACCTGCCGCAGGGCTCGCTCCCGAACGGCGCCGGCCTGCGCTTCTCGTCGGACCCTGACACGCTCGGCCAGAACGAGCGCGCGGCCGCCGTGATCTGGCAGTGGCAGGCGGTCCGGACGTACTCCTTCGTCTGGCCGGCGACCTTCGCGACGGGGCCGATCCACTTCGTCCCGCTGCCCTGATGGCGTTCGCGCTGGCACGCTCACGGCGCGACGCCGCGCGGGATGCAGCCTGGCTGCTCGCCGCGCTGGCCGCGGTTGCCCTGGCACGGGCCGCCTTCAATGGACACACCACCCTGAGCGCCTTCGCGGCCGGCGGTGCCTTCGGCGCTGGCCTCGTCGCGATCTCGGCGACCATGGGCTGGCGACCGGCGCTGCCACGGCCAGGCTCGCTGCTGCTCGGCGTCGCCGGCGGACTGCTGCTGATCGCCCTCCCTCGCCTCGTACACCCGTCCCTGCCGGCGGCGATCGGCATGCGCCCAGAGCCGTTGCTGGCCTGGGGGCTGGTCACGGCGGTCGTGGTCGTTGGCGAGGAGGCGCTGCTGCGGGGAGCGCTCTTCTCCGTACTCAGCGACGCCGCGGGACCCCTCACAGCCGTGCTTGTGACCAGCCTCGCCTTCGCCCTGATGCACGTTCCGCTGTACGGGTGGCAGGTCGTGCCCCTGGACCTCGGCGTCGGGGTGCTGCTGGGCGGAATGCGGCTCGCGACCGGCGGCATCGCGGCACCGGTCGTGGCTCACCTGCTCGCCGACCTCAGCACCTGGTGGCTGTGATGCCGGCGAGCCGGCGCCGGGCGGCTGCGGTCGTGGCCGCGGGGATCGTCCTCAGCTGGGTCGCGCACGGCATGGCTCCGTCGCCGACGGCGCCGCTCTTCGACGGCGTGGTCGTCGAGGATCCGTATCGATACGTGGATCCGCCGGCCGGCGCGGATGGCGATCCTCAGCCGGCACAGGTCACCGAGCCGGTCAGCGGCGGTGCCGTCCCGCTCCTCGCGGTTGCGACCGTCGAGGTGCCGCCGCAGGCGCAGATGATCGCCCAGGCGGACGCGTTCGAGATCTCTCCCAGCGTGTCCTCGGTCGTCGTCTCAATCACGCCGAGCGCGCCGTCCGATGCGCAGGTTGCGGGCAATATCTACGCCTTCACGGTTGCGGACCAGGATGGCTCGGCGCTGACCCTGGTGCCATCGGCGCTGGTGACGATCGTGCTTCGGGCGCCGCAGGCGAACCTCGAGGCCCAGGTGGCTCGCTTCGACGGCACGCACTGGGTCCCACTGCCCACCGATCACGGCGGACTGCCGGACCTGTTCTCGGCCAACGTCGATCAGCTGGGGGACTTCGCGGTAGTCCTGACCGGCGCGTCGGCCAGCGGGTCGACGCTGGAATCGTCGGTCTCGACCCCCTCGCCGGCTCCGTCGCAAACGCCGGCGGTTCCGGGGTCGGGAATTAGCACCCCACCTTGGGTCCTGGTGCTGCTGGTGGTGGCCGCGGTCGGCATCGGCGTCGCATGGGGCTTCTTCGCGGGCGGCGGCGATCGCCCCTGAGCCGAGGCTCCGTGTTACGACCTATGCCCCGTGGTCGTGACCGAACGGAGGGTCGAGCGCGGGCGAGGCCGCGGCGTGCTGCGGGTGACGTCGCATACGGTGCCCAAGCAGACCGTGGGTCGGGCTCGCAACGAACGCGATCAGGAAGACCGCCGTCGCCAGCAGCACGATGGTGCCGCCCGACGCGGTGCCCAGATAGAACGAGAGGTAGTAGCCGGCCACGCCGACGAGAGCGCCGATCCCCGACCCGAGGGCAAGCATCGGGACGAATCGGTCCACCAACAGGCGCGCGGTCGCCGCCGGGGTCACGAGCATCGCAAGCACCAGGATGATGCCGACCGCCTGGATGCTGACCACGATCGTCACCGTCAGGATCACCAGCAGCAGGGCGTCGAGCGCGAAGACCGGGTAGCCCAGGGCCGAGGCCAGGGTCCGGTCGAAGGAGACGAGCACCAGCTCCTTGTGGAGCGCGGCGAGCACAACGATGATCGCCAGACCCACGCCCGCGCTGATGGCGATGTCGCCCGCCGACACGCCCTGCAGGTTGCCGATCAGGAAGCCGGTCAGGTCCCCCTGGAAGGTCTGGCGGGTGCTGATCAGGACGATGCCGAGGGCGAAGGCCGCCGCGAAGAAGATGCCGATGGCGGCGTCCTCGCGGATTCGCCCGCCTCGGGCCACGAGGGCGATCCCGAAGGCCGTGATCAGGCCCGCAACCAGCGACCCGCCGAAGATGCTGAGTCCGGCGAGATAGGCGAGCACGATCCCCGGAAAGACGGCGTGGCTGATCGCATCGCCGATGAATGCCAGGCGTCGCACGATCACGTACGCGCCGATCGCACCGCAGGTTGCCCCCATCACCACCACCTCGGCGAGCGCGCGCAGGACGAAGTCGTAGCCAAGCGGATCCGTGAGCCAGCTCATGCGTCGGCCGGCCCGTGGTGACCGCCACCGTGCACGTGACTGTGATCCCCAGCCTTCACGATCAGCAGCTCGCCCCCGAAGGTTGCGTGCAGCACGCTCGGGATGAAGGTCTCCGCAGGTGGTCCATAGGCCACGATTCGGCGGTTAACAAAGCAGAGCTGGTCGGAGATCTCGGCCGCCGACTCGAGGTCGTGCGTGGCGTGGAGGATGGTGGTGCCGCCATCACGCAGGTCGCGCAGCAGGCTGGCGATCAGCTGCTCGGTCGTCTGATCCACGCCGGTCATCGGCTCATCCAGCAGCAGGACCGATGCCTCCTGCACGAGGGCGCGAGCGAGGAAGACGCGCTGTTGCTGACCCCCGGAGAGAGCCCCGATCTGTGAGGAGCCGAGGTCTGCCAGCGCCACGCGCTCGAGCGCATCCCGAACTGCGTTCCGGTCTGCGGCGCCTGGGATCCGCAGCCATCCGACCTGTGGGTAACGGCCCATCATGACCACCTGCTCCGCGCTCACCGGGAAGCTCCAGTCGACCGCCTCGCGCTGCGGCACGTAGGCGAGCCGGTCTCGCTGCTCGGCGACCGGGCGGCCGTCGAGCAGCACGGTGCCGCTGCTCTGCGGAGCGAGTCCGAGGATCGCCTTGAGCAGCGTGCTCTTGCCCGACCCGTTCGGGCCGATCACCCCGACCAGGGTGCCCGGCGCAATGGCGAGATCGACATCCTGGAGCACCAGCCCGGCGCCGTATCCGGCGCTCACATCGCGAAGGACAAGCCCGACCTCTCCATCAACCATGCCGATATGATACCCAGTCTCGCCTGTGCTAGCCTCTGCACATGGATCGCACCAGCCTGGCTGTGGCGGATCGACTCACCGCGGCGGGCGAGCGAGTTACGCGTCAGCGCCTCCTCGTGGCCAACGCGCTGGCCGGCTCGGGACGGCGGCTGACGGCGGATGAGTTGTACCGCGCGCTCCGGCGACGGGAGTCGGGGATCGGTCGCGCGACAGTGTTCCGGACGCTCGAGACTCTGGTCGAAGCGGGCGTCGCTCGGCGCTTCGAGCTCGATGGGCACGTCCACGCATACGTGGCCTGCCTCCCCGCCCACCACCACCACATCGCCTGCACCCGCTGTGGCCGCGTCGAGGAGATCGACGAGGCGTACGTGACTCCGCTCATCGCGCGCCTGGCCGAGGAGATGAGCTTTGAGATCGACGACGCCAGGCTCGACTTCTACGGTCGCTGTGCGACCTGCCGAACCGAATCCGCGGCGCCGGCCTGACGATCGTGCGGCGCAACCTCGCGGTTCTTCAGCTGGTGGTGTTTGCGGTCGCCATTGCCGCCTGCACCTCTCCGTTTCCCTCACCCGCCGACGGACGGCTCCGGGTGGTGGCGACCACCACCCAGGTTGGCGAGGCGGCGCGGGGCGTCGGGGGGGACGACATCGCCCTGACCGTGCTCCTCAGGCCCGGCGCCGAGGCGCACGAGTTCGAGATCACACCCCCGGCGGCAGCGGCGATCGAGAAGAGCGACGTCATCCTGGAGAGCGGCGCCGGGCTCGAGACGTGGTTGCGCCACCCGCTCGAGACCCTGGGCGGTGCTGATCGACTCCGCGACATGAGCGTCGGCGTGAAGCTGCGGGCACCGGACGGATCCGACCAGGCCGGATCGGTGGATCCGCACTACTGGCTGACGGCGCCAAACGCCATCCTCATAGTCGAGAACGTGCGGGACGCGCTGAGCGCGGCTCGGCCCGAGCTCACCTCGTCCTTTGCGGATCGTGCCGCCGCCTACATCGCGCGGCTGAACCGCGCGGATGTCGAGATTCGGCGCCTGATCGCCGAGATTCCCAAGGCGCGGCGCGGGATCGTCACCAACCATGACGCACTCGGCTACTTCATGGACGCCTACGGGCTCCGCTTCGTGGGGTCGATCTTCCCGAGCCTCGACGTCTCCGCCGATCCGAACCCGGCCCAGCTCGCCAACCTTGACGACACGATCCGGAGCGAGGGGGTCACCGCAATCTTCAGCGAGTCGGCCGTCAATCCGAAGCTGGCGCGGGCGATCGCGGATGAGACGGGGGCACGCGTGGTCGATCGGCCGCTCTACACAGACTCGCTGGGACCCCCCGGCTCAGGCGCCGACACCCTCGACGGGATGCTGCTCTACGACGCCCAGGTGATCCACGACGCGCTAGTCGGCGGGTAGGGCCTCGGAGCCCGAGCCCTCGTCGGCCGGTTCCTCGTCGGCAGGAGCCTTCTCCTGGGCGGCAGCCTCGCCGGGGGGTTCGGGTTCCGTCGCTTGGCGGGCCCGCAGGTCCGTCAGCAAGGCCTCACGCCGAGCCTCGGCCTGCTCATGGGCGATCGCCTCGTCCCGCTCCTGCTCGCGTCTTCGCTTCATACGCCGCCGAGTCTACGCCCGGCGCACGCGATCAGTACCCGGGCGCGCCCATGGACGGAGCAACCGATGCGCCGCCTGAGGCCTCGCCAACCGGGGCGATGGACCAGACACCGCCGACCCCGTCGCCCTTCGCATCGCCCGCGGCCTGGTCGCCGGAGAAGTAGTACAGCGGCTGGCCGCTGTGGGTCACCTGCTTGCTGCCGTCGTCACGCGTGGTCGTGCCGAATGA
>DATCOX010000064.1:0-5413 GCA_036564495.1 Candidatus Limnocylindria bacterium
GCTGCTCGGCGGGCGAGTTCGGGTCGTCGCGATCGCCGGCTTGCACCATCCCCGGCTCGCTGCGGATCGAGGCGGACGCCTACTGCTCCCGCGTCAACGCGTTCGGGCGGGAGTATAGCGCAGCATCGCTTGCGGCCAGGCGCGCGGACCCTGGGTGGAGGCCGTCAGGAGAGCAGGCTGCGGAGGCCGGTTTCGAGGTCCCGCGTCACGTAGCCCAGCTCGTTGCGGGCCTTGGCATCGGAGACGGAATAGCTGACTCGGTCCGCCGCCCGGATCACCTCACGGATGTTCGGCGCCACGCCAAGCAGCGGGCCGATCACGCCCCCGAACGGCGAGATCGCCCGGATCAGCCACGTTGGCATGATCAGCCTCGGGGGCCGATGCCCACCGATGAGTGCCGCGAGCGCAACGACCTCGCGAGTCGTGGCCTTGACGCCGCCGAGGTTGTATGCCTCGCCGATCCGTCCTCGGTCGTGCACGAGGAGGATCCCGGCGGCCAGGTCCTGGACGTGGACCATGTTGAGGCCGAGGTCCGGAAACGTGATCGCGGGCAGGGTGCCGGCCATCGCCTGGGCGATGACCTCGCCGAGCTGTGACGTGTCGTGCGGCCCGTAGACCGTGCCTGGCAGCGCGATGAGGATCGGTGCGCCGGCGGCAATCCGCCTCTCGCCGGCGACATGGGCGAGGTACTTCGTCTCGTCGTAGTACGAGAGGAAGGATGGCGGCTGGGATCGGCGATAGGTCTCGTCGATCGGCCGGCCGCTCGCGTTGCCGTAGACGTTGCCGGTGGAGATGTGCACCATGCGCGCAACCCCCGCCGCAATCCCTGCGTCGAGCACGTGCTCCGTCGCGGTCACGTTGATCGCGAACATCGCGCCGCGGGCTGCGGCCGGGATGCCGATCCGGTAGCTGCCCGCAAGGTGGAAGAGCGCGTCGCAGCCGCGCTGCGCACTGGCGAGGTCGACCTGCGGCATTGTGGTCAGATCGCCCTCGATCAGCTCACAGCCAAGCTCACGAAGTCGATCGGCACGGTCGGCGCGGCGGACCACCGCGACGACCAGATCGCCACGAGCGCGGAGCTGTCGTGCCACCTCGCCACCGACCAACCCACTCGCGCCGGTGACGAACGCCCTCATGTCTCGGGCAGAGCGGCGAGCGCAGCGCCCAGTCGAGCGAGGCTGGCGTCCAGCTCCTTCTCCCCGGCATCCGCGACCAGGCGCTCGAGGGGCGCCATGAAGATGCTCTCTGCCCTGACCTCAGAGGTGAGCGTGACGTGGGTCCCGCCCTCGGTCGGGGCGAGCTCGATCGATACGGTCACCGCCATGCCGCTGACCGTGCTGGCCAGCACGAGGCGCCGATCCGGGACCGCTTCGCGCACCGTCGTGTCGGCCGTGACCCGCTGCCCCATCACCTCGATGATCGCGCGGCCGGTCGAACCCGCGACCGTCGGCGGTGGGGAGGTGCGTTCCGAGGAGATCACACCCGCCTGCCAGAGCGGCAGGTTGGCAGGGTCGGACAGGAAGGCGTAGACCCGCTCGGGCGGGGCGTCGATCTGGGCGGAACGCTGGATCCGTCGCATCGGTCCTAACGGTAGTCGACCCGGCGGTCCTGCGGCCGTCCCAGGACCATCGGTCTACGCCGGTGCTCGGGGGAACCGCGTATTCTGCTCGTGAACTCGTTCATCCAGGGAGGGGCCGTGCTCCGCAGATTCGCACCCGTCATGCTGTTGGTGCTGGCGCTCATCGCAGCCTGCCAGAGCACCCCAGGCATCACCAATCCGGTCGACATCATCAGCCAGGGCCTCCAGGCGACGGCCAACCTGAAGAGCCTCCACGTCTCCGTCAAGCTGGATGGGACCTTCAGCGCGCCGAACGGCGGCGGCTCATTCAACCTGGATTCGACCAGCCTGAAGGCCGATGTCGACATCGCCGCCAAGAACCTCCGCGCGTCGCTCGCCGTGCCGGCCTTCCTGGGACTGACGGCGGACGTGATCGTGATTGGGCAGGACATCTGGTATCGAACCAGCCTGGCCGGCACGAAGTGGTTCCATCAGACCAACGACCTCATGGCGAGCCCGCTGCCGATCCCGACCGCGTCGCTCGACACGAAGGCCATGATCGACAAGGTCAAGGAAGCGCTCGCCACCAAGGGCGTAGTCACGAAGAAGCTTGAGGACGTGGCCTGCGGCGACCGCCAGTGCTACCAGGTCAGCATCTCGGTCCCGTCCGCGTTGATGAAGGACGCCGGCGCGGTGGCCTCCCTGGATCCGTCTTCGGTCTTCGGCGACGCCCTGGTCATCAACCTGCTCTTCGATCGCGAGAAGCTGTGGCTGACCGAGGTGTCGACCAGCATCGACAGTGCGAAGGTCGGCACGATCAAGGCGACCGTCAGCTTCAGCAACTTCGACGAGCCGGTCGACTTCAGCGCGCCGCCGTCGCCAGACGTCACCGAGGGCGAGTTCACGCTCCCGGGGATGTAGTCCGCGAGGTCAGGCCTCAGGCCTGACCAGCTCGGCCACGGTTCCCGGCCGGCCGACGAGGAAGCCCTGCACGAGGCCGATCTCCAGCGCCCGGAGCACTTCGAGCTCGGCCTCGGTCTCGACGCCCTCGGCGATGAGCCGGCTTCCCGATGATCGAGCGAAGTGGCGCAGGCCCACGATCATGGCCTGGCGCGCCTCGTCCTCCTGGATGGCGACGATGAGCGACCGGTCCAGTTTCACGAAGGCGGGTCGCAGCTCGAGGATGTGCCGCAGGCTGGCGAATCCGGCTCCGGCATCGTCCACGGCCAGCTGCATCGGACCCAGGGCGGCGAAGGACGCGCGAAACGCCGCGTAGTCGGCAATCTCGGCATGCTCGGTCACCTCGAGCACGATCGGGCGCCCCGCGTCCCGCAGGAGCGCCCGCAGCGCGTCCGGGGCCATGATCAATGCCGGTGATACGTTCAGGTCGAGC
Source organism: Candidatus Limnocylindria bacterium (assembly GCA_036564495.1). GTDB lineage: Bacteria > Chloroflexota > Limnocylindria > QHBO01 > QHBO01 > CF-167. The sequence continues at coordinate 2,952 of DATCOX010000064.1, forward strand.
GAGGCACCTGCCGGCAGCCCGGCCGCAGCGGCAAGCGATGCTCGCAGCGTCACCGTCTCGAGCTCGATGCCGAGGCCGACGGCGGCAGCTTCGGCAAACCGGATGTCCGGGCTGACGCCATCGGCGAAGCGCGTCAGTCCCTCGTAGCCGAAGACAGCCTTCTTCTCGACGTCGACGATCGGCTGGAAGACCGGTTCGAAGTCGCTGTTGGCGATGATCGCCTGGATGTGGCCGCGGGCCAGGCTGGCCTCCGTGCGCTCCGCAACGTCGCGACCGATCAGCGCGGCGGCGAGGTCCGCGAACTCCACCAAGGCTGGCAGCGACTCGGACAGGCTGCGCTCGTCGACCGCCTCCGCGGCGTCGATGACGAGCAGGCCGATGAGCAGGTTGTTCGAGCGTACCGGGGCGTACCCCACCAGGTGGCTGCCCAGCCCGGTGAGGAGGTCGTTGTACGGATGCCAGCGGCGCGGAATCCATGGCTCGATCCAGGGACCCTCCATAGCCCGGGCGCGCAGATGCTTGCTGCGTTCGATCGGCAGGCGGCGCAGCGGGGGATCCTCCCCGCTGGCGATCGTGAAGCCGATCGGCGTCGCCCGCCCGTCGACCTCGAAGATGAAAATCTGGGCCGAGGTCATCCCGGCGAGCCGAACGACCTGGCGGCAGATTGCCTGCGCCGTCGCCTCGGCCGTGTCGCCAGGGCGCAGTCCGCGCAGCGTGTCCCCAATCAGGGCACGCTGCCGGGCAAGCTCGGCGGAGCGCTGCTCCATAACGTCGGACCACGCGATCGTGCGGCGCAGGTGGGCGTTGATGCGGGCCACGAGCTCGTCGAGCCGGACCGGCTTGGAGAGGAAGTCATCGGCTCCGGCCGCCAGCCCTTCGATCACGCTGGATGCATCGCCGGAGCCGGTCATGAGCAGGACCGGCAGGGTCGCCGACTCTGACCGCGATCGCAGGGTCCGCACCACATCGATGCCGAACATCCCTGGCATCACCATGTCGCACACGACCATGGCGACCGGCGTGGTGCGCACGATCTCCAGCGCCGCCTCGCCGTTCCGTGCCTCGAGCACCTCCAGGCCCGCCCGCCGCAGGGCGAAGGCGACGAGGGTCCTGCCCGCGTCGTCGTCGTCGACGACCAGGATCGGAGCGGACGCTGAAGGATCAGTGGTCACTGCCGAGGTCCCGTCGGTGTGGGTCGGGTGCCAACTGCGTGGCGATGGGTGCCGAGAATCGACCTGGACGCGTCGGGGCGGGCCAGAATCGCTCCCGGCCTCCCGAGCCTTGGTCCGATTGCCCGTCGTCTCGTTCTGAACGGTGTCATCCCGCCTTTGGTCCACCCCATGCCTCGCCGGCGCGCGAAGGGCGCTGCATCGCAGCCCCGACGTGAGGGTCAAGGATCGGCGCTGCATGGGCAAGAGGACTGACCGTGCGGCCCGCACGCCGAAAGTCCCGGCGCGGTGCGGGCGACGCATGCCTCGCTCGAGCCCGCAATCGCGAGTCATTCCGCTGCCTCCGGACATTGGACGTCATGTCCCGGACGAGCTCCCTCCCTGCCTATGAGGCGTGAGTCTCCGTCCGCGCCGACCCTGACTTGCAAGGAACTTGTTCCGACGGGGACGCCGGTAGGCGGCGCGGAGCGGGTTCAGCGCGTCGCCGCGCGCAAGGCCCAAGAGCGCATCGGCCATCAGCTCGATGCATCGGTCCATGGGCAGCAATCCATGCACGTCCGCAGCGCCAACGGCCACTAGCCTTGTCATCCTCAGGCCCTCAGTGTCACCTTTTCGGGCCGATCCGTTCCTGTATGGGCATAGTGACTACCGTCGTGGCTCCAGTGGTGGCAACTGGCGACGTTGAGGCGGTCTACCGCCAGGATGGGGCTCGCCTGTGGCGGGCGGTCTACGCCTTCGCCGGGAGCGAGGACGTCGCCTCGGATGCCGTCGCCGAGGCATTCTCCCAGGCGCTGCGGCGGGGCTCGGCGATCAGGGACGTGCGCGGCTGGGTCTGGCGATCGGCCTTTCGCCTTGCCGCGGGAGACCTGAAGCGGCAGTCGAGCCTCTCCCGTGGACCGATCCCCGAAGGCGCCCTCCACGATGCGCATCCCGACGAGGAGCTGCTTCACGCCCTTCAGGGACTGACGCCGCAGCAGCGCGCGGTGATCGTGCTGCACTACTACGCCGACTGCCCCGTGCGCGAGATCGCGCGCCGCACCGGCATCAATCCGCTTGCGGTCCGAGCTCATCTGAGCCGAGGTCGGAAGCATCTCCGCGTCCTGCTGGGTGAAGAGCGATGACCGATCTGCACGCCCGTTTCAAGGCGCTCGACTCGGCGTCGGCGCCCGAGCTCTGGTATGAGATCCAGGAGCGAGCCATGGCCATGCAGCCGACCACCCGGCGCAGCGGCGCCTGGGTCCTGATTGCCATCACCCTGCTCTTGGCGTTGGTCATCGGCGGCGCGGTCCTGGT
>DATCOX010000090.1:0-20699 GCA_036564495.1 Candidatus Limnocylindria bacterium
GCGCGCAGCCGGCGGGCGCGGCGCGGTGCGCCAAGGCTCACCGACGGATCGAGCTCGATCTCGAGCTCGGCTACCTGGCCGCGCGGGAGCGGCACGACCTCGAGCTGGCCGGGACGCACATCGATCGGTCCCAGCGAGCGCCAGCCGACGCGATGGACGGTGACGCGCATCGCGAGATGGCCGGACCGACCGCCGCGGCACACGACCGCGGCTCCGAGCGGAGTCAGGAGGTCGTCACGCAGCGTCCCGAGCCCTTCCACGATCTCGTCGTCGCGCAGTGCCCCGAGCGGGGCGAGCGCTCCGGCAGGGTCGATGGCGACCTGGACGATCCCGATCGGCCGGATCCCGTCGAGCAGAAGCTGCATCGCCTGAGCGGGCAGCGGCGCGCTGCCGATCGTGCGACCGGATCCGATGAGCAGGTCGACCCCCTCCGGCTGTGGACCATTTGCCGCGAGGTCGGCGAGCAGGTCCCGCGCCGCCCCGTGCACGACCGCCAGCTCCTCATCGGTCTGCGGGATCGAGCCCGGTCGCGCGCGCAGGTTCTGGAGCGTGTCCGCCACCGCCAGCTCGTCGATGGCCAGGGGCAGGCTGTGGGCGATCCTGGCCGGCCCTCCGGGTGCGGTCAGCGACGGCGAGGCCAGGCCCCCGAGGGCCACGACCCTGGTCTCCGCAATGCCGCTCTCGTCGGCGCTCGCCCAGGTCGCGTAGCGCGCGCCGAGGTCGACCCCCACCACGCGCAGCTGCGCCGCGCGCGCGAGCTCGGCGATGGCCCTGCCAAAGCCGATGGGGGCCAGCTGGCGTGCGGCTCCACGCTCCACGAGCCGCTCGATGAGGCCGTCGAGATAGCGTCGCAGCGGGACGAGGTTCTCGCGCTCCGCCGACGGACGCGGGTTCGCGACGGCGCGGAGCACCCCCGGCTCGAAGAACGCCCCGACCCGCTCGGTGAGTCCGGCCGAGCCGGCCCAGACGACCGGCGATCGACCGCCGCCACGTGCCGCCGCGACGAGGCCGGCGACCTCGAGCGCTCCCTCGCCACCCTCCGCGTCGAAGCCGCCGGCGATCAGCCAGGCATCAACCTCGGCCGACTGGAGCGCCGACAGCCGCTCCACCACCGGGCGGCCGTCGTCGACCGTCACGGCCTCGACGACCACCCAGCCGGCAGCCTCCGCGGCCCGACGCGCGGCCTGGCCGGAGAGCTCGGACGAGACCGCTGCAAGGGCGATCCGCCCCGGACGCGCCGGCGTGTGAACGGCGATCCTGGGGGCGTCGGCGAGGAGCGTGGCGATCCGTCCCGATACCCGGGGGTCGGCCCCTCCTCCGAGGCGTGCGGCGAGGCTGGCGATCAGCTCCTCCTCGTCCCAGGCGCTCGGCTGGGCGGCGTGCGCCGCGATCCTCCAGCGGCCGTCGGCGCGGCCCACCACGGCCGCCTTGGTCCAGGCCGAGCCGATATCCATCAGCAGCGACAGCTCGGCGGTGGCTCTCCCGATCTCTCGTGCACGGACTCCGGTCGTCATCGGAGCACCGTCAGCCAGTCGCCCAGCAGGAAGCCGATGCGGTCGACCAGGAGCGACAGGCGGCTGACAAGGAGGAATCCCAGCCACCCGCCGATCCCGCCCACGAGCAGCCATCGACCGACCGTCGCGGCCCGGATGGTGAGCCGGCCCCTTGGCGCCCCGTGCAGGAATGCAAGCAGGACGAGCGAGGTGATGGCCAGCGAGATCACCTCACCGATGAGGTCGGGCGAGGCCGCGTTGGTGGTTGGGAGCGCGGCGGCGATCTGCGGCAGGACCGTCCCCACCACCGCGCCGCCGAGCGCGAAGGCGGCGATGCCGCCGACCAGGATGGCACCGGCCGGCGCCGTCATCCCGCGCGGCAGCCACGTCGCGCCGATCAGGGTGGCGACCAGCGCAACGGCCGGCACGAGCAGGACGTGATCGCGGGGCTGCTCGATGAGCGGCGTGATGAGACGGGGCACGAGCACGTCGCGAATGGCGAGCAGGACGAGGTAGCCCGTGGCCAGGCCGGCGAGCAGGTGCTGCATCAGGACGAAGAGGCGGCGCGCGCCGACCAGGTAGGACCAGGTCGCGATGGTGGCCAGCGCGGCGACCCAGGTCGCCACGGCCCCGGACAGGTCGCTGGCGAAGAAGCCGTTCATGACGCGGCTCGGCCGGAGAAGCGGCGCGGGCCCCGGCGGCTGAAGCGGCGCGACGCGGCTTCGGCCAGGACCCCCAGCGCGGCGAGCATCCCGGCCAGCATGGGTAGCGAGCCGATGATGGAACCGCTCGATCGACCAGAGGCCGCCTCGACAGCCTCGGCAAACGCGACCCCCTCGCGCAGGGTGGCTACCAGCGCGGTGAGCTGGCCGGAGCGCAGGTATGGCTCGAGCTCCGGGTCGAGGAAGGTGGGCGCGATCGTGACCATCGGCAATTTCGGCAGGCGTGTCCCCACCTGCTCGACCCAGCTGCGCGCCGAAAGGTCACTCCCCGACACGATCAGGACCATATCGAAGGCGCCGATTCCACCTCCGCCCTGGCGAATGGCGTCGATGACCGGTCCGGAGGCCGAGGCCGGAACCACCGATGCGACGCTGCGCACCAGCCCCGCCTCAGCTCCGGCCACGAAGCCCAGGTCGGCCGGCACCTGCTCCGTCCCGGCGCGGGCGATCCGCTCGCGCTCGGCGGCCGCGATCGCGCGCCCCTCCGGCGTGAAGCTGACGATGGCCAGCTGCGCGCCGTGCGCGGCCAGGTCGTCGATCGCGGCACGGGTCGCCGCCCTGATCTCCGGGTAGGTCCCCAGGTCGGCGTCGAAGGCGATAAGCACGAGAGGGTGATCCGGCAGATCGGCGATCGCTCCCCGCAACTGGTCGACGCGCGACCGATCCGGGCTGGCCAGCTCGAGCCCCGAGACGCCTCCGGAGAGGAGCGATGCAACGACCAGCAGGACGAGGAGCAGCAGGGCCGGCGCCGCGGGGCGCAGGCGCGCGGCCGCCTGGCTGCCGAGTGCCGATGAGGCGCTACTCGTCATCGCGGTCGAGGGCCAACATCGAACGCGCAGCGCTGACCGCGACGAGGATCCCGGTGCCGATCAGCAGGCCGCGGAAGACGCCGGCGAGCGGCACATCGCGGACCCAGCCGGCGCTCGCCGCAAGCCAGTCGCCGGCCTGGCCGCCGACCGGCAGGAGGAGAACGATCACGACCGCGGCTGCACCCGCCATGAGCGAGGTCTCGCGGGCGCGCAGCACGAAGCCGCGACGAACGGCACCGAGCAGGAAGATGAAGAGGAGCGCGAAGAGTGACGCGGCGATCGGTGCCAGGAGCGCGGCCACGAGCCACAGCACGATCGGGTCCGAGCTCCCACTCGCGCCGGGCCGCAGGCCGGCGACCAGGATCGCCCCCATCCCGGCCAGGAGCACGATCGAACCGGTCGAGTCCCCGTCACCCGCACCGATGACACGGACGTGGTGGGCGACCAGCGTCGCGCCGCCCCCGACCGCGGCAGCGGCCGCCAGGAGGACGAGGAGCTCGTTGACGGCCCCCGCCGCGTCGGTCAGGGACGGATTCACCAGGAGCAGGTCGACCAGGATGAGCAGCCCGGTGACGAGGACGATGCCGGCCAGGATCGTGCGACGCATCGCCTCAGCGTCCCGTGAGGAAGGCGGCGATCTGCGGGCCGCCCGCCCAGGTCAGGAGCGAGCCGCCGAGCAGCAGCCCGAGCGCCCCCCAGATGAGGCGGTTCGCCGCCAGCACGGCGGTCCGCGCATGGCCCGCGGCGCCCAGCTCGCCGGCCGCCTGGAAGAGCGCCGGCCCCACGAGGCTGCCGTCGCCGTCGAGCAGCGGCCCCGCCGCCTGGGAAGGCGCCGCGGTCGCGGCGAGGCTCCACTCTGCGTCACCGAGGACACCGTCGAGAACGAGGAGGGCGTCCTCCGCGAGCCCGCCGGCGACGACCGCCACGCCGTGCGGTCCGGAGGTCGCCAGGGCGACGGCGGCGGCGACCGGCCTGCCCTCGCCGATGTACTCCACGGCCGCGCTCGAGGCGCGCTCCGGTGTGGCGGTCCGTCGGTGCGCTCCCGCCAGGGTCGCCTGGGCCAGGAGCGCCGCCACGGGATCGTTGGTCGTCACTCGCAGCGGGACCCCGGCGCGGGCGGCCGCGGCGGCCACGTGGCCGAGGAGGGGCAGCGCCGCGAGGGTCTGATATCGATCGGTGGCGGACGCCGCCCTGCTGACACCCGCGCTGCCCAGGGAGATGGTCGCGTCGGCGCCCGACTCGGCCGCGAGCGCCATCACCCGGCCCACGCGGCGCAGGCCGCCTAGGTCGGAGGGGCTCCAGCGCGCTCCGGTGCGGGCGATGAGCGACAGCAGCACCAGCAGGACGAGGAGGATCGCGACGGTCGGGGCAGCGCCGAGGCGCATCGAGGATGAGCCGACCGCACCGGTCACCAGGCCGACGAGGTAGGCCGCGAGCTCGCCGATGTTCGGCATCTAGCCTGAGGCGTCCGTGCGTTCGCCGGCGAGCCTGGCGGCGAGGCGGTCATACGTGGCCGGATCATCGAGCGCCTCGCGCAGCGATGCCAAGCGGCGCGGGCCGAGGAGCGGGTTGAGGAGCGGGCCGAGGAAGATGGCACCCTGGCGGATGAGGGGCAGGAGCGGTCGATGCGCATCCAGCAGGATCGCGGCCGGACCGCCGACGCCCCGTCGTTCGAGCTCATCGGCGAGGGTCTCGGCCCGCTTCACGTGCACCCTCCTGCTGCATGGCGCTCGCTCGACGACCTACCCGACGTCCCCCGCGGCCTCCGGCAGATGCACGCGCGGGAGGCGGTCACGAAGGGCGGTCGTCACTTCGTAGTTGATGGTGCGTCGCTGGGCGGCGACCTCGTCGGCGTCGATGCGGGCACCGAGCTGCTCGCCGATGAGGACGAATTCGTCGGCGTAGGTTACATCATCACGATCGCCCAAATCGACGGTGATGCCGTCCATGCTCACCGCGCCCACGACGGGGTGACGCACCCCCCGCACCAGGACCGATCCGTTGTTGGCGTGGACCCGCGGCCAGCCATCGCCGTAGCCGATCCCCAACGTGGCGATCCGTGTGGCGCGCTCGGCCCGGAAGCGCAGCCCGTAGCCGATCCCGTCCCCCGCTGCCAGGTCGAAGATGCGCAGCGGCAGCGCCTTCAGCGAGAGGACCGGCCGCAGGGCCGGCTCGCGATCCCGCGCCCATGCGGGGACCATGCCGTACAGCCCGAGGCCGGGCCGAATCGCGTCGCCGAAGGCGGCGGCGCCGGCCAGGACACCGCCCGTGGCCGCGAGGTGGACGAGCCCCGGATCGGCTCCGGCAGAGCGCATCGCATCAAGCGCCTGGGCCAGCCGAAGCCGCTGCACATCGGTGTAGGCCTCGTCCTCGCCGGGGACCGCAAGGTGACTGAAGGTCCCGGCCAGGCGCAGATGCCGGCTGCGGACGATGCGCAGCGCCAGCTCGACCGCCAGCCCCGGCTCGGCCCCCTGCCGCCCGAGCCCCGAATCGATCTTGAGCTGGACCGATGCGCGGCGGCCGAGCGCCGCGGCGGCCCGCTCGATCAGCTCGACGCCGGGCAGGTCGTAGACGACCGCCTGCAGGTCGGCAGCGACGGCCGGTTCGGCCTCGGGGGCGCCAAGCGCCCAGAGGATCAGCATCGGTGCGTCGATCCCGGCCTCCCGCAGCTCGAGGCCCTCGCCCAGGGTCGCGACCGCGAGATGCTCCACCCCCTCGCGCAACAGTGTGCGGGAGACCTCGACCGCGCCATGCCCGTAGGCGTTGGCCTTGACGACCGCGATCATCTGCCGTCCCTCGCCCGCCAGGCGACGGAGGGTTGCGAGGTTGGCGACGAGCGCCTCGTGATCGACCTCGATCCAGGCGCGATGCGGGCTGCGCGCCGCCGGCAGCCTCATTCGCTCCGCCCGCCGCGGAGCTGCTCGATCGCGGTGGGGAGCAGGTTCGCGATGTCGCGCGCCACCGCGCCGGCCCGGCCGATCCGATCCTCGGCCAGCAGCCCGGCAGCACCGTGCACCGCCACCCCGCAGCCGGCCGCGTCGAACGGCTCGAGGCCTGCGGCAAGGAACGCGCCGATCACCCCCGCCAGCACGTCACCGCTCCCGGCGGTGGCGAGCGCGGGCGTGGCGACCTCGGAGCGCAGGATCTCCCCTGACGGCGAGGCGATGACGGTGTGGGCGCCCTTCAGGACCACGACCTGGCCCCAGCGGGCGGCCGCGTCCCGCGCCGCCTCGGTGCGCTGCGCGTCGTCGTCGGTGAGCTCCTCCCCTTCCGGGAGCCGCGCCAGGCGCGCGAACTCACCGGGATGCGGGGTGAGCACCATGGGCGCACGGAGCGGCTCCCACCAGCGCTGCACCGCGGCCAGCGCGGTCAGGCCGTCGGCGTCGATGACGGCGGGGTGCCGGACCTCGCCCACGAAGTTGCGGGCGCGACGCAGCGTGGCGGGCTGCGTGCCGAGGCCCGGGCCGATGACGAGGGCGTCATAGTTCGGCGCTTCGGTCGCGAGCCGGCGCCAGCCGCCGGGCGCCGTCAGGCCGGGCGCCTCCTCGACCAGGAGCATCGAGGTGAGCTCGGGGACGAGCCCCATCAGCCGATAGCCGATCGCCTCCGGCGTGGCCAGGCAGGCGAGCCCGACGCCGGCGCGAATGGCCCCCAGGCCGGTGAGGAGCGCGGCACCCGCGTACTCGAGCGAGCCAGCCACGATCAGGAGCCGGCCGAACGTTCCCTTGTGCGCACGCGACGGACGCGCGGGCAGCCGCTCCGCGACCCAGCCCGGGGTCAAGCTCATGACGGCCAACCGCTAGGCCTCGGGCGCGCGGTGCGCGACCGCCACCGCCACGGCCATGTGTCGCTCGTGCGAGATGCTGACCGTGACGTCCTCGAGCCCCAGCGCCGCGGCTCGTGCTGCGGCGCGAGCGTGGAGCCGGACCTGCGGGGCACCGGCCCAGTTGGGCAGGATCTCGATCTCCCGCCACCCGACGCCGCGCACGCCCAGTCCGAGCACCTTGCTGATCGCCTCCTTGGCGGCCCAGCGGCCGGCGATCCGCTCGGCCCGCGCGCCACAGTAGCGCGCCTCGCCATCGGTCAGCACCCGTGCGCGAAAGCGATCGGGATAGCGGCCGAGGGTCGAGACGATGCGATCGATGTCGATCAGGTCGACGCCGATCTCGTGGCGGCTCATGCGGGTGGAGTGACGGTGGCTATTCGACCGTCACCGACTTGGCCAGGTTGCGGGGCTGGTCCACGTCGGTCCCGCGCGACACGGCCACCTCGTAGGCAAGCAGCTGGAGCGGGATGATGGCGATCACCGGAGCCATCTCCTCGGGCGTCTCCGGCACGTACAGCACATCCTGCGCGTAGCGATCGATCATCTCGTCCCCGACCGTCGCCACCGCCACCACCGGCGCCTCGCGCGCATGGACCTCGGCGACGTTGCTCACCACCTTCTCGTAGGTGGCGCTGCGGGTCGCGATCGCGACGAGCGGCGTCTGCGGGTCGAGCAGCGCGATCGGGCCGTGCTTCAGCTCGCCGGCCGCATAGCCCTCGGCGTGGACGTAGGACAGCTCCTTGAGCTTCAACGCCCCCTCCATCGCCACCGGAAAGCCGAGCGCGCGACCCACGAACATCACGTCGCGCACGGTTCCCCAACGCTGCGCCAGCTTCTTCACTTGCGGCGCGAGCTTGAGGACCTCCGCCGCCTGACCCGGCAGGTCGCGCAAGGCCAGGCCGAAGGAACGGCGCCGGCGCTCGCTCAGCGTGCCTCGCAGGCCGGCGAGGTGGAGCGCGATCATCTCGAGCACGACGACCTGCGTCACGAACGCCTTGGTGGAGGCGACCGCCACCTCAGGCCCGGCCTGGAGGTAGCAGACGGCATCGGCCTCGCGGGTCAGGGCGCTGCCCACCACGTTGGTGACGACCACGATCACCGCGCCCCGCTCGGAAGCGAGCTTCTGCGGCGCGAGCGTGTCCGCGGTCTCACCCGACTGGCTGACGCTGATGACGAGCGTCTTGTCGTCGATGGGAGGTGGCGAGTAGCGCATCTCGGAGCCGATCTGGCTGCTGGCCGGCAGGCCCGCCCAGCTCTGGATCAGCTGCGCGCCGACCTCCGCCGCGTACCGGGCCGTCCCGCAGCCGACGACGTAGACGCGCTCGACCGCTCGCAGCTTGTCCTCGATCGCGTCCAGGTCGGGCAGGTGGAGGTTGCCCGCCTCGTCAACACGCCCGCGCAGGGCCTCCCCGATCGCGTGCGGCTGCTCGTAGATCTCCTTCAGCGTGAAGTGGGGGAAGCCGCCCTTCTCCGCCGCGGCGATGTTCCATCGGATCCGGGTGACCGCGCGATCCACCTGGACGCCGTCCATGCCGATGATCGTCACGCCCTCGGGGGTCACGTCGGCGATGTCCCCCTCCTGCAGGATGACGACGTTCTTGGTGTGCTCCAGGATCGCCGGCACGTCGCTGGCCAGGAACCCCTCGCCATTGCCGAGCCCAACGATCAGCGGCACGTTCATGCGCGCCCCCACGATCCGGTTCGGGTGGTCGAGATGCATGACGCCGATGGCGTACGCCCCCCGCACCTCGTTGAGCGCCTCGCGCACGGCCTCCACCAGGTCGCCGCTGTAGCGCTCCTCGATCAGGTGCGCGAGGACCTCGGTGTCGGTCTCCGACGTGAACCGATGGCCGGCGGCCAGCAGCCGCTCCTTGATCGGGGCGTAGTTCTCGATGATTCCGTTGTGGATCAGCGCCAGCCGGCCGGAGCAGTCGCGATGCGGATGGGCGTTCGCGTCGTTCGGGCGCCCATGGGTCGCCCAGCGGGTGTGCGCGATGCCCGGGTGCCCGGCCGGCGCGCCTCCGTTGAGGTGCTCGGTGAGATTGGAGAGCTTGCCCGCCTTCTTCTCGACGAAGACCTCGCCGTCCTCGGTCAGCACCGCCAGCCCGGCGGAGTCGTAGCCCCGGTACTCGAGGCGGCGAAGCCCTTCCAGCAGGATCGGCGCCGCGTCACGCGGGCCGACGTACCCGACGATGCCGCACATGGCTTTCTGGTGGCTCCTAGTTCAGCCGCGCACTGGCAAGCTCGGAGAGCTCGCGTGCGATCTGGTTGATCTCGTCAGCGTCCTCGCCCTCGACCATGATCCGGATCTTTGGCTCCGTCCCGGAGGGCCGCACCAAGATCCGTCCACGCGCGCCAAGACGGGCGTCGGCCTCTGCCACCGCGACCGCGAACTCCGGATCGACCTCCCACTGGTCCCGATGGCGGACGGCCGAGTTTATCACCACCTGCGGCAGCATCCGGATCTGCGAGGCCGCCTCGGCGAGCGTGGCGCCGGTGTCGCGCAGCGTCCGCAGCAGCTGGATCGCGGTCAGGATCCCGTCTCCGGTGGTCGAGACCTCTCGGAAGATGATGTGGCCTGACTGCTCGCCGCCGAGGGTCGCATCGGCCCGCTCCATGGCTTCAAAGACGTGGCGATCGCCGACCGGTGTGCGGATCACCCTGCCACCGGCCGCGGAGATGGCGCGGTCCAGCCCGAGGTTGCTCATCACGGTGGTGACCAGGATCCGCTTGCGAAGGGTACCGGCCGTGAGTCTGGCCAGGGCGCAGATCCCCATCACGCCGTCGCCGTCGACGATCGACCCATGCTCGTCGACCGCGATCAGGCGGTCGGCGTCGCCGTCGAACGCCATCCCCATCTCGAGCCCACCATCGCGCACCGCGGCAGCCAGCGCCTCGGGGTGGGTGGATCCCGAATTGAGGTTGATGTTGGAACCGTCCGTCGACGCCGAGAGTGCCGTCACGCTGGCACCCAGCTCGTCCAGCAGATCGGGAGCGAGGGCGGAGGCGGAGCCGTTGGCGCAGTCGATCGCGATGCGCCTGCCCCGCAGCAGGTCACCGGCCTCCGCCACCAGCATGGCGCGGTAGGCCTCGATCGGGGCGGTCTCACGGGTGATGCGGCCGAGCTGCCGATTCGAGACGCCGGGGAGCGACTCGGCCTGGAAGAGGAGGCTCTCGAGCTCCTCCTCGACCTCGTCGTCGATCTTGCGGCCGCCGGAGAGCACCTTCAGTCCGTTGTCTTCGGCCGGGTTGTGCGACGCCGAGACCATGATCCCCGCGGCGAACTCGCCGCCCGCGGCCGCGTGCGCCAGGCATGGGGTCGTCACCACGCCGAGCTGGATCGCATCGGCCCCCACCGATGCCAGACCGGCCGACACCGCCGCGACCAGCATGTCGCCCGAGCGCCGCGTGTCCTGGCCGATCACGACCCGCCTGCCGTCCGAGCCGAGCAGGTGACCCACGGCGCGGCCAAGGTCGTAGGCGAGGGTCGGCGTCAGGTCGACATTGGCGACGCCGCGGATCCCGTCCGTCCCGAAGAGGCGACCCATCAGGGCGCCGGCGTCGCCGGCGGGACGATCGTGACCGTGACCGAGATGGGAGACATCGAGACCAGCCGCACGCCGGTCGGAAGCGCAACCGTGGGCCGGATGAGGTGATCGCCAGGCCCCAGCCCGCTGGCATCGAGTGTGGCCGTCAGGGCGCTGGGGTCGAGCGCATCGAGGTCCGAGACGGTGCCGGTCACGATCGCCGCCACCTGGTCCAGCTGAGGCAGGCAGGCGCTCCCCGCTGGGACGCCGGTGCATACCAGCCCGAGCAGGAGCGTTCGGGTGGCCACCGTCTCCCGGATCTGCACCGTGATGGTCGGCTCCGATGCCGCCGGATCGGCGAGCCGCGCCCCGTCGGGGAGCACCAGCTTCCCGGTTGCGCGAAGGGTCGAGTTGGTGCCCGCGAGGCTGATCGGCTCGGTCAGGACCTCGGCGATCGCCGCCAGCACCTCGGGCGAGCCACGCAGCGTCACCACCGCGGGGTCGGCGGTCACGGTGCCGACCTCGAAGCCAGCGGCCGGCGCGCCGATGAGCAACGGCCGGATCGGCACGGTGCGGCTCGTCTCCACGGTGCTGACGTCGATCTGGACTCGCACCGTCGACGGGTTCAGCTCCACCGAGTCGACACGGGCCCCGTTGATGTCGACCGGGACGAGGTCGACCGGCCCGCAGCAGTCGATCCCCGAGGGATCGATGCGCACGGTGGCCAGCGCGCGATCGACCCGATCGAGCCGGCTCCGGGGCCCGCTCGCCGTGACCTGCGCCAGGCTCAGCTGCGGAGTGCCGATCTCAAGCCCCGCTGGCACCTGGCCGGAGTCGACGGCCACGGGGACCTGCATCTCGTCGATCCGGTCGAGCGCGACCGAGACCGCGTTCGGTGTGTAGCTCAGGATCTCGACCCCATCGGTCAGCGAGCGGACATGGATCTTGAGCGACTGCACCTGGGCGGCCTGTGTCATGTCGTAGCTGGCAAGGTCGATCGTGACGGCGAACGACTCGGCGGTGACCGTGACCGGCGCGTCGGTCGCGCTTCGATATCGAATATCGACCCTGCCGAGCTGCTGGGTCAGGAGATAGGTCCCCTCCGGCTGCGCGAGCGCGGTGACCGGGACGTCGGGAAGGGTCTTGTCGCTGAATGAGCCGGAGAAGACGAGCCCCGTGTACAGGATCGTGGCCAGCGCGACCGCGCCCAGCTTCAGCGCCCAGTTGCGGAAGAGCCAGGCCATCTAGAGGCGCTTCGAGGCGGACGCGGCAGCGGCGGGCTCAGGCGGCTCGGCCCCGGCCGCTGCGCCGAGCGGCTTCCCGTCGGCAGCGACCTTGACGACGCGTGCCTCAGGGTCGATCGGCACATCGGGCTCGGGGCGCTGGACCCCCCAGCGGCCCTCGAGCGACCGTCGCAGGAGCGGTGCCTGGCGGCGCGGAGCCTGCGGCCGGATGAGATTGAGGATCCGTCGCCGCAGCTGCTCCTCGGTGAGATTGCGCTCGATCCGGCCGCGCATGACGAGCGAGATGGAGCCGGTCTCCTCGGAGACGACCACGACGATCGCGTCGGACTGCTCGCTGATCCCGATCGCCGCCCGATGTCGCGTCCCGTACCGCTCTGAGTCAAGGACATTCTGCGAGAGCGGGAGCAGGACCCCCGCCGCCAGGATGCGATCGCCCGAGACGATGACGGCCCCGTCGTGGAGCGCGGTCCCGTGATAGAAGAGGGTCGCCAGCAGCTCGGCGCGCAGGTCGGCATGCAGGAGGACGCCGGATTCGGCCGCGAGGTCGGCGAGACCGGTCTCTCGCTCGAGGACGATGAGCGCGCCGTGCCGCGACCCCGCCAGCAGGCGGGCCGCACGGCTGATCTCGCGGGCGACCCGGTCGGCCTCCGCAACGTCGCTGCTCACGAAGAAGCGGTTGAACGACCCAAAGCGGCCGATCTGCTCGAGTGCTCGCCGCAGCTCCGGCTGGAACACCACCACGATCGCAAACAGGCCGACCACCGCCCCGGTCTGCAGCAGCGTCGACAGCAGGCGCAGGTCGAGCGCCTGGGCGGCGAGGTAGACCAGGTACAGGATCGAGAGGCCGATCACGATCCGCACCGCCCGCGTGCCGCGGATCAGGATGAAGACCCAGTAGATGACGATCGCCACCAGCAGGATGTCGACGACCGACGTCCAGCTGCCGCGCAGGTAGAGCTTGAGGAACTCAGCGATGGCGTCGAACAAGGGAACCGATGATACCAAAGGGCCCCGGACCCCCCTCCTGGGCCGATCGGGTCAAGGGTGCTAGCGCTTCGTGTACTGCGGCGCCTTGCGAGCTCGCTTCAGCCCGTACTTCTTGCGTTCCTTGGCACGCGGGTCGCGGGTCAGGAGTCCGGCTGCACGGAGCGCGCCCCGTGCGTCTGGGTGGGCGCTGAGCAGGGCCCTGGCGATGCCGTGGCGGATCGCGCCGGCCTGGCCGGAGAAGCCGCCGCCGGCGACGAGGACGCTGGCCGAGTAGCGGCCCTCCGTCTCGGTGACCCGGAACGGGAGGCGGAGCGTGGCCAAGCCAGGGGTCCCGCCGAAGTAGTCGGCGGCGTCCTTGCCATTGACGACGATGCTGCCGTCGCCGGGCAGCAGCCGCACGCGCGCGACCGCCTCCTTGCGGCGACCCGTTCCGTAGACGTAGCTGGTGCTCACCGGTTGCGTTCCTCTTACAGCTCGGCAGCGGTCGGCTGCTGCGCCTGATGGGGGTGCTCCGCCCCGCGGTAGACCCGTAGCTTCTTGAACATCGCCCGACCGAGGCGGTTCTGCGGCAGCATCCCCTTCACGGCCCGCTCGATCACGATCTCCGGCTTGCGAGCCATCAGCGCCTCGAGGCTCTCCTCCCGCAGGCCGCCGGGATAGCCGGAGTGGCGGTAGTAGGACTTCTGCAGCAGCTTGTTGCCGGTCACCTTGATCCGCGCCGCGTTGATGACCACCACGTGGTCGCCGGTGTCGAGGTGCGGGGTGTAGATCGGCTTGTGCTTGCCCTCGAGCAGCGTGGCGATGCGCGTGGCGAGGCGACCGAGCGTCTGGTCGGTGGCGTCGACCACCCACCAGGCCCGCTCGATCTCGCTCGCCTTGACTGCGTACGTTGTCACGTTTGCCTTCTTCCTCGATCCCTTGGTCGCCGACGTCGTATTCGAATAATTGACCCGCTCGAGCGTCAGCCCGCGCGCCGGTGCCGCCCGCCCATTGAGGGCTCGCTCACCCGCGTCGAGGAGTCCGGCGACCGATCCCGGTGCCAGCCTCCCTCGCCCCGCCTCAAGGAGGAGGGCGACGATGCTGCGCACCATTCGCCGCAGGAACGCGTTGGCCGTGACCCGGATCTCCACCGAGGTTCCGCGCTGCACGACCGACACCTCCCGCAGGTGGCGGATTGTTCGGCCCCCTGCGCCGCTCCCCAGCGCCGCGAAGTCTCGCTCCCCGGGGAGCTCCGCCGCCACGGCCCGCATGGCCGCGACGTCGAGCCGATCGCCGATCTCGAGCGTCCGATGCCCGTCCGCCGGTCGCTTGTCCCCCGCCATCCGGATTCGGTAGCGGTAGACGCGCGACTCGGCGTCACGCCGCGGGTCGAAGCCCGCGGACGCCGGGCGGAGAGACCGCAGTGCCAGGTCCGGCGGCAGCGTGGCGTTCAGCCGTCGCCGCAGCTCCGGCCATCCGATCCCCTCGCCGCGACGGCGGCGAGCGAGGCAGAAGGCCGCGACCTGGCCGGTGGCATGCACCCCGGCATCGGTTCGCCCGGCGAACCGGACTCGCGTCCGCTCGCCGGTCAGTCTGTTAAGCGCCTCCTCCAGCTCCCCCTGCACCGTCCGCACCCGCGGCTGGTACTGGGAGCCGGCGAAGTCGGTCCCGTCGTACTCGATCACCGCCCGTGCACATCGTCGTCCAGTGGGTGGCATCGGTCCGTCTTCCATTGTCCGCCCGGAGGGAGCGGGTCTCGCTAGACCAGCTCGATCTGGACGATCGCCGCCGCGTCTCCAAGCCGTGGCCCGATCTTCACGATGCGGGTGTAGCCAGAGGCTCGGTCGGCGTATTTGGTGGCCAGCTCACCCATCAGCTTGTCGATGATGAGCGGCTCGTCGGGCATGGCCGAGATCAGGAGGCGGCGCGCCGAAAGGTCGCCGCGCTTCGCCAGGGTGATCATGTGGTCGACCCGTCCGCGAACCTCCTTGGCCTTCGCCTCGGTGGTCCGTACCTTCTCATAGCGGAGCACCGACACCGCCAGGTTGTCCAGCATATGCAGGCGATGGTCGCTTGCGCGGCCGAGCCTGCGGCCGGCCAACCGATGCGGCATCGATCAGCCCTCCCGGTCGAGCTCTGCGGCAGCGGCCTCGTCGAGCTCCGCGGCCGCCGGCAGGTCCGATTCGTCCACGCTCCCAGCGGCGCTCTCCGGAGCGATGAAGCCGCGCAACGCGAGGCGCTCCTTCATCTCGTCGAGGCTCTTCTTGCCGAAGTTGCGCATCCGGAGCAGCTCGTCGTCGCCGAGCGCCAGGAGCTGGCCGATCTTGGTGATGTTGTTCCGCTTCAGGCTGTTGTAGGCGCGCATCGGGAGGTCCAGCTCCTCGATCGGCGCGTCGAGGAGGTTGGCGCTCACGAGGGCGGGCGCGTCCTCGGAC
Organism: Candidatus Limnocylindria bacterium; assembly: GCA_036564495.1. GTDB lineage: Bacteria > Chloroflexota > Limnocylindria > QHBO01 > QHBO01 > CF-167. The sequence continues at coordinate 15,023 of DATCOX010000090.1, forward strand.
CCGGGCAGCGGACGCCGCCCGATCTCGGCGAAGCGGCTGAACTCCAGGACCAGGATCTCGGCGGCGCTCGAGAGGGCCGCCTTGGGGGTCGTCGTTCCGTCGGTCTCGATCTCGAGGGTCAGGCGGTCGAAGTTGGTCATCTGCCCGACGCGCGTGTCGCTGACGATGAAGTTCACGCGCCGCACCGGCGTGAAGATGGCGTCGACCGGGATGATCCCGATCGGCAGATCCTCGGCATGCTCGGCGGGCCGGTAGCCGACGCCGGTCTCCACGGTCAGGTCCATCTCGATCGATCCGGCGTCGGAGTCCAGCGTGAGCAGGAGCAGCTCCGGGTTGACGATCTCGACGTCGGCCGATTCGGTGATGTCGGCCGCGGTGACGGGCCCGGCGCCGTGCTTCATCAGCTTGAGCGTGACCGGGTGGCGAGCGAATGAGCGCAGGCGCAGCTTCTTGATGTTGAGGACGATCTGGGTCACGTCCTCCTTGACGTTGTCGATGGTGCTGAACTCGTGGAAGACGCCGGCCACCTGGACCGATGTCACGGCCGCTCCCTCGAGCGAGTTCAGGAGGACGCGCCGCAGCGCGTTGCCGAGCGTCACCCCGTAGCCATCGGCCAGCGGGTTGACCTCGAAGATGGACAGGTCGCCGCGCGTTTCGACCTCCTCGATGCGGGTGGTCGGCGTGGACTCAAGTTCGATCATGAAGGCGTGTGACTCCTGCTGCTATCGCGAGTAGTACTCGACGACGAGCTGCTCGTTGAATTCGAGCGGCATCTGCTCCCTTGCGGGTTCGGCCAGAACCGATCCGGCCAGCTTGGCCGCATCGATGCTCACCCACTCGGGAACTGACGCCGACTTCATCGTCTCTGCGGCGGTCTTGAAGATCTCGCGACCGCGTCGGCCCTCACGGACCTCGATCCGGTCGCCGACCTTGGTCCCGAAGCTTGGAATGTCGGTGGGCCGGCCATTCACGGCAAAGTGCCGGTGGTTGACGAGCTGGCGCGCCTCGGCCCGAGACCGAGCGAAGCCCATCCGGAACACCACGTTGTCGAGGCGCATCTCCAGCATGCGGAGCAGGTTCTCGCCGGTCATGCCCTTGTGCTGCTCGGCCTTGGCGAAGTAGTTGCGGAACTGCTTCTCCAGGACGGAATAGCTGCGGCGCACCTTCTGCTTCTCACGCATCTGCATGCCGAACTCGCTGACCTTGCGGCGGCGCTGGGTGTTCATGCCGGGCGGCGTGCTGCGCCGTTCGAAGGCGCACTTCTTGCTGAAGCAGCGGCTCCCCTTCAGGAAGAGCTTGAGCCCCTCGCGTCGGCAGATGCGGCAGACGGGGTCGGTATAGCGTGCCATCGCCTCAGACCCTGCGCCGCTTGGGCGGGCGGCAGCCGTTGTGCGGGATCGGCGTGACGTCGGTGATGGCCGTCACGTCCAGGCCAGCCGTCTGGAGCGAGCGGATCGCCTGCTCGCGACCGGCACCCGGGCCCTTGACGAAGACCTCGATCTGGCGCATCCCGTGCTCCATGGCGCGCTTCGCGGCGCCCTCGGCGGTCTGGGCGGCGGCGTACGGCGTGCTCTTGCGCGAGCCCTTGAACCCGACCAGCCCGGCGCTTCCCCAGCTGATGACGTTCCCGGTCGCGTCGGTGATGGTCACGATCGTGTTGTTGAAGGTCGACTGGATGTGGGCGTGCCCGGTCGGCACGTTCTTCTTCTCGCGCTTCTTGGTGCGGGTCGCCTTCTTTCGCTCAGCCATGGAACTCCTGTGTCGCTACTTCTTGCGCCGGACGCCGACCGTCTTGCGCGGACCGCGCCGCTGGCGGGCGTTCGTCTTGGTGCGCTGGCCGCGCACCGGGAGGTTGCGACGATGGCGAATGCCCCGATAGGAGCCGATCTCCATCAGCCGCTTGATATTCATGCTCACTTCGCGGCGCAGGTCGCCCTCCACCTTGAAGCGCTTGTCGATCACCTCGCGGAGGCGGTTGACCTCCTCCTCGGTGAGGTCGCGGACACGGGTCGCCTGGGGCACGTTGGCCGCAGTCAGGATCTGCTGCGAGGAGCTCGGCCCGATCCCGTGGATGTAGGTCAGCGAGACCACGACCCGCTTCTCGCGGGGAATGTCGACGCCGGCGATGCGTGCCACCCGCGCCTACCCCTGTCGCTGCTTGTGCTTGGGGATGACGCAGATGACCATCACGACGCCGGAACGCTTGATGACCTTGCAGCGCTCGCAGCGCGGCTTGACAGAGGCAGAAACCTTCATCGCATCCTGTAGGTGATTCGACCCCGGGTGAGGTCGTAGGGACTCAATTCGACGCGGACCGTGTCACCGGGCAGGATGCGGATGAAGTTCTGGCGCAGCTTGCCGGAGATGTGGGCGAGAACCTCGTGACCATTCTCCAGTCGCACCTTGAACATCGCGTTCGGCAAGGGGAGCACTACCTCGCCCTCGACCTCGATCGCATCCTTCTTCGCCAAGCGCCACGCACCCTCGAACTGCTGATCAGCTGTGAATCGGTTGGGAACACACGGAAAGGCCGCCGCACGGGGCGACCACGGAATGAGGAGTATACACCAGCCCGCGCACCCGGCACAACGGCGGTCCGGGCCGCGAATCAGGCACGCGTAAGCACCTCCGGGCCGGATGGCGTGATCGAGATCGTGTCCTCGAAATGGGCCGAGATGCTGCCGTCCGCGGTGACCACCGTCCAGCCGTCGTTGAGCAGTGCGACGTCGTCGTCGCCGAGGTTGAACATCGGCTCGATGGCGAAGCACATCCCGGCCTCGATCCGCATCCCGGTCCCCGCTCGCCCGTAGTTGGGGACCTGCGGATCCTCGTGCATCGCGGTGCCGATGCCGTGGCCCACGAGGTGGCGGACGATGCCATAGCCGTGCTCGTCGGCGACCGCCTGGATCGCCGCGCCCACGTCGCCCAGACGGTTGCCCGGGAGAGCGGCCGCGATCCCCGCATCCATCCCCCGGCGCGTCGCCTCGATCAGCCGCGCGATCGGCTCAGGCACCGGCCCGACCGCGAAGGTGCGCGCTGTGTCGGCGTGCCAGCCCTCCCAGATGCAGCCGATGTCGAGGCCAACCACGTCGCCGGCGCTGATCCGGCGCCTCGGCGACGGGATGCCGTGGACCACCTCGTCGTTGATCGAGACGCAGATCGAGCCGGGAAACGGGATCGTCCCTCGCGAGCCCCCGTAGCCCAGGAAGGATGGGGTCGCGCCGGCGTCACGGATCATGCGCTCGGCGATCGCATCGAGATCGATGGTGGAGATCCCCGGCCGGAGCTCGCCCTCCAATACCCGCAGAACCTCGGCCAGGATCGTGCCGGCGTGTCGCATGCGGGCGACCTCCTCCGGACGCTTGATCGTCACCATCAGACGCGGAGGCCCTCGAGGATCTCGTGCGTCACGCCCTCGATCGGCCGCGTCCCGTCCACCCGCAGGACGATCCCCTTGCGGTCGTAGTGCTCGAGCACCTCGAGCATCGGCTCCACCTGCTTCGCGAGCCTGGCGCGGACCACCTCGGGGCGGTCGTCGTCTCGCTGCTGCAGCTCGGCACCATCGCGATCGCAACGACCCGGAACTCGCGGCGGGTCGCTGACCAGGTGATAGGTGGTCCCACAGGTGGGGCACACGCGCCGCGCGGCGACGCGTGCCACGAGCTCCTCCACCGGGACCTCGATCGAGATCACGCGCTCGATTCGCTCGCCCCGCTCGTCCAGCGTGGCGTCCAGGGCTCGGGCCTGGGTCACCGTGCGCGGGAAGCCGTCGAGGATTGCGCCGCGCGCCGCCGGGGGCTGGGCGAGCTCGTGCATGAACATCTCGATCGTGATGTCGTCCGGGACGAGGTCTCCGCGCTGCATGTAGGCACGCGCTTTCTCGCCCAGCTCGGTCCCGTCGCGCATGGCCTGGCGGAAGAGGTTCCCCGAGGCCAGGTGCGCGAGGCCGAGCTCCCCGCTCAGGGCGGCGGCCTGGGTCCCCTTGCCCGCGCCAACCGAGCCGACCAGCAGGAGGATCCTGCGCCCCATGGACGACGCCGCCCGGCCGCCGCCCGGGTCGATCACCGGATGAAGCCCTCGTAGTGGCGCATCAGCATCTGCGCCTCGAGCTGCTTCATCGTCTCGACGACCACGCTGACCACGATCAGGACGCTTGTGCCGCCGAGCTGCAGTCCCTGGGTGCCCGGAATCGCCGCCGTCACGATGAGCGGCAGGACCGCCAGCGTGGCGAGGAAGAGAGCGCCGCCGAGGGTGATGCGGTTCGTGATCCGCGCCAGGAACTCCTCGGTCGGCTTGCCGGGGCGGATCCCCGGGATGAAGCCGCCGTTCTTGCGGAGGAAGTCGGCGGTCTGGTCGGGCCGGAACTGGAAGGCGGTGTAGAAGTAGGTGAAGAAGACGACCAGCACGAAGTAGAGGGCCCCGTACACGAGCGGGTTGCTCTGGCTCAGGTTGGTGGAGACGAAGATGGCGACGCTCTTCACCCATTCGACCGTCGAGGCGGTGAAGTACTGGGCGATCTGGGCCGGGAAGAGCAGGATGCTCACGGCGAAGATGATCGGGATGACGCCGGCCATCGTGACCTTGAGCGGCAGGTACTGCGTCTGGCCCTGGTACATCTTCCTGCCGCGCACGCGGCTGGCGTATTGCACCGGGATCCGTCGCTGGCCTTCGTTGATGAAGACGACGCCGGCGATCACGACGATCCCGATCAGGATGAACGGGATGATGCGCAGCAGGCCGTCCGGTCCGGTCACGATCGGCGCGGCGCGGTGCGGCAGCCGGCCGACGATGCCGGCGAAGATGATGAAGCTGATGCCGTTGCCGAGGCCGCGCTCGCTGATCAGCTCACCCAGCCACATCAGCAGGATCGTGCCGGCGGTGAAGGAGAGCAGCAGCGAGAGCGTCTCGAAGCTGAAGAGTGGGTTCTGGGGGATGACGTGGTTCGCGGAGAGGAGCACCGAGAACCCGTAGCCCTGCGCGAAGGCCATCGGGATTGTCAGCAGGCGGGTGTACTGGTTGAGCCGATTGCGCCCGTACTCACCCTCACGCGCGAGCTCGCCCAGGCTGGGGATGACCCCCTGCATCAGCTGCATGATGATGCTCGCGTTGATGTAGGGGTTGACCCCCATCCCGATGATCGACGCGGTCGCCAGGCCGCCCCCGGAGAAGAGGTCGAGGAGGCCCAGCAGCTGGTTCGACTCGAACAGGCTGGAGAGCTGGGCCTGGTCCACGTTCGGCACGGGGACGTTCGTCAGCGCGCGGAAGACCAGCAGGATCCCCAGCGTGAAGAGGATCTTGCGGCGGATATCCGGCGCGCGGAACGCCTGGACCAGGGACTCGATCAAGTCAGGACTCCGTAGCGCTCTCGGCGGACGGCTCTTCGGATTCTGTCGGTGCCTCGGCCGCGACCTCGGGCGGAGCCGGCGTCTCCTCCTCCGTCTCCGCTTCGGCCTCCGCGGGCGCGGCCTTGGCGGCGCGCTTCGGCTTCGGCTTCGGCTTGGCCTCGGCCTTCGGCTCAGGCTCGAACTCGATCGGTGCGCCGTCGGGCCAGCTGATCAGCTGCGCCGTGCTGCCGGCCTCGGCCAGCTTGGCGAGCGCGGAGCGGGTGAAGGCGTGGGCGTGGATCGTGACGCCGCGCGGCGCGTCGCCGCCTCCCAGGATCTTGACCGGCATCGGC
>DATCOX010000035.1:0-4543 GCA_036564495.1 Candidatus Limnocylindria bacterium
TGCTGACCCTCATCGTCGATGACCCGCACCTCGCGGACACGGATCATGTCGTTGATTCGGAGATCCTTGGCTATGAGTGCTGCCGCTCCTTCAACAAATGAGCCACCGTCCGATCGGGACGCGTGGCCCACACCGATGCGCAAACGCCGGCCGACTATACACCGACGCTGAATCAGGGGTCAACGCACCGCCGTTGGTGGTCAGTGCGATGCAGACTCCTCGAGCTCGGCAAGTCGTGCCCGTGTGTGTCGGGTTGACACGATGTTGCCTTTTCGTTGGTAGCGCTCGAGTGCCTGCCCGAGCGCTGCGCCGGCTTCCTTCCGGCGGCCCCCGAGCAGGAGCACCTCGGCGAGGTCGGCGTACACATCGCCCTGCGCGTCGAGGAAATCGGTCCTCTCGCAGACCGCCACGGCCTCGCGAGCCAACCCGTATGCCTCGTCAAAATCCCCGCGACGCGCCAGCACCTTGGACCTGACCTGCCGCCACAGCATCTGCGTGAGAGCGTCGTCGCTTGCGCCGAGCTCCATCGCGCGGCTGACCCACCCGTCAGCCTCCTCGAGCCGGTCGAGGGAGTACAGCGCCTGCGCGAGCATTCCGGCCGCGGTCGATAGGACGCTGTGTTCCCCGAGAGCGTCCAACAGCCTGCAGCCCTCTGCTCCGAACTCGGCAGCGGCAGCCGGATCGCCGGCCCACAGCTCGACCTCGACGGAGTCCATTGCGACCGTTGTCCCGAGCAGGATTCCACTGCCGCGCTCCGCCAGGACCATCCGCGAATCGGCAAGGATCGCGCGCGCCTCGTCGAAGCGATCGAGCATTGCCAGCGCCTTGGCCCGATTCTCACGGAGCCAATAATTCCGTCCTTCTCGTGGCTCGTTCGCGTCCAGCCAGGCCAGCATTTCTACCACCGGTGTCGTGCCCATGAAGCGCAACGTCGAGCGCCAACCCAGCTCCTCATGCGCCATTCCCGCCTGCTGAGCGTGGGTGGCGGCCAGTTCGAATGCCTCCAACCCGGCGTCCATTTGCCCGCGCATGTTCCCCACCTGCCCGAGTGCCGAGTATCCGATGTACAGCGCCGCGTCGTCGCCGGCGGCGCGGAACACGGGCAAAGCCTCTTCGATCAAGGCGGCCAGTTGCTCGGTCGCGCCCTCCGGCTCGAGAAACGTGCGTAGCAGGCTCTCCCTGACCCGCCCGCACAGCTCGCCGACCCGATCGCCCGCCGCCGCGGCCCGCTCGGCAAGCGATACCGCGCGCCGTTGCGATTCGACGCCGTTCCCCGCCCAGTACAGGGCCTCACCGAGTTCGGCCTCGAGCGCGAGATCGATTTCGGTCGCCGGTACCAGCGCTGCAGCGCGTTCGTAAAGCCTTACGGCGGCGCCGTAGTCGGTCCGGAGCTGCGCGCGGTGGCCGCCCGTGGTCAGGCGGTGTCTCGCAGCCGCGGCCAGCATCGGGTCGTCCGCCATCCCGAGCTCGGCTCGGTAGCGGTAGGCCTGCTCGAGGTGGTAGCCGACGATCTCGTCCAGTTGAACCAGCTCGGCGCCGCGTTCCTCCAGCCAGATGGCGAACCGCCGATGGAGGTCAGCCCGCATGGCCTTGGGCAGGGCATCGTAGGCCGCATCGCGGATCAGCAGGTGGCGGAAACGGAAGCCGTCCTCGCCCACCAGCTGGGACGTGTCCGGCCTGATCAGCTCCTTGCGCACGAGTGCGGCCAGGCGCGGTGTCACCTGCGTCTCCTCGGGCGCGAGCGCCTGGACGGCACCGCGATGGAAGATCTCGCCCTCGATTGCAGCGCGCTCCAGTACGCTGCGCTCGGCCGTCTCGAGTTGGTCCAGGCGCGCCGCGAGCAGGGCCTGCAGGGTCGGCGGCACCACCACCTCGCCGTCCGCTTCCGCGGCCATCGCCAGCATCTCCTCGATGAAGAGCGGGTTGCCGCCCGCTGCATGCGCGATCTTCTCGCGCAGCTTCACCGGAATGCGCTCCGCCATGAGCTGCTCAACATCGTTATCGCCCAGCGGCTCCAGCCGAAGCGTCACCGGCCAGCCGGGGTGCCGCTCGCTGAGCTCCGGCCGCGCCAGGCACAGCAGCAGGATCGCGGCACCCGAGGAGAGCAGCGCGACGTGCTCGATCAGGTCGCGGAAGGTCTGCTCGCCCCACTGGATGTCATCAAAGACGACGACCAGCGGCCGCTGCGCCGCAGCATGCTCCAGCGTCTTGCGAAAGGCCCACGCGATCTCCTCCGCCGATGTCACCGCCTGGCTCTCACCGAGCAGCGAGCGGATCGCCAGCGCTGCGGCCTCGTCGGCAGGGACCACGTCAAGCTGGTTCAGGACTTCGATGACCGGCCAGTAAGTGATCCCTTCGCCATACGGCAGGCAGCGGCCACGCACGACGGTCGCCTCGACCGAAGCCAGCGCCTCGGCGACCAGCCGCGACTTGCCAACGCCTGCATCGCCGATGATCGTGACCAGCTCGCAACGCTTGTCGGTTCGCACCCGCTGCCATGCATCCCGCACCGCCGCCAGTTCGCGCTGACGTCCGACGAACATTGCCTCGTGCCGCCGCTCCGGTGCGTCGCGTACGCTTACGAGGCGGTACGCCGGAACCGGCTCGGCCTTGCCCTTCAGCTCGAGGGGCTGCACCGGCCCGACCTCGACCGCATCGCGAACGAGCGCCAGCGTCGGCTGCCCGATCAGCACCTCGCCCGGCTCCGCCGCCGCCTCCAGCCGCGCCGCCACGTTGACCGCATCGCCGGTTGCCAGCCGCTCGGCCGTCCCCGTCACCACCTCGCCGGTCATGACCCCGATCCGCCCCTGCAGTCCGAGCTCGGGAATGGCATCCCGCATCTCGATTGCCGCCCGCACGGCGCGCAATGCGTCGTCCTCGTGGAGCAGCGGCACCCCGAATACGGCCATCACCGCGTCGCCGATGAACTTCTCGACACTGCCGCCGTGGCGCTCGACGATCGTCTTCATCGACTCGAAGTAGCGGGCGAGGAGCGCACGCAGCCGCTCAGGGTCGAGCGTCTCGCCCAGCGCGGTCGAGCCGGTCAGGTCGCAGAACAGAACTGTCACCGTCTTGCGCTGCTCGCGCGAGGGCGCTGCCGCAGTGAGTCCAGCACCGCACGAGGGGCAGAACCTGAACCCTGCCTCCGAATTGAAGCCGCAGTTCGCGCAGGCTGGCACGTTGCCAGTGTAGATACCCTTACCGCTGGCCGGCCAGCCTCAAGCCGGGTAGTGGTAGAAGATCGCGACCTGGCGCCCGTCAGGATCGGCGACCCGGAAGGACCGGGTCCCCTCGTATCGGTCGCCGGTTGGTGGCCCAACGAGGGCAAACCCGCGTAGGGTCAGGTCCTGCGCCCAGCCATCAACCTCGGCGGCGGTATCGACCCGGAAGCCGATCTGCATCCCATCGCGCGCGGCCCGCTCCGCCCGACGGAAGCTGAGCTCGAATCCGCCGAGCTCCAGGTCCACCCCGCCATCGTCTGCTGCGCGGCGCTTGAAGCCGAAGGCCGACTCGTAGAACTCCGCGGCGCGGCCCGGATCGGGCGAGTGCAGGGCCAGCTGACCGACCCCGCGCATCTTCCTCAGGGCTGCTCCTCCTCCGGAGCGTAGGGCCACAGCTCGCGGCGCTCGACCCGGCCGGTGAAGTCGGCGATGAACGTGGCAAGGCCGATCCCCTGGGTCGACTCACCCGTCCGCAGCCGAGGGCTGACCGCACCGGCCTCCTGGTCGCGATCTCCGAGCACCAGCATCACCGGCACCTTCTGCTCCTGCGCGTCCCGCAGCTTGGCCTGCATCCGTTCCGATCGATCGTCGACCTCCGCGCGTAGGCCGGCCTCGAAGAGCGCCTTCCGCACCTTCTCCGCGTACTCGACGTGGCGGTCCGCGATCGGGATGACCATCACCTGGACCGGCGCCAGCCAAGCCGGAAAGGCGCCGGCGAAGTGCTCGGTGATGACGCCGATGAACCGCTCGAAGCTGCCATAGATGGCGTAGTGGACGACCACCGGGCGCGCCGTCCCGCCATCGGCCGCGCGGTACTCGAGCTCGAAGCGCTGCGGCAGCTGGTAGTCGATCTGCACGGTCGCCATCTGCCACTCCCGCCCAAGCGCGTCGTCGATGAAGACGTCGATCTTGGGCGCGTAGAAGGCTCCGCCTCCAGGATCGAGGGTGTACTCGATGCCGGCGCTCTTAGCGGCATCCGCCAGCTGTCCCTCGGCCATGTCCCAGAACTCGTCGGTCCCGAGCTTCTTCTCCGGCCGCGTAGCCAGCTTGAAGCGAGGCTGGAACCCGAACGGCTCGTACTGCCGGCGAACGAGGCGCAGGGCGAGCTTGACCTCGTCGATGACCTGGTCCTCGCGGCAGATGACGTGGGAGTCATCCTGGGTCAGCTGCCTGACCCGGAACATCCCCGCCAGGGCGCCGGTCCGCTCGTTGCGAAAGAGCCAGCTGTAGTCGGCCAGGCGCATCGGGAGGTCCCGATACGAGCGCAGCGCGGTCTTGAAGATGAGCATCGACTCCGGGCAGTTCATCGGCTTCAGCCCGGC
>DATCOX010000119.1:0-17268 GCA_036564495.1 Candidatus Limnocylindria bacterium
CATGGCTTCTCGACTCCGCATCCGGCTCCTCCTCTCCCTCCTGGCCCTGGCGCTGGTTGCCTGCGCGCCCGCGGCCAGCACGCCCTCCGGCAGTATCCCGGCCTCCGCCAGCCCACCCAGCAGCGCTCCCAGCGTCGCGCCGCACACCGTCTATCCGTTGACCCTCAGGGACGACGCCGGCCGGCAGGTCACCATCGCCGCCGCCCCGACCCGGATCGTCAGCCTCGCACCATCCAACACCGAGATCCTCTGTGCCATCGGTGCCTGCGATGAGCTGGTGGGGGTCACCGACTTCGACGATTACCCCGCCCAGGTGAAGGATGTCACCCACGTCGTGGTGGGCGCGGTCGTGGACGTGGAGAAGGTGGTCGCCGCGCAGCCGCAGCTCATCCTCGCCGCCGGCAACGAGCTGACCCCGACCGCGGTGATCGACCAGCTCACGAAGCTCGGCTACCCAGTGCTGTCGCTCTATCCGCACGACCTCGACGGGGTCTACCAGGATGTCTCGCTGGTGGGCGCGGCGATCGATGCCCAGGGGCACGCCGGCGTTCTCGTGGCCAGCATGAAGGCACGGGCTGACGCCGTCTCCACGGCCGTCGCCGGCGCCGCGGCTCCGCGAACCTTCTACGAGGTTGGTGTCTTCGAGGGGAGCATCTACACCGCTGGACGCGACTCGTTTCTCGCGTCGCTGATCTCCATCGCCGGCGGCGACCCGATCACCGGCGACCCCGCCTCCACGGCCATCCAGCTGGAGGACCTGATCGCCGCCGACCCGCAGCTGATCCTGCTCGGCGACGCCGCCTACGACTCGTCGATCACCGCGGCCAGCGTCGCCGCGCGCCAGGGGTGGGGCGACATGACCGCGGTCAAGGACGGACGGATCGTCGTCATGCTCGACGACGAGGTCATCACGCGACCGGGACCGCGGATCGTGGACGGCCTCGAGGCCCTGGCCCGGGCGATCCACCCCGAGACAGCGCCCTAGGCCGATGCGCGCCACCGCCACCGCCCCAGCCGCCGCCCGCTCGATCGCGGTCGGCCCGTCGCTGACGCGGGCGGCGGTCGTGCTCGGCGGCGGCGCGGTCCTGCTTCTCGTCACGATGGTCGTGGCGGTCGCCATCGGCTCGGTGGGGGTGGGGATCGGGGACACGGTGGCGATCCTCGCCCACCGCCTGCTGGGCCTGCCGCTGACTCGGGCCGTCGCCCCAGGGGCAGAGACGATCATCTTCGACGTGCGCCTGCCGAGGGTGCTGACCGCCATGCTGGTCGGCGGCGGGCTGGCGCTGGCGGGGACGGTCTTCCAGGCGCTGCTGCGCAACCCGATGGCCGACCCGTACGTGATCGGCACCGCCGCCGGCGCGTCACTGGGCGCCATCGCCGGCCTCATGGCGCCGATCCTCGTGCCTGGGCTCCTGATCGGGGTCGGCAGCAGCTGGCTCGGGCTCGGCATCGTGCAGCTGCTCGCCTTCGCCGGCGGACTGATGACCGTCCTGCTGGTCTACGCCGTCAGCCGTGCCAACGGGCGGGTGCCGGTCGTGACTCTGCTCCTGACCGGGTACGCCGTCTCATCGGTCCTGGCTGCCGGCGTGGCGCTCCTCATGTTCTTCTCGGGGCAGCGCCTTGGCGCCATCTTCGGCTGGCTGATGGGATCGCTTGCGGCCGCAAGGTGGGTCAACCTCACCTTCGCGGCTCCGCTCCTGGCCGCCAGCGCAGCGCTGCTGCTCGTCCGCTGGCGAAGCCTGAATCTCCTCCTGCTCGGCGACGGCGCGGCCGCTCATCTGGGCATCGACGTCGAGCGCGAGAAGCTGGTGCTGACGGTGCTGGCGACGCTCGCCACGTCGGCGGCTGTGGCGATCTCAGGCACGATCGGCTTCGTCGGCCTGGTGGTGCCGCACGTGCTCCGTCTGGCGATCGGGCCGGACCATCGGCTCCTCCTTCCGGCCAGCGTGCTCTTCGGCGCGGTGCTCCTGGCCCTCGCCGACCTTGGTGCCCGGCTGGCTGGAGGGATCCCGGTGGGGATCGTGACCGCTCTCATCGGCGCTCCGTTCTTCATCTGGCTCCTGCGCCGCTCGCGTGCCATTCGCCCGGTGGCCTCCGCATGACGGTCGCGGTGCGGGCGGAGCCGCTGGCGGCGGTCGAGGGGGTCTCCTTCGCCTACCCATTGCCCGATGGGGGACGCCGCGAGGTGCTTCGTTCCGTGGATCTCAGCCTCGCGCGCGGCGAGCTCGTCGCGATGGTCGGGACGAACGGCAGTGGCAAGACGACCCTGCTCCACCTCCTGACCGGGATCCTGCGGCCGGACGCCGGAGAGGTGCGCCTCGACGGTCGGCCGCTCGCCGTCTGGCGGCGCGTGGACCTGGCACGCCGCGTAGCGGTCCTCCCGCAGCAGCTCGAGCTGCCGGTCGGGTTCCGGGTGGCCGAGCTGGTGGCGATGGGCCGTGCTCCGCACGCCCGGCGCCTCTTTGCCTCCACCGAAGCCGATGAGCGCGCCGTCGCCCGCGCGCTGGCGGATGCCGATGCGCTCGACCTCGCCGATCGCCTGGCCGACGAGCTGTCGGGAGGGGAGCGCCAGCGGGTGCTGGTGGCGATGGCGCTCGCCCAGGAGCCCGACCTCCTCCTCCTCGACGAGCCGACCCTGCACCTGGACCTGGCGCACCAGGTCGCGCTGCTGTCGGCGATCCGGCGGTTGCGCGACCAGCGCGGCCTCACGGTCCTGGCCGTGCTGCACGACCTGAACCTCGCGTCGGCCTTCGCGCCGCGCGTTGCCGTGCTGGACGAGGGCCGGGTCGTTGCCGATGGCGCGCCGAACGAGGTCCTCAGCCCGGATCTGGTCCGCCGCGTGTTCGGGGTCTCGGTCGACGAGGCGCGCACCCCGGACGGGCGCCGCCACCTCGCGCTGCGCGAGGTCTAGGGCTCCGCGTCGTGCTCGTCGTCCTCGTCGACACTGATGTCGACCTGCTCTTCGCCGTCGGCACGTACGCTGCGGTGGACGTGGATGTGGGGATGGGTCTCGTCCGAGACCTGGGCCTTGGCGACCTTGACCATCGTCCCCTCGTCGACGTCGTCCAGCCGCTCGGCCTCGGGCAGGGCGGCATTCGGGAGCTCGCTCCACAGGGCCAGGTTCAGGAACACATTCAGCACTGCGATGACGGGGATGCCGAACAGAGCGCCCCACACCCCGGCGACCTGGGCGCCGACCAGCAGACCGACGAGCACCAGGATCGGGTGGATGCCCAGGGCACCCTGCATCAGGCGCGGCTGGAGCCAGTTGACCAGGATGGTCTGCACCGCGACCAGGATGAGGGTCGAGATGAGGAAGGTATCGGGCGTGTAGATCCAGGCCGCCGCGATCGGCGGGATGAGGGCCAGCGGCGGGCCGAAGAACGGGATCAACATCGCCAGCGCTGATAGCGTGCCGACCAGGAAAAGGTACGGGATTCCGAAGATGCTTCCGACGATCGCTACCAGGACGGCCTGGATGATGGCGAGCACCAGCTGCGCGCGCAGGAAGCCGCCGAAGGCCCGCGCCACGCTGCTCTCCAGGATCTGCATCTCGTCGGAGTACCGCCGCGGCACCGCTCTGTTCAGCTTGGCCAGGATTCGCTCGCTGTCGATCACCATGTAGAGCGACAGGATCAGGATCAGGAACAGCGCCCCGAGCGTCGCCAGCGTGGCACCGGCAATCTCCCGCGCCTGGCCGAAGATGGCCCCCGACAGGATGCCGACCTGGTCCTGCGCCTTATGGAACAGGTCGACGAGGTCGATATTCAGGCGATCTAATCCGAGCGTGGACTGGTAGTCGGCCAGGGTCGACTCGATCTTGGTGGCAGTCTCCGGAAAGTCATTCGTTGCCTGGGCCAGCTGCTGGGTGATGGCCGCCCCGGTCGTGAAGAGGACAAAGCCGAGAGCAACCAGCGCGAAGAAGTAGGAGACGCCGACCGCGACGCCCCGCGAGAAATGCCGTGCCTCGAAGAAGTGGACGACCGGCGACATCACGAAGGCGAGGAGCCAGGCCAGGAACAGGATCAGGAGGATCTGGCTGAAGCCGCCCAGGAACTCGATCAGGATCTGGATCAGCAGCACCCCAAAATACGCCGATCCAAGGACGAGGAATGCCAGCAGCCACCACCGCTCGCGCGGCCCGACGCCTCCCATCCATTGGCCGGTCATGAGCGCCTGCCCCCCGCCGAGCCGATGCCGGTTGCGGCATGCACCTCGGCCATGGTCGCCTCGAGGATCGGGCGCACCTTGGCGGCCCCGGCGGCCAGCACGCGCTCGACGTGGCCGGGGTCGGAGGCCAGCTCCAGGCGGCGCGCGCGCATCGGGCGGAAGCGCTCGATGATCCGCTCGGCGAGCAGCTCCTTCGTCTCGACGCAGCCGGTGCGCGCGGTGCGCTCGCCGTCCTGGATCTGCAGGTAGTCCTCCCCGAAGAATCGGTGCAGCTGGCAGACGTTGCAGATCTCCGGGCGCCCCGGGTCGGTGCGCTTGATGCGCTGCGGGTCGGTCACCATCTTGAGCACGATGCGCCGGATCTCGTCCGGCTCGGCGAAGATCGGGATGGTGTTTCCGGCCGACTTGCTCATCTTGCGCACCCCGTCGGTGCCGAGCACCACCGGCGCATCGGTGAAGACCGCCTGCGGCTCGGGGAAGATCGGCCCGTAGCGGCGGTTGAAGGCGCGCACGATCTCGCGCGACAGCTCGAGGTGGGCGGCCTGGTCCTTCCCGATCGGCACCCGGCTGGCCTTGTAGATGACGATGTCCGCGGCCTGCAGGACCGGGTAGTCGAGCAGCCCCATGCTGTTGTCGACCCCCTCGTCCTTCTTCTCCTTGTAGGTCGGCGTGCGCTCCACCCAGCTCACCGGCACGACCGTGTTGAAGATCCAGGCCAGCTCAGCATGCTCCGGCATGTCGGACTGGCGGATCAGGGCGCAGCGCTCCGGATCGAGCCCCACCGCCAGCAGGTCGAGGACCATCTCGTACGTCAGCTCGCGCATCTGCTGGCCGTCGTGGACCGTGGTCATGGCGTGGTAATCGACGATCGCGTAGATCGCGTCGTACCGGTCCTGGAGCGCGACGTAGTTGACCTGCGCGCCGAGGTAGTTGCCCAGGTGCGAGGCCCCGGACGGCTGGATTCCGCTGAAGACGCGCTCGCGAACGGTCGTCTCGGTCATCGGATGGCGAGTGTACCGTGCGCGGCTGGCCTCGGACCGTCAGGGAGGGTCGCTCGACGCCAGGCGGCATAATGCCGGCCATGACGAACGCAGCGGACTGGTCGCGGGCGGCCGATCCGG
The DNA here is from genome assembly GCA_036564495.1 of Candidatus Limnocylindria bacterium. GTDB lineage: Bacteria > Chloroflexota > Limnocylindria > QHBO01 > QHBO01 > CF-167. The sequence continues at coordinate 5,292 of DATCOX010000119.1, forward strand.
CACGACGAATCGGGCATGCGGTCGAGTTCCACACGGAGATCGGGTCGACCAACGACCGCGCCCGCGCCGCCCTGTCCGAACCCCGGGGTGTGGGTCGTGCGATCGTGGCCGACCTCCAGACCGCGGGGCGCGGCCGTCGCGGACGAAGCTGGATCTCACCGACGGGCGCGAACCTCCTCGTCAGCGTCGCGTGGCGGCCGAACATCGCGCCGCAGCTGACCGGCCTGCTGGGGATCGCCGCGGCGCTCGCCGTGCGCGACGCCTGCGCATCCCTCGCTCCCGACGCCGGGCTGGCGATCCGCTGGCCGAACGACGTCGTGGAGGGCACCGGCCGCAAGGTCGCCGGGCTCCTGGTCGAGACCGCCATCGAGCACGGTGCTCTGGCCGAGGCGGTGGTGGGGATCGGCATCAACGTCAACTGGCTGCCGGTCGACATGCCGGCCGAAATCCGGGGAAGCGCCACCTCGCTGCAGGTCCTCCGCGGTGAGCCGATCGACCGCGTCGAGCTGCTCGATCGCGTCCTCGGCGCCCTCGACGCCGAGGCAGCTGGGCTGGAGCGCGGTGAGGCCCCAGTCCCACGGCTGCGCGCCGCCTCGTGGCTCGACGGCCGACAGGTCGAGATCGACACGGGCACCGAGCGCATCGCAGGCCTGGTGGCCGGGATTGCGGACGACGGCTCGCTCCTCCTCGACGGGCCAGCGGGGCGCGTCGCGCTGAGCGTCGGCGAGGTGGTGCGCGTCACCGAGCTGCCGCCGGTGGGGGTGCCCTCGTGACGCAGCGGCTGCCTCGAGCGGTCCCCGCCCCCGTCGCGGCCGGCGACCCGGACCACGCCGACGTGCTCGCGGCGCAGCGCGACCGAGCCGCCTTCGAGGTGCTCTACCGTCGCTACCTCGATCGCGTCTACGGGTACGCGTTCTACCAGCTGCGCGACCACCACGACGCCGAGGACGCCACCGAGCGGACCTTCCTCGCCGCCCTGCGCGCCCTGCCGCAGTTCCGCGACGAGGGCGCGACGTTCCGCGCCTGGCTGTTCAGGATCGCCCACAACACGATCGCCAACGCCCGCCGCAGCCGATCCCGGCGGCGGACCGAGCCGCTCCCCGACGTCCTGGAGCGGGCCGCGCCGAATGCCGATCCTGCCGGGCTCGTGCTCGAGGCCGACGAGACGCGGCGAGTGATGCAGGCGGTCGCGGAGCTTCCCGACGATCGCCGGGAGGTCGTCCTGCTGCGCTTCGTGGACGGCCTCAGCTCGCGCGAGATCGGGCAGGTGATGGACCGATCCGAGGGTGCCGCACGCGTCCTCCTGCACCGCGCCCTCCGGGACCTGGCTGCCCGCCTGTAACGAACGTCGTCCCGCGGTGTTGGCTAGGGTGACTGATCCACGCACCGATCGGGGAGATCCGCCCTGCCAACCCGCACGCCCGCCGAACGCCTGGATGAGGCTGTCGATCGTCTGCTGACCGGGCGCCACCCCGCCTACGGGCCGGAGCTGGCGCCCCTGGTCGATGCCGCCTCCATCGTTCGCTCGGCGCTCGGCCCGGTTCCGGCCGGCTCTCGCTTCGAAGCCCGCCTCGCGTCGCGGCTCGCGGGCCGCGGCCCGGTCGGGGAGCTGTTGGCGGCGATCGGCGAGGTGGCGCGGGAGGAGCTCCGGCATCCGGCCCGGATCCTGATCACCGGGGTGGTCTCGTCGGCGGCGGTGGGGGTGGGCGTCACCGTGCTCGCCCTTCGTCGCGGCGCTCGCCGGCACGCCGGGGCCAGCCATCAGCCGGCGCAGCGGTAGGGAGCGACATGCAGATCAAGCTTCCCTTCTCCCGCCGGCGTGAGGTGACGCCCGAAACATGGACGGTCTGTCCCAGCTGCGAGTCGCAGATCTTCAACCGCCAGCTGGAGCGCAACCTTCGGGTCTGCCCGACCTGCGGGCACCACTTTCGGATGGGGATCGGGCAGCGCATCGAGCTGCTCCTCGACGAGGGCAGCTTCATCGAGCGCGACGCCGGACTGGAGTCGGGCGACCCGCTTGGCTTCCACGACCAGAAACCGTACGTCGACCGGCTCGAGGCGGCGCGCATCAAGACCGGCCTGCGTGAGGCGGCCGTGTGGGGGATCGGCACGATCGAGGGTCAGCGGGTCGCGATCGGCCTCTTCGACTTCCACTTCATGGGCGGCAGCATGGGGAGCGTGGTCGGGGAGAAGCTGGCGCGCTGCTTCGAGGCGGCGCTCGCCGAGCGGATCCCGGCGATCGTGGTCAGCGCCTCGGGCGGGGCGCGGATGCAGGAGGGGACCCTCTCGCTCCTGCAGCTGGCCAAGACGACGGCCCCGCTCACCCGCCTCGACGCGGCCGGCATCCCGTTCATCAGCATCCTGACCGACCCCACCACCGGGGGCGTGCTGGCCAGCTTCGCATCGCTCGGTGACGTGATCCTGGCCGAGCCCAAGGCCCTCATCGGCTTCGCCGGCGCACGGGTCGCGAGCGGGACGGTGGGGGAGGAGCTGCCGGAAGGATTCCAGAGCGCCGAGTCGCTCCTGGAGCACGGCTTCGTGGACGAGATCGTGGCTCGTGCCGAGCTCCGCACTACCCTGTCGCGGCTGCTCCGGCTCCTGCCGCCGGCGCCCGCCGAGGACGGCTGGCAGACGCAGGCCGAGAACCGCGGCTGGGGGCCGATCGGTCTCCTCTCCGGGATGGCGGAGCGCCTCGGGACGGCGGTCAGCGAGACGATCGGGATCGAGGTCGAGCAGCCGCCGGTCCGCGAGGAGGAGCAGTGAGCGAGATCGTGCTGACGGCGATGCCGCCCTCGCCCGAGGCGATCGAGTCGGCCTGGCGCCGCGTGCAGCTGGCCCGGCACCCTCAGCGGCCGCGAACCCTCGACCTCATCGCCCTCATCTTCGACGACTTCGAGGAGCTCCACGGCGACCGCTCATTCCGCGACGACCCGGCGATCGTCGGCGGGCCCGCTCTGCTCGAAGGTCGTCCGGTGATGGTGATCGGCCATCAGAAGGGGAAGGACACCGAGTCGAACATCTTCCGCAACTTCGGGTCGCCCTACCCCGAGGGATTCCGCAAGGCGCAGCGTCTCATGCGGCTGGCGGACAAGCTCGGGATGCCCCTCATCACCTTCCTCGATACGGCTGGGGCGTTCCCCGGCCCGGCGGCCGAGGAGCGAGGCCAGGCGGAGGCGATCGCCTCCTCGATCAAGCTGATGACCGGGCTGCAGGTTCCGATCGTAGTCGTGATCATCGGCGAGGGCGGGTCCGGGGGGGCGCTCGCCATGGGCGTCGGCGATGAGGTCCTCGCCCTCGAGAACGCGACGTACTCGGTAATCTCACCCGAGGGATGCGCGGCGATCCTGTGGCGCGCCCCTGAGGCGGCTCCGACCGCGGCGGCGGCGATGCGCATGACGGCGGCCGACCAGCTCGAGCTGGGGGTGATCGACGGGGTGATTGACGAGCCGGGAGAGGGGGCGCATGCGGACCATGCACGGACCGCAGCGGCCGTCAAGGCGGCGATCCTGGGGGCACTGGGCAGGATCACCCGCCTCGAAACGGAGGCCATGCTGACGACCCGCTATGCTCGTCTGCGCGGGATTGGCCTCGTGCGAGAGACTGAGGCGGCATCCACGCAGCCGCCGCAGGAACCCTCGCTGCGCCGTCGAATCGGGCGCCTCCTGCGACTGCCGGGCGTTCCGCGGCGACCTCGCTGGAGCGAGATCTGGCCCAGCGGCGAGGATGCCGATAACAACGAGGAGGGCGCATGACCGAAGGAGACGACCCGCTCAAGCTGATCGAGCGGGCCGCCGCGGAGCTGATTCCGCAGCTCACCGAGCGCCTGGCACAGCACGGGCTCGGCGAGATCGAGGTGCGCCAGGGGGACCTCCGGGTCCGGGTCGCGCGCGCCGTCAACCAGCCGGTGTCGCCGGCTCCGCCGCGGGCGCCAGCCCATGGCGCCGTGCCTGCCGATCGCGTCGGCGTCGTACCAAGCGGGCCGTCCGCGCAGGGCGTGACCTCGCCGGCAGTGGGGTTCTTCGTCTACGCCGATGGGCTCGGCCCCGGCCTGCCGGTCGATAAGGGCGACGAGCTGGGCCACGTCGAGATGCTCGGCGTGCAGCACGAGGTGCGGGCGCCGCGCCGCGGCACCGTTCGCAACCTCGTCACCGAGACCGGCGAGGCGGTCGAGTACGGGCAGCTGCTGATCGAGATGGAAGCCGCGGAGTGAGCGTCGCACTCCTCTTCTCGCCGCAGGGCTCGCAGGCGATCGGCATGGGTCGCGAGCTCGCCAGCGCCTCACGGGCCGCCGCGGACACCTTCCGCGCCGCCGACGGAGCGCTCGGCTGGAGCGTCTCCGACCGCGCCTGGAACGGGCCGGAGGAGTCGCTGAACGACACCCGCCAGACCCAGCCCTGCCTGGTGGCGACCTCGATCGCCTGCCTGGGCGCGCTGGAGGAGGAGCTGACCCGACGACACGTGCCGCTCGAGCCGGCATTCGTGGCCGGCCATTCGGTCGGTGAGTACGCCGCGCTGGTGGCGGCCGGCAGCCTCTCCGTCGCCGACGCAGTGCGCCTCGTCGCGCGGCGCGGCCAGCTGATGGCCGACGCGGATGCGGCGGGTGGGATGCTGGCCGTCATCGGCCTCGACCGCGAGGAGGTCGCGCGAGTGGTTGACGGACTCGGGCTGGGCGACGACCTGGTGGTGGCCAACGACAATGCGCCGGGGCAGGTCGTGATCAGCGGCACACCCCAGGCGCTGGCGGCGGCCGCCGGGCCGATGCATGCCGCGGGCGCACGGCGATCGATCCCGCTCAAGGTCTCCGGGCCGTTCCATTCCCCGCACATGGCGGGCGTCGGGGAGGAGCTCACAGCCGCGCTCGCAGCCGCGGACTGGCACGACGCTGACCCGCCTGTCGTGAGCAATGTCACCGCTGAGCCGGTCCGCGACGCCGCGGAGATCCGGACCCTGCTCGCCCGGCAGGTCTCGTCGCCGGTCGAATGGGTCCGATCGGTTCGCCGCATGGCCGAGGCGGGGGTCGATACGTTCGTGGAATGCGGCCCGGGCGGGGTGCTGAGCGGGATGGTGCGCCGCATCGCGCCCGGGGCGCGGACGCTCGGCGTCTTCGACCTCGCCAGCCTGGCCGCATCGGCGGATGCCCTTGCCGAATCGGCGATCGGGGTGCCGGCCTGATGTTCAACAAGATCATGATCGCCAACCGCGGCGAGATCGCGGTCCGCATCCTGCGCGCCTGCCGCGACCTCGGCGTGCCGGCCGTGGTCGCTTTCAGCGAGGCCGACCGCGACACGCTCGCTGTGCGGATGGCGGACGAGGCGATCTGCATCGGCCCGGCGGAGGCCCGTAAGAGCTACCTCAACCAGCCCGCCGTCGTCTCCGCCGCGATCATCGCCGGCTGCGACGCGATCCACCCTGGCTACGGGTTCCTCTCCGAGGACGCCGGCTTCGCCGAGGTGTGCGCTGCGCACGACCTCCACTTCATCGGTCCGCGCGCGGAGGTCCTCGAGAAGTTCGGCAGCAAGTACGCGGTGCGTCGCATGCTCGCCGCCAACGGGCTTCCCACCGTTCCAGGCAGCGCGGGCATCCTCACCGACCTGCGCGACGCGCTCGACCAGGCCGCGGGGGCGGGCTATCCGGTCCTCCTCAAGCCATCGGCCGGGGGCGGCGGCCGCGGGATGCGCCTGGTGCGCAGTCCGCGCGAGATGGAGACCTCGCTTCCGCTGGCCCGCTCCGAGGCCCAGGCCGCCTTCGGCGACGACTCCATCTACTTCGAGAAGTGGGTCGAGGAGAGCCGCCACGTCGAGGTGCAGGTGCTCATCGACCGCCACGGCAACGGGATCCACCTCGGCGAGCGCGACTGCAGCATCCAGCGCCGCCACCAGAAGATCATCGAGGAGGCGCCCTCGCCGGCGATGGACGACGAGGCGCGCGAACGGCTGCGCGACCTCGCCATCCGCTCGGTGCTGGCGGCCGGCTACGAGAGCGCCGGCACCCTCGAGTTCCTCCTCGATGGCGACGGCAACTTCTACTTCATCGAGATCAACTGCCGGATCCAGGTCGAGCACCCGATCACCGAGGCTCTGACCGGGATCGACCTCATTGTTGAGCAGATAAGGCTCGCATCAGGTGAGCCGCTGGCCCTGCGCCAGGAACAGGTCGAGCTGCGCGGGCACGCGATCGAGTTTCGGATCAACGCCGAGGACCCCGGCGACAACTTCGCGCCGCAGACGGGGACGATCGAGGAGCTCCAGCTGCCCGGCGGACCCGGCGTGCGGGTCGACACCCACCTGTACTCCGGCTACGAGGTCCCGCCCTACTACGACTCGCTGCTCGCGAAGCTCATCGTGTGGGGCGAGACGCGCGAGATCGCGCTCGCGCGCTCACGTCGCGCACTCGGCGAGTTCAAGGTTGGCGGGATCAAGACGAACCTGCCCTTCCATCGTGGGATTATCGACAACGCAGCCTTCCTCGACGGCGCCGTGAGCACCAACCTGCTCGACCGGGTCGGGCCGGCGGCCTTCGTGGCAGGCAACGCATGAGCATGGAGCACGAGGCGCCGATGACCGAGGACGCAGCCACCGAGACCGCCGCCGAGCTCACTCTGCCGCTCGAGGCCGCCGACATCATGCGGATCATCCCGCACCGCTACCCGTTCCTCCTGATCGACCGGGTCATGGAGCTGGAGCCGGGCCGGCGCGTGGTGGCGATGAAGAACGTGACCGCCAACGAGCCGCAGTTCACTGGGCACTTCCCGGATCGCCCGATCATGCCGGGCGTGCTGATGGTCGAGGCGCTCGCCCAGGCCGGCGCGGTGGCGGTCCTCTCCCTGCCCGAGTACCGCGGCAAGCTGGCTCTCTTCGCCGGCATCGACGAGTGCCGCTTCCGGCGGACGGTGCTCCCCGGGGACCAGCTTCGGCTGGAGGTCACCCTCGAAAAGCTGCGCGGCGTCTTCGGGCGCGGCCGCGGCGTCGCCACCGTGGACGGCGAGGTCGCCGTCGAGGCGACGATCACCTTCGTCATCCCGCGCGACCAGTCGATCGCGGGGGGCGGGCCGCGGTGACCGTGCAGAGCCCGCGCCCAGGCTCGGTGGAGCGCGGCGAGCGGCGCGTGGTGGTGACCGGCATGGGCGCCATCACCCCGGTTGGCAACGACGTCCCGACCACCTGGGCGTCGCTCATCGCCGGCCGTAGCGGGATCGACTGCATCACCTCATTCGACCCGTCTCGCCTTGACGCGAAGATCGCTGGCGAGGTCCGGGACTTCCAGCCCGAGCTGGTGATGCCCAAGAAGGAGATCCGCCGCCACGATCGGTACGTGCACCTCGCCTGGGCCGCATCGGTCGAGGCGCTGGCCGACGCCGGTATCCCCAACCCGATCCTCGACGAGTCGCTGGCCGAGCGAACCGGCGTGATCATCGGCTCAGGGATCGGTGGCATCAACACCATGATTCGGGACGTGATCGAGGCGCACGACCTGGGGGTCGAGCGCATCGGTCCATTTCTCGTGACTGCGCTCATCCCGGACATGGGCGCCGGGTTCGTGGCGATCCACGCCAATGCCCGCGGCCCGAACTATGCGACGGTGAGCGCCTGCAGCAGCAGCAACCACGCCATGGGCGACGCGCTCAACATCATTCGCCGGGGCGACGCCGACGTGATGATCGCCGGGGGCGCCGAGTCGGGGATCGGTGAGATCCCGGTCGCCGCCTTCGCCGCCATGCGTGCCCTCTCCACGAAGCGCAACGACGCGCCCCAGCAGGCGTCGCGACCCTTCGACGCGGATCGAGACGGCTTCGTGATGGCCGATGGCGCCGGCGTCCTCGTCCTCGAGGCGCTCGACCACGCCGTGGCGCGCGGTGCGCGGATCCATGGCGAGCTTGCCGGCTATGCCGCCACCGACGACGCGTCGCATATCACCCTGCCGGCACCCGGTGGCCGCGGCGCCGTCGCCTCGATGAGCCTGGCCCTGGCCGATGCCGGCATGACGACCGCCGAGATCGGCTACATCAACGCCCACGGCACGAGCACGGTGCCGAACGACAAGGCGGAGACGGCCGCCATCAAGACCGTCTTCGGCGAGGGCGCGTATGGGGTGCCGGTGAGCAGCACGAAGAGCATGACCGGGCACCTGCTCGGAGCCGGCGGCGGCGTCGAGGCGATCGCCTGCATCCTGGCGATCGAGGAGGGGATCCTGCCGCCGACCATCAACTACGAGAATCCCGACCCCGAGTGCGACCTGGATTACGTGCCGAACGTCGCGCGCACGGCGGAGATCTCCTCGGCGATGAGCAACTCGTTTGGCTTCGGCGGCCACAACGCCACCGTCATCTTCAAGCGGTACGTGGCGTGAGTGGCGATGAGCCGCAGTCGACGCAGCTGCTGGCCGCCATCGACCTCCTCGCTCCCGGCTTCGAGGCGAGCGGCCTCGACGAGCTCGAGGTCGAGGTTGGGGAGCTGGTGGTCCGCCTCGCAAGGCCGCGCGAGGTCGCGGCGCCTGCCCCCGCCGGAGCCCCATCGCTCGCAACCGCCGCCACGCCGCTCAACCCCTACGGCGAGCCAGCCGCGGGGATGCGCTTCGTGACCGCCCCGCTGACCGGCGTGTGGTACGCCTCGCCATCGCCCGGCGCGCGTCCGTACGTGCAGGAGGGAGACGAGATCGGCGCTGGCGCGGTGGTCGGGCTGATTGAGGCGATGAAGCTGTTCAACGAGATCAAGTCGGACGTGGCCGGCAAGGTCGTCCGCGTCCTCGTCGAGCGGGGGACGCTGGTCAAGCGCCAGCAGCCGCTCGTCGAGATCGACCCGAGCTGAAGCTGGAGAGAGGAGGAGGACCCATGGCGCCGAACGCCGTGATCACCGGATGGGGGATGTACGCGCCGTCGCGCGTCATGACCAATGACGACATCGCCAAGCTGGTCGACACCTCCGACGAGTGGATCGTGTCGCGGACCGGGATCCGGGAGCGCAGGATCGCCGCCGAAGGCGAGAACACGACCAGCCTCAGCCTGAATGCGGCGCGCGACGCGCTGGCGGTGGCGGGCGTGGACGCCTCGGAGGTCGACCTCGTGATCGTGGCGACCTGCTCCCCGGACTATCCGCTGCCGGCGACCTCGGTGACGGTTGCGACCGCCCTCGGCGCCACCCGAGCCGCCGCCTTCGATCTGCAGGCCGCCTGCTCCGGCTTCCTGTACGCCCTGGCCACGGCCAACGGCTTCATCCGCAGCGGCATGTACCGCAACGTGCTCGTTATCGGTGTGGAGGTGCTGAGCCGATTCCTCAACTGGCAGGACCGCAGCACCTGCGTCCTGTTCGGCGACGGGGCCGGTGCGGTCCTCCTCTCTGCCTCGGACCAGCCCGGCGGCCTCCTGGGCTGGGACCTGTTCAGCGACGGGACCGGCTGCGAGGGGATCATCGTGCGCGCCGGCGGCAGTGCGCAGCCGGCATCGGCCGAGACGGTGGCCAACAAGCTGCACTACATCCAGATGGCCGGCAGCGAGGTCTACAAGTACGCCACCCGTCAGATGGGCGACTCCGCGATGGCTGCGTTGCGGGCGGCCGGCCTGGGCGTCGACGACGTCGACCAGTTCGTCTTCCACCAGGCCAACCTGCGCATCATCAAGAGCGTCGAGAAGCAGTTCGCAATCCCTGAGGAGAAGGTCTTCGTCAACATCGAGAAGTACGGCAACACATCGGCGGCTTCGGTGCCGATGGCGCTCGTCGAGGCGATCGCCGCTGGCCGGATCAAGCCGGGCGACAAGGTCCTGATGGTGGCCTTTGGCGCCGGTTACACCGCCGGGGCGGCCGTCATGGAATGGACCGCGGACCCGGCTCGCGCCTTCCTGGCGCCGGGCGAGCAGACCCGCCTGGGGATGCCGCGGGTGGCCGAGCCCGAGCTGGCGGTCGCCGGCTGATGTTCGACCTGACCGGCAAGGTCGCCCTCGTCACCGGAGGGAGCCGCGGCCTTGGTCGCGCGATCGCCCTGGCGCTCGCCGGGCAGGGGGCCGACGTCGGCGTCAACTACCGCAGCAACGGGGCTTCCGCCGAAGAGGTCGTGACGCAGGTCCGGACCATGGGCCGGTCCGCCATCGCGATCCAGGGCGACACGAGTGCCGGCCGCGAGGCGTGCGAGGCGATCGTCAAGGCGGCGATGGACGAGTTCGGCAAGGTCGACATCCTGGTCAACAACGCGGGCATCACGCGCGACAACCTGATGATGCGAATGGACGAGGAGGAGTGGGGGTCGGTGATCGACACCAACCTGTCCGGCCCGTTCTGGATGACCCGCGCCATCGCGCGGCCGATGCTGAAGGCTCGGTCGGGGCGGATCATCAACATGAGCAGCGTGGCCGGCCGGATGGGGAACGTTGGCCAGGCTAACTACGCCAGCGCCAAGGCGGGGCTGATCGGCCTCACCAAGTCCGTCGCGCGGGAGCTGGCCAGCCGCGGGATCACGTGCAACGCGATCGCCCCCGGCCTGATCGAGACCGACCTGACGGCGGAGATCCCGCAGGCGGCCCGCGACTTCGTGATCAACAGCACGCCGCTGGGCTACATCGGCTCCGTGGAGGACGTCGCCGCGGCCGCGATCTACTTCGCCTCCGACGAGGCCCGCTACGTCACCGGGCAGGTCCTCGGCGTCGACGGCGGCATGATGATGGGGAGCTGATACTCCTCACCACGCGGCCGAGATGACCGCGCCCGACCGGCTGCGTACACTTGGCCTTCCACGCAGATCCATACACGAGGAGTCTCATGCTGACCATCCGCTCCCTCCTGCGGCCGTCTCGGATCGTCGACGCGCACTGCGACATTCCATGCGGCATCTATGACCCCGAGCAGGCGCGCATCGAGGCCGAGTCCTGCCTGCGCATCATCGAGAAGCACGACGCCAGCGACGACAAGCTCTTCCGAGCCCGATGCATCCATGTCAAGGAGGAGCGCGCGGAGCTCGTGAAGCACCACCTCGACGTCCTCTGGAGTGACTACTTCAAGCCGGAGCACCTCGAGAAGCATCCGGGCATCCACGACACCTTCTGGCGCGCGGCGAAGCAGGCCAGCAAGGTCAAGCAGTCGATGGATGCGGCGGCCGCGAAGGAGCTGCTGCTGATGATCGACTCGATCGACGAGATGTGGAAGACGACCGGCGGCCCGGAGAAGACCCGCGTCAACGGCCGGCCCTCCTGAGACGGTGGCTCGCCGGCGGGTCCTTGGCCGGGCGTTCTTCCTGATGCTCGGCGTGGCCGCCGGCATCTCCGTCGGCCGTCGCTGGCTCGACGTGGTCGAGGTTCGTGGCAGCTCGATGGCCCCCTCGCTCCTCCCGGGCGACCGGCTCCTGGTCGAGTCCCACACCTACGAGGGCCGTCCCCCACGTCCCGGGGAGGTCGTGCTCGCGGCGGATCCGCGCGAGCCGGACCGCGAGCTGATCAAGCGCGTGGCCGCGATCGACGACGAGGCGGGCAGCGCCGAGCTGCGGGGGGACGCGCCGGCCGCCAGTACCGACTCCCGCGAGTTCGGTGCGGTGCCGCTGGCGGCGATTCGCTGGCGCGCCGTCTACCGCTACTGGCCGCCGGGGCGCGTGGGTGGCCTTTCGCGGGAGCGCTAGACCGTCAGGCCGCTCCGCACAGGCCGGCCATCGCGCCGACGCAGCCGTCCTGCTCCGCGGGGAGCAGCTCGACGTGCTCGCCCGCCTCGGCTCGAGCGAGCCATTCGGTCCCGGGCCTGGGCCGTACCGCGATGCGCGCTCCGGGAGCTCGCTCGCGAAGGAAGGCGACGACCGGCCCGAGGCCGGCGTCCCCGTACTCCTGGCGGATCGCCCCGGTGTCCACGAGGACGAGGTCCGGGCCGCGCAGCACGACCGCCTGGTGCAGGCGAGCGGCGTCGTTGTAGAAGAAGGCCAGCGCATTCGCGAGGCGCGCTTCGATCGCATCGGCCAGGTCGTGGTCCCGGGTCAGGCAGTAGACCAGGAGCTCCTGCGATCGGTCGCT
>DATCOX010000070.1:0-4702 GCA_036564495.1 Candidatus Limnocylindria bacterium
GTCCCGGTCGGCGTCCTGCTGGCGATGCCGATCCTGTGGGTCAACGTCTTCACGATCCTCATCGCGATCATCCCGCTGCGGCGCGAACCGGGCTGGACGCCGGCTCGGGCGTGGCTGGTGCGCAGCCGACCGAGCAAGCGAACCGCGCTCGTCCGCGCCGAGCCTGGCTAAGCGCGAAGCAACCCTCGCTGGGTGGGTGGACCGGGTCGGTTACCTCCCTCGCTTCGATCGAATCCATGCCTCTGACCGAGCAAAACCCGGATCCGAGATGACTCCTGCCATCTCGGGCAGACGCGCAAGCAGGATGTCGAGCTCGAGAAGCGGAGGGACATGCTCGAGCAGGGACTCGAGGTACGGGATGTCCTTGTCGGTCCGGCCGGCGCCGAGCTTGGCGAGGGCCAGGTCGTGGATCTCCGGACAGACGGCGATGACGCCAAGGGGCCGGGTGCGGTAGTGCACCGCTCTGTCATCCCAATGGATCGGGAGGTGTGGCGTTGCCTCGGACACTACATCGACATAGACCAGATGCTCGCGGTCGATGAGCGAGCCAGGTCCGAGTATCTGTCGCACGGCGCCGGCCCGCGGGTGCTCGGCGATGACCACGTCGATCTCAGGCGAGAGCGTCGCCTCCCGAGGCAGCTGGTCCTCGGGAATACTGGCGAGGATGCTCTGGCTGCCGACAACGACAACCTGCCTCACCTCGGCGGTGGCCGCCACCGCCTCGATCAGCATGTCGAAGTCAGCGCGCCGCATGGACGCCGCCGCCTTGCCCCGCGATCCAACTATTGAAGGCCGCGACAATTCGGTCGCGCTCAGCCTGGCTGAGCAGGAAGCGGAAGGGCGAAATGCTCTGGAGCGTGATCGCCTCGGGATCGGTCGAGGTCAGGACGCGCATGACGGCCTCGGGTCCGGCCTTGATCTGCTTGCGCCAGGCGCGGATGAGCTTCGTGCCGTGGGGCTCACGCTCGGCCTGTTGGACGAGGCGTCGGCGCGCCGCCTTGAAGGCCGCCTGTGGATCCCCCGCAACATGGGCCGCAGAGGCTCGTGACACCCACAGCAGGAGTAGGTGCGAGGAGTCCAGGTCGCGCTTAGTGGCGACATATCGCTCGAGTTCGCTGCTCGCGATCCGACGATGAGCGCCCGTCCGGGTGCAGGCGATCAAGCCTCGGTCGCACAGCGTGGCCACATGCTGGCGGGAGGCGCCAAGCAAGCGGGCGGCTTGTCCAGTGGTGAGGAACGTCGTCATGAGGTCATCATGCGTGCTATCCACCACAAACGCAAGCGAATCGGTTATTTCGTCCCGCCCCGCTCCTAGCCGGCCGGCTTAGTCGAGCAGGCTGGCGTTCCCCCGACGTCCAGACGATCGGCGGCCCCGGCCTCATCAGGTTCCTGGGCTGCTCCCTTGCCCGTAGGATGCCGCGGTGACCGTCGGCATCTTCCCGATCCGGGCGAAGCTCCTGCGACCCGCCCGCGACGGCGCGATTCTCGCCTGCGTGGCCCTCGCGGTTGCGCACATGTTCGGGCTCACGCAGACGGGCGTCGACGCGCACACGTACTGGAGCTCGGACCCGCTCCACCCGTACAGCGCGACGGCCCCCGCGGCGGCCGACGCCTACTTCTACTCGCCGGCGTTCACCCAGATCCTGTGGCCGATCCACGCGCTCCCGTGGGAGTGGTTCATCGCGGGCTGGACCCTGCTCCTCATCGCGGCGATCGTGTGGCAGGCCGGGCTCTGGACGGCCTTTGTTCTGATGCTCGTCCCCGTGTTCGTCGATCTCACGGTCGGCAACATCCACCTGCTCCTCGCGGCGGCGATCCTCCTCGGATTCCGCTGGCCGTGGACGTGGTCGTTCGTGCTGCTGACGAAGATCACGCCCGGGATCGGCCTGCTGTGGTTCGCGGTTCGACGGGAGTGGCGATCCCTCGGGATCGCGCTGGCCGCGACGGCGATCGTGGCCGGCGTGTCGTTCGCGATCGCGCCGTCGCTGTGGTGGGAGTGGGTCGACGTCCTCCGTGCTGCCTCCGGTGCCCCGAGCCCCGCATTCGTCGTCCCGATCGCCCTGCCGATCCGGCTGGTCGTGGCCGCGATCGTCGTCACGTGGGGCGCGCTGACCGACCGCCGATGGACCGTCCCGCTCGCCTCGGCAATCGCCCTCCCGGTCCTGTGGATCAACGGCTTCGCAATGCTGATCGCGACCATCCCGTTGCTGCCCCGGGTCATGGGCCCGACCCCGGCCTCTCGCTGGCTGGACTCTTCGCGGGTGCTGCCATGACGGCCGACCGACTCCTCCGGCCGCGCCTCTCCGACCTCTGGGCCTTCCTCGCGATCGCCCTGCCGGTGCTCGCGGCCCTCGTCGCCGCGATGCCGGCTGTGGATCTCGCCTACCAGCTTCGCACGGGAACCTCGATCCTCGACGGCGCCGGGATACCGCAAACCGACACGTATACCTTCACGATTCCCGGCGCTGCCTGGCCGGACCAGCAGTGGGGCGCACAGCTCCTCCTGGCCGGCGTGTACCGAGTCGCCGGTTGGACCGGCCTCGTGATGCTGCGCGCCGGGCTCGTGGGCGCGATCTTCGGGCTGCTGTTCGTCGTGGTCCGGAAGCGGGCGCCGGAGCTCCCGATGCGGGGGGCCGCGCTCCTGGTCCTGGGGGCGTTCGTCGTCGCGGCCCCGGCGCTCGCGCTTCGGCCGCAGCTCTTCGCAATGGTCCTCTTCGCGGCGTCGCTGCTCGTGCTCGCGGATCGCGAACGCCATCCGGGTCGAGTCTGGCTGCTGCCGATCTTCGCGCTCCTCTGGGCAAACCTCCACGGCAGCTTCCCGCTCGCGATCGTGCTGCCGGGCCTCGCGTGGCTCGCAGACCTCCGCGCGGCGCCCGCATCCGGCGCGCCCGCGCCCGCGCCCGCCACGCCCGCACGCGTCGCGCCCACCGGACGCGCCGCCAGCGCCAGCGCACCCTCCGGCTCGGCACTCGGGCGGCACACGATGCTCGCTGTCGCGGCCGCCTCAGCGCTGGCTCCGGTCGCGAATCCGCTCGGCGTCGGCGTCTGGTCCTACGTTGTCAACCTCGCCACGAACCCGACGATCGGCTCGCGCGTCAGTGAATGGCGTCCTCCCGGGCTGACCGATGCGCCAGGCATCCTCTTCTGGCTGTCGGTCGCGCTCGTCGCGGCGTTCATCGCCTGGCGCGCGCGGCGGGGCCGGAGCGGCGGGGGTTCGGCGTTGCCGCCGTGGCCGGCACTTCTCACCCTCGTTGTCTTTGCGCTCCTCGGCGCGGTGACGGGTCGAGGCCTCGCCTGGTGGCCGCTCGCAGCGGTGTTCGTGTGCGCGGGCTTCCTGAGGACTCCTGCGAACCCGAGCCGCGACCCGGCCACGGCGACTGATGCAGCGACACGCATCACAGACGGGGACGAGCTTCGCGGCCGTACTCGCCGCGGCACCAAAGGATCTCCCCTCAACGCCGTCGTCGCCGGAATCCTCATCCTTACCGGCATCGCGCTCCTTCCGATATGGCGACCCCTTGGGCCGGCCGGCGTCCCGAGCGGCGTCCTCTCCTACGCGCCCCAGGGCATCACCCAGAGGCTGGCGCTGTTCGAGAATCTCAACTCCCACGCAGCGACCGTCTGGAACCCGCAGGTCTGGGGCTCGTGGCTGGAATTCGCGGTTCCCGGCGAACTCGTCTCGGTCGATTCACGGATCGAGCTCTATTCCACTGCCCTCTGGAACGACGTCGACCGCGTCTCGAGCGGCAGCCCGGACGCGATCGCCATCCTCGACCGCTATGACCCCGACTTCGTTGTCGTCGAGCGTCCGGCCGGTGCCGCCCTCGAAAGGGCCCTGGCACAGGCGCTCACCGAGCGCAGGCTTGGGCAGTCGACGTGGGCGTGTATCTACCAGGACGTCGATGGCTCGATCTGGGCTCGCTCCGACACGGTCCTCGCGGGCGGTGCGGTGGCCTGCCAGGCGTGATTCCCGGGCACGTTCTTGACAGTCGGCGCCAGGCCGGAGTCGGAGAGGCCGCGCCATTCAGAGCGGAATACGAATCGACCTGACCACGCTCAGCGGGCGGTCAATGCTGTCAAATTCGTTCGACCGCGGAGCACGCTCAGGCCGCCGGCTATTCCCCCAGGAATAGCGAGTGTCGCCCGGCCCCTCAGGACCGCCCGCGATGGCGCGCGGCGGCGCCGGGTGAACAACCTACATGGGAACCACAGCTAGCCCGCGGACCAGCGGCCGATCGGCGGCGCGAGCCGCCATGGACCCCTACGGCAGGTAGCTGTGCCAGTACCGCTCGGCGGCGCCGTTCACCCCACCCGAAGCGGCGATTCGCGCGGCCTGCTGGCGGACTGCGCCGGCCATCTGCTTCTCGCCGCCAAAGAGCCGGTCGAGCTGGCTCTCGTAGAACTCGATCCCGCGGACTTTGCGTTCGAGCTGGTCCGTGATGTCCGAATACCGCGGGGTCAGGAGGACCTCTCGCGGGAGCGTCTCGAGGGCCCCGGCGGGCAGGTCGTCGAGGCTCTCGAAGCCGCGCCACCACGCGTACGGGAAGTCCTCGTAGAACACGACGTTGCCCGCCCACTCGGGTCCCGGCATGACCCAGCGGCGAGATTCGGCGAGGAGCCCGAGGCCCGTCTCGCGGCAGAGTTGATGGTCGACATGGTTGCCGACCCCGAGCGGGAAATACACGTTCTGGGGCTCGAGCCG
>DATCOX010000075.1:0-4547 GCA_036564495.1 Candidatus Limnocylindria bacterium
GGGCCAACCGCAAGGAGGCAGCCGTCGAAGGTGGGATTGGTGATTGGGACGAAGTCGTAACAAGGTAGCCGTACCGGAAGGTGCGGCTGGATCACCTCCTTTCTAGGGAGAGCCCGATCCGCCGGTTCGCCGGAGGATCCAATCTTCCAGGTCGATCGACCAGCTCATCGAATGGTCCGCTCCCACGAGGGGGATCGGGCGCCCGCGCAAGCGGGACGAGTTGGCCGCCCTCGAACCTACAGACCTCCCGTCGACAACGCGGGTTCCTGTCACTCTTCAGCCGCCAAGGCATACGGCCGTCCGGCACGCCGGGCGGCCCTTCGCTTGTCCGGGCCAGGTCACCTTGCGCCGTCGCGAGTGGTGCAGGTACCATGCCGCCCCGCGAGGGGGCGTTTAGCTCAGCTGGTTAGAGCACTGCCCTGATAAGGCAGAGGTCTCTGGTTCGAGTCCAGAAACGCCCACCACTCACCGCCCAAGTCCGATGGAGCGCCCGCCCGTGCCGGAACCGGCCGACCGCCCGATGGGGATCCTGGCCGAGCCGAATCCTGACCGCGCTTTGCACGCCACGATCGACGGCACGGTCTACGCCCGCCACCCAGTGCGCACCCACCTGGTGACCGAGGCCGACGACGCGGTGGCGGTCGTCAGTCGCTATGCCACGCCGCTTCCCGCGGACACCGCCCTGGTCGCCGTCAGCGAGCGGATGGTGGCGATCACCGAGGGCCGCTCGTACCCGATGACCAGCATCCGCCCGGGACGCCTTGCCCGCTTCCTGGTCCGATTCGTCACGCGTCCGGGCTACGGGATCGGCCTCGGTACGGCCGAGACGATGCAGCTGGCGATCGGCGAGGTCGGCGCGCCGCGCATCCTGCTGGCGGCCGCGGTGAGCGGCCTCACCAAGCCATTCGGGGTGCATGGCCTCTTCTACCGGATCGCTGGCCGCCAGGCCGCGGCCATCGACGGCCCGACCTCGTACACGATCCCACCGTACAACCAGGCCGCGACCCTCGGTCCTCGCGACCCCGGCCGAGCCGCACGCGCGATCGCTGCGACGACCGGGGTTCCGGTCGCCGTGATCGACGCCAACGACGCCGGCTGCAACGTCCTCGGGCTCAGTCCGGGCCTCGGCCGCCGCCTCGTCGCGCGCCTCTTCGCAGACAATCCCCTGGGGCAGTCCGCGGAACAGACGCCGATCTGCGTCGTGCGCCGGGTGGAGTGGCCGGCCGGCGAGCCGCCGCCACCCGAGGCGCGGAGGCGGCTAACACCACCGTAGCCTGCAGTGCCGGCGCAGTACCATGACCCTTGGCGATGGGGATGTAGCTCAGCTGGGAGAGCACCTCCTTTGCAAGGAGGGGGTCAGGGGTTCGAGTCCCCTCATCTCCACCACGACCTCCTCCTCCTCCTCGCCCAGTAGGGTATGCCGGAGCTCAGCTCGAGGGCACGGCCTGGAACTGGACGACCAAGCCACTGGCCCCGTTATGGCGGACCGTGTAGCGCTCAACCTCGGTGAGGCGGAGCCGTGTCATCGAGACAAACTGCGCCACCTCCTTTTCGGGATCCGCGATGGCCACCAGCCAGATGCCGCTCGACGGCGATGCGATGAGCTCGTCAAGCCGAGTACTCGATGAGATGCTCATCGCCGCTGGGACGAGATCTCCGCCGGTGTACGCTGCCGCGACGCCGGAGCGCCAGTAGCGCAGCGCGGCAGGCACCGCAATTGGGTCGGAGGTGCGCTCGACGAGATAGTCGATCGGGAGAAACGAGCGCGGGTCCGCCGCCAGAATCAGGTCGCCCGCGCCGACCCGTTGTGCAAGCAGCGCCACCGCGGCCTCCGCGGGTGCAACGGGGCCGCCGATCAACCGAGCCTCGAACTGCACGGCGCTCCAGACGAGGAGTCCCAGCGCCATCGCGCCACCGGCCACAACAGCGCGGCGACCAACGGGCGATCCGCCGACCCGTCTGACCACGGCCGCGACACCGGCAGCAACGGCGATCGAGAACGGGGGCACCGCTGGCCCGATGTATCGGACGTCAAAGGCCGGCCGCACGAGCGAAGCGAGCCACCAGGCGACTATCACACCGATGCCACCGACAACCGCGAATGTCGTGGCCAGGGCGTCGCCGCGCTCCGACCGAGCGATCGCGTTGACCCCAATAGCGGCGACGACCAGCCCCACGACCCCCAGGATCGCGGCGACCGGTATCAGGGCTTCCGTTCCGAAAAGGCCGCCGAACGACGCCGCGAGGTCCTGCAGATCCGGGCGCGGCGTCCAGAACGGGCGGGCATGGACGACCAGGTCCGCGAGCCGGGGCAGCCAGGGAAGGAAGAGGAGAGCCCCCACGGCCAGGCTCAGGACAGCCGCACGCACCCCGGCGCCGCCGTTCCTCCGCGCCAGGATTGCGACGACGACCCCCTGTAGACCAAACGCGACGAGGCCGGTGGGCATCGTCCAGAGCTCCCCGCCGATCGCCAGGGAGGCGGCGACGATCACCAACCAGGGTTGCGACGGGACGCGATCATCCGTCACAAGGCGCCAGATGAGCCACCACGCGAGCGTGATGAACAGGGCCTCGAGCGCATACATCCGAGCGTCGCGCGCGTTCGCGATGGCGAGCGGGGAGAGGGCGACCAGGCCTGCGGCCGCGAAGGCTGGCAGTCGCCCGATCGCGGCGCGGGCCCAGAACCAGGTCACGGCCACCAATGCCACGCCTGCGAGGACCGATAGCGCCCGTAACGCCGCGGGACTGTCCCCGAGCATGCCGATGACCGCTTTCAGCGCGAACGGGTAGAGAGGGGGATAGGGCTCGGCGAAGGACCGCGGAATGATCTGTGTCCAGCCAGCGCCCGCAAGGAGCCAGGATGCCGCCTCATCGCGGAAGAGCTCCGGCGACCCGAGCAGCCACGTCCGCAACAGCGTTGCGCATGCGACCAGCCCGAGAAGGCCAAGGAGGTCGGCCGGTCCGGCGCCAGGCGTCCGGATCGCACGGGTGGTCATCACGCGGCGCCATCATGATCTCGCCGTGCGATCTTCGCTCGTCCTCCTCCTGCTCGCTGCCATCCTCGTCGCTGCAGCCATGCTGCGCTTCATCGATCTGGCCGCCAACCCCGGCGGGCTGTACCTGGACGAGGCAGCTGAGGCGCTGGATGCGCATCGGCTCCTGACTGTGCCAGGCTTCCACCCGCTCTTCTTTGCCGATGGCGGCGGGCGCGAGGCGCTCTTCGGATACATCGTGGCCGTCGCATTTCATGCCTTCGGCGAGAGCACATTCGTACTGCACGCGACGGCAGCCGCGATCGGGGTCGCCGGCGTGTTCGCCATCTGGCTGCTCGCGCGGCGGTACGGGAACGTCGCTGGCCTGGCGGGGGCCGGATGGGCTGCGGGCTCGCTGTGGCTGGTCAGCGTCAGCCGCGACGGGATGCGCAACACCCTGGTCCCGCTCTTCGCGGCTCTCTGCTTCGTGTCCCTGCTTGCCTGGGCGGACAGGCCGCATCGACGAACGGCGCTCGTTGCCGGCGCCGTGACCGCCCTGGCAACGCTGTACACGTATCAGCCCCTGAAGCTGTTGCCCCTCCTCGTGCTGGTCTGGATCCTGTGGCTGCGGCATACCGATCGCGAGTACTACGCGCGGGTGCGACCGACGTTCGGCCCATTCGCAGTCTCCTTCGCGCTGGTCGCCGCCCCCATGCTGCTCGCCGCTCTCCTCGACCCTGCCAGCTACTTCGGGCGGATGCTCGGCGTCCTACCGGTGATCGGCGGCCAGCCGGTCGACCTCGTAGACCACTGGTTGCGGACGATCGGCATGTTCGCTGTGACGGGCGACCCCAATCCACGACACGACGTGAACGCCCTCCCTCTGCTTGGCTGGCCGCTCTTCATCGTCGCGGCAGTCGGCGTGGCAGCCCTCTGGCGGGGACGCCGCAACCCTGCCGATGCCCTGATTCTGGCCAGCCTGCCCATCTTCCTGTTACCGCCCCTCGTTGCCACCGAGGGCGGCGCACCACACTTCCTCCGCGCGTTGGGCCTCGCAGCACCAGTTGCCGTGGCCGTGGGCGTGGGTGTGCGGGAGATCGTCTCGTACAGCGGCACCAGATGGGGGATCGGGCCGGCACGATTCGTCACCGGCGTCCTGGCGCTCGCGTTATCGGTGCTCGCGGTCGCGAGCGGAAATGCCTACCTGTCTCGCCCGATCGCGGATCGCTACGAGGCGTATCGGTACGACTTGGTGGCCCTCGCGGCAGCCGCGGATCAGCGCTCGGTCGTGATCCTGGATGCCTACAGCGCGACTGTTATTCGGTTCCTTGACGCCGCGGATCTTCCCACCATCGTCGAGCCCGGGGCGCCCATTGCAAGCGCAGGGCGCTTTGACCTCGTGCTGGCTCTGAGCCGCGACGACATCGAGCGTGCCCTCGGTCGGGACGCTGCTGCTTCCGCTCGGGCAGTCGCCCATGATCCATTGGGCCGGCCGACCGTGTTTGCCGCCAGCGGGGGCATTCGCTGAAACGGTCCGCCTTGCTTCATATGGCTGCCTTGAGCCGCGAGGTCGGC
>DATCOX010000088.1:0-2625 GCA_036564495.1 Candidatus Limnocylindria bacterium
CCGGTCGACCGCCTGGTGCCCGCCCGCGCCGCCGAGCAGCTCGGCCTCGGGGATGGGGACGACGTGGGGGGTGCGCCAGGCGGCGCTCCGGATCGGTGCGGCGTAGTAGGCCGTCTCGCGGGTCACGACTCGGCCGGATACCTCGTACAGGGCGATCACCCACCAAGCGCCATCCGGATAGGCTGCCCGCGCCTCCGCTGCGAGCAGCCCGTCACCGCACCACGTCAGGCGCGGCGAGCCGATCAGCTGAGGAGGCTTGGGGTTGGCGGCCGCCTGGGCAAGCGCATTCGCCCGGCCATGAATCACCTCGCCCGACTGGGGATACTCTTCCAGGTAGTCGTCGGCGAGCAATTCCGCGGCGGCGCGAAGGTCGCCCCCCAGGTTGGCCCGGATCTGTTCCTCGACGAAGGCCCGATCCTGCGCATCAGTCATCGGGCCGAGTCTGCGCCACCTAGGGGCCGTGGCGCCACCAGTAGCATGCCGCGGTTAAGGCTCCGTCGGGGGCTCGGTGCGGGGCGTCTCGACCCAGAACGTCGAGCCGACCCCCTCAAGGCTCTCGACCCCCGCCTGACCGCCGTGGGCGTCGGCGATGTGACGGACGATCGCCAGCCCCAGGCCGGCGCTGCCGGTCACCAGCCCGTCGTCAGAGCCCACCCGCGTGCGGGAACGGTCCACCTTGTAGAAGCGCTCGAAGATTCGCGCCTGGTGGGCGGTCGAGATCCCGATCCCGTCATCGGCCACGAGGAAGCGCACCCGATCTTCGTTCAGCTGCCAACTGAGTCGCACCTCGCCTCCGGCGGAGCTGAACTTCACGGCGTTGTGCGCCAGGTTGAGGAGCGCCTGGCCGAGCCGATCGAAGTCGGCTGACGCGCGCACGCTGCCCGCGGCAGGGTCGTGCGGAAGGATTCGGACAGCAATCCTGCGACGCTCCGCCACCGGCCCGATCCGCTCCGCCAGCGAGGCGAGGACGTCCGCCGGATCGACCGCCTCGATCGCCAGCCGAACCTCGCCCGACTCGATCGTAGTCAGGTCGAGCAGCTCGTCGACGAGCTGTGCCAGATGATCAACCTCGCTGGCGATCTGGTTCGCGAAGTCGGGGAGGGCGGTCTCGTCGCCGCTGGCAGCCTGAAGCGTCTCTGCCAGCAGCTTGATCGAGGTGATCGGGGTCCGCAGCTCGTGGCTGATGTTGGCGACGAAGTCGCGCCGGATGCGCTCGACCCGCCGCAGGTGGGTGATGTCGTGGAGGGCAAGCACCAGGCCGGCGCGCGGGATCGGCACGGCGTCGACCTGGAAGGTGCGGCGGGCCGGCCCACCGAGCTGCGCCTCGCCGGTCGCCGGCTTCCCGCTGGCTGCGGCGGCGCGCGCCACGGCGTCGAGCGGCGCCGACCCGAATGCGGCGATCAGGCTCAGCCCGCGCAGCTGGTCCGGCGCCCGGTCGGTCAGCTTCTGGGCTTGCGGCCCCGCTCGGATGACGTGCAGCCGCTCGTCGACGAGGAGCAGGACCGGATCGCCGTGGTTCCGTCCCAGCAGTGCCTCGAACGCCGCCTCGGCGACGCTCGGCTCGATGCCCGCCCTCCCTATGTCCACGTCAGCCGGCCGGCGGTGAGAAGGCGTACCCGACGCCCCGCACCGTCCTGAACCAGTTGTGATCGCCCGTGCCGCGCAGCTTGCCGCGAAGCCAGCTGATATGGACGTCGACCGTCCGGCCGTCGCCGGCGAAGTCGTAGCCCCAGATGCGGGAGAGGAGCTGGTCGCGGGTGAAGATGCGGCCCGGGCTGCCGGCCATGAACGCGAGCAGGTCGAACTCCTTGGTGGTGAGGTGCGTCGGCGTTCCACCGACGCTCACCTGGCGCCGGTCGAGGTCGACCACGATCGGGCCGATCTCGAGGCGCTGCGGCCGCACCTCCGGCTCGGTGCCGTCGCGCCGGTGCCGGCGCAGCACCGCCTCGATGCGTGCCAGCAGCTCCGGGCGGCTGAAGGGCTTCGTGACGTAGTCGTCCGCGCCGATCTTCAGGCCCACGACTCGGTCGACCTCATCGGCCTTGGCGCTGACGATGATCACGGGGGTGCTGATCCCGCCCCCGCGCAGGGCGCGGAGCACCTCCAGGCCGCTCATCGCGGGCAGCATCAGGTCGAGCAGGATGAGGTCGAATCGGCCCTGGGCGGCCGCCAGCGCGGATTCTCCATCACCGGCTCCGGCGACCTCGTACCCCTCGCGGGTGAGGTTGTACGAGAGTGCCTGGCGAAGGGTGAGATCGTCCTCGACGATGAGAATTCGTCGACGCACGGCAGCTATGGGTTGAGATCCTCAATTCGGCCGGTGGCGAGGAAGACCACGTCCTCGCCGATGTTCGTCACGCGATCGCCGAGCCGCTCGAGGTGGTGGGCGGCGAAGAGCATGTGGGTTGCCTGCCGCACCTTGTCCGGGGCGACGCTCATCAACGCCATCGAATCCTCGTAGACGCTGCTGTACAGGTGGTCGATCTCGTCATCGCGAGCGCAGACCGCGCGCGCCGCCTCTTCGCTGACGTCGACCAGGGCCCGCATCGCCGCCCGCAGCTGTTCGCGGCAGAGCTGCTCCATCAGTGGAATCTGGCGCATCATCGGCATCTCCGGCTCGGCAGC
>DATCOX010000020.1:0-10705 GCA_036564495.1 Candidatus Limnocylindria bacterium
CGCGGGCAGCTGCTCGACCGCCTGGCGCGGGACCCACGGGTCGTGAGCATGGAGCGTACCAACCTGCGGAGGCTCGACGCCCTGCCGGAGCCGATCGACCTCGCCACGCTCGACCTCTCCTTCATCTCGCTCCGCCTCGTCATGCCCGCAGTGCGCGGCCTGCTGGACGACGGCGGCCGCGCGATCGCCCTGGTCAAGCCCCAGTTCGAGGCCGGCCGGGACGCGGTCCCGCGCGGTGGCGTGGTGCGTGACGCCGCTACCCATCGGGCCGTGCTGCTCCGATTCGGCGTCGATGCGGCCGAGGCCGGGTTCCGCCCGAGCGGCCTGATCGGCTCACCGATCACCGGTGCGGACGGCAATCGCGAGTTCCTCGCGCTGCTCGAGATCGGCGAGGGCGCGAGCTCCGACTGGGCGGCGCTGGTGGACGAGGTGGCGCCCTCCGCCGTATGACGGGCGCAGTACGATGGCCGCCATGAAGCGCAAGCCGGTCACGGCCGGCGAACAGCTGAGCGTCTTCGCCGAGCTTGCCGCGGTCCCGGAGCCGGCCCACGAGCTGGCGCCGGACACGATGCGCCAGATCGTCTCGCTGCGGATGCCCGACGCGCTGCTGGAACGGGTCGAGGAGGTCGCCCGGGGAAGGGGCGTCTCGCCGTCGAGCCTCATGCGCGCCCTGATTGCGGCCGGCCTGGACCGCTCGTACGCCGCGGTCACGCCCGACGAGCTGGCCGCGGAGCTGGCGGCGCTGCGGCGGGGAGTCGACGAGATCGCGGCGAGGCTGCGGACCGGCGAGTGACTCGCTTCGGCTTCGCGTTCAACCCCACCAACGAACAGGCCCGCGCCGCGCTGGATCGCGCACGGGGCTGGTGCGCGGCCAACGGGATCGAAGCGTGGGACGCCGAGGCCGATGATGGCGACCGGATCGCCGCCGAGTGCGTGGGGAGCGACCTCATCTGCGTCCTGGGCGGCGACGGCACCTTCCTGCGTGCAGCGCGCGGCATCGGCGATTCGGCGGCGCCCACACTGGGCGTCAACCTGGGACGCGTCGGCTTCCTGGCCAAGGTGGAGACCGGCGACCTCGAGCAGGCGCTGGGCAAGGTTGCCGGCGGGGATTTCACGCTCGAGGATCGGTTCCGGATCGAGGCGACCCTGATCCGTGCGGGCGGCGATCGTGAGGGCCACGCCTGCCTGAACGAGGTGGTCGTGGCGCGCGGACCGCGGGTGCGCATGATCCAGGTCGAGGTCGAGGTGAGCGGCAGCCACCTGGCGACCTGGGTCTCCGATGGGGTCGTGGTCGCGACGCCGACCGGCTCGACCGCGTATTCGTTCAGCGCCGGCGGCTCGGTCCTCGACCCGCGGCTGCGGAACATGATCATCACCTCGGTCGCCGGGTATCTCTCGCCACTGCGCAGCGTGGTCGCCGGCGAGGATCACGTCGTGCGCCTGACGCTGCGCCAGGCGGTCTCCGGCGCGACGATCAGCATCGACGGCCAGTGGGACATGCCGATGGCGGTCGGCGAGGCGGTGGAGGTGCGCGCCCTGCCGGTGCCGCTCCGCATGGTCGAGCTGAGCGGTGGCACGCCGTTCTACGACCTGCTGCGCACCAAGGCCTCGCTCCTTCCGTACTGAAGCGCCCATGCCCGACACCGATCCCGCGCTGGAGGCGGCGATCCGCGGCTTCCTGGACGAGCTCCAGGTCGAGCGCGGCCTCTCGCCGCTGACGGTGGCCGCATACCGCCGCGACCTCGCCCAGTTCGCGGCGGCCGCGGGACGCGCCTGGCGCCACGACCCGGAGCCGGTGCGGGATTTCGTCAACGCGCTGCGGCGCGACGGACGGCGCCCGAGCACCCAGGCGCGCAAGGTGGCGGCGATCCGGAGCTTCTATGGCTTCGCGCTCCGCGAGGAGCTGGCCGACCGTGACGTCGCGGCGCTGCTCGACGCTCCAAAGGCCGGGAGCTACCTGCCGGACGTCCTGAGCGCGGAGGCCGTGGCCAGCATCCTCGACGCCCCGCCGGAGGCTGAGCCGGTAGGGATTCGCGATCGGGCGATCCTCGAGCTGCTCTACGCCTGTGGCCTGCGGGTGAGCGAGCTGACCGGCCTTGACACGGACCGCCTGGACCTCCCCGGGCTGCAGGTGCGGGTCATCGGCAAGGGGAATCGCGAGCGGCGCGTGCCGATGGGCGAGGAGGCCCGCGAGCGGATCCATCGCTACCTCGCCGGCCCACGGGCGACCTGGACGGCCGGCCACCCAACCACCGCCGTCTTCGTCAGCCAGCGTGGCGCGCGACTGACGCGTGAATCGGTGTGGCGCCTCGTGCGGCGCTGGGCAGGCGTGGCCGGGGTCGAGGCGAGGGTGACGCCGCACACCTTTCGGCACAGCTTCGCCACTCATCTGCTCGAGGGCGGAGCGGACCTGCGCGTGGTCCAGACCCTCCTTGGCCATGCTAGCATCAGCACCACCCAGCTCTACACGCACCTGACCGGAGAGCGCCTCCGCGAGGTCTACGCGCGAGCGCATCCACGAGCCTGAGCTAAGCGGAGCACTCCCGATGAGTTACGCGCGCAACCTTCTCAGCCGGGGCGAGGAGGTCGTCTTCGAGAGCCGCCAGCACTGGTTCGCGGTGCTCGGCGAGACCTGGCCGTTCGTGATCGCGGCCATCCTCGCTTTCGCCGTGCTGATCTGGGCGTCGACGAGCGGCCCGAGCAATCAGTTGCTGGGCATCCTCCAGATCATCGCCCTGGTGGCGCTGATCGTCTCCCTGGCGCGGATCGGGCTGAAGATCTGGAGCTGGCGCAACCAGGAGTGGTTTGTCACGACCCGCCGCCTGATCAAAGCGGAGGGGATCTTCAACAAGGAGATGGCCGACTCCGGCCTGGAGAAGATCAACGACGCGCACCTCACCCAGAGCTGGATCGGTCGCATCTTCGACTTCGGCACGCTCGACATCCTGACCGCCGCGGATGAGTCGGCCGGGATCCAGGACTACTACATGCTCGCCGACCCGGTGCGCTTCAAGATCGCGATGCTCAACCAGAAGGAGAAGCTGGAGCGGCCCGACCTCGCCCCACCGCCCCGGATGCAGGCTCCCAGTGGCGCACCCGCCATGCAGCGCGCCGAGCCGATGCCCCCGCGCGCCGGTTCCGATCGCGTCGCGCAGGTCCCGATGGAGCCCGGCCAGCCCGCGGCGTCGCCGGCTCCCACCGCTCCCGGGCCCGCGGCTGCGCCGTCGTCCCCACCATCGGCGGCCGATCAGCTGACGGCGACCCTCGAGAGCCTTGCCGCGCTCCGGGATCGCGGCCTCATCACCCCCGAGGAGTACGAGGCCAAGAAACGCGACCTGCTGGAGCGGATGTAGGTGGAGGAACCCCGCCGCTCGTTCTCCGACGGGGTCTACGGAGCGGAGCTGGAGCGGCGCATCGACGAGGCGGCGGCCCTGATCCGCGATCGGCTGGCGGACACCCCGCAGCTCGCCGCGCCGAGGCTGGCGATCATCCTCGGCTCGGGCCTGGGTGGCGTCGTCGAGCTCCTGGATGCCGAGCCGCGCATCGCCATCCCGTATGCGGAGATCCCGCACATCCCGGTGGCGACCGTGGCGGGGCATGCCGGGGAGCTGGTGGCCGGCATCGTGGCCGGCATCCCGGTGCTGCTCCTTTCAGGTCGCGCGCACCCCTACGAGGGCTGGTCGCAGCGGCAGGTCACGATCCTGCCGCGGGCCTGCCTGAGCCTCGGCATCGGCACGTTGGTCGTGACCAACGCATCGGGTGGGATCAATCCGGAGTTTGACCCCGGCGACTTGATGCTGATCGCCGACGTCATCAACCTGTCGGCGGACAACCCGCTGGCCGGGCCGAACATCGATCGCCTCGGCCCCCGGTTCGTGTCGATGACCGATGCGCTCGACGCCGACCTGCGCGCCCGGGCGCGCGCCGCCGCCGGTCGTGCCGGCATCTCCCTGCGGGAGGGCGTCTACCTCATGCTGACAGGGCCGAGCTACGAGACGCGCGCCGAGCTGCGCATGCTGCGTACCCTTGGCGCCGACGCGGTCGGCATGTCGACCGTCCCTGAGGTGCTGGTGGCCCGCCAGCAGGGCGTCCGGGTGCTCGGCTTCAGCCTGATCACGAACAAGGCGACACCGGAGATGGAGGGCGAGGTGACGCACGAGGAGGTCCTGGCGATGGGACCGATCGGCGCTGCCCGATTGCTGGCGGTGCTGCGCGAGCTCATGCCGGAGCTCGGATAGTGCTCTTCGGCTCATTCTCCGCGCCGGTGCTGGTCGGGATCGGGGTTGCCCTGATCGTCGGGATCACGTTCCACGAATTTAGCCACGCCCTGGTGGCCGACCAGCTTGGGGATCATCGGCCGCGGGCCCTGGGGCGGGTGAGCCTCAACCCGCTGCGGCACCTCGATCCGCTGGGAGCTCTCTTCTTCCTCCTCGCCGGCTTCGGCTGGGGCAGGCCGGTGCCGGTCAACGCCTACGCCTTGCGCGGGGGCCGGCGTGGGCTGACGCTCGTCGCCCTCGCCGGGCCGATCGCGAACTTCGCGGTGGCCAGCGTGGTCGCCATCCTGTTCCGGATCCTGCTGCAGCTCGGGTTCCTGGACGCGGCCTTCCCGAACACCGTCATGCAGCTGATCGTGTACTTCAACGTCGCCCTGGGCCTCTTCAACCTGATCCCGATTCCGCCGCTGGACGGCTACAACGTGGTGCTTCCCCTGTTGCCGCCGAAGCAGGCGTTCATGGCACAGCGCTATGCCCAGTACGGATACGTCGCACTGCTGCTCCTGCTGGTCCTGAGCTACGGACCCGGCAACGGACCGCTCGGCTGGCTCTTCGGCCTCGCGTCGGCGATCGAGGGGTTCCTGATCGGTGCATAGGGTTGGGCAGTTCATCGGCCACCTGACCGCCCGCGTCGATCCGGACGAGGAGGAGCGCGCCCGCGTCCTGCTGCCGGACGCGGCATGGAGCCTCTTCGCGCAGATGCCCACCGCCGACCGCCGACACGCGCTCGACGTCACCGGGCGCCTGCTAGCCGCCGGCCAGCACGATCCAGACCTGCTCGCCGCCGCGATGCTCCACGACGCCGCCAAGGGCCGGCGCATGCGACTGTGGCACCGTGTCGCGGGGGTCGTGGTCGAGGCGCTCGCCCCGCGCTCGCTCGCTCGCCTGGCTTCGCCGGATGCGCGCTCGTGGCGGTACCCATTCCATCTGTACCTGCATCACGCGACGCTCTCGGCGGACGCGGCAGCCGCCGCCGGCTGCAGCCAGCGCACCGCCGCGCTCATCCGTGGCTCGGTCGAACCCGACGATGCGGCCCTGGCTGCCGCGCTGCGCCGGGCCGACGAGGGTCGCTGAGCGGTCATGGCGCGAGACGTCGAAGCGATCCCGATCATTGAGGCCGAGCAGACTGCCGTCTCGGTCACGGCCGCGGGCGCGTGGGAGGCGGAATTCGAGGTCCAGCTGCCCAGCTTCTCCGGCCCGCTGGCGGTGCTGCTGCACCTCATCGAGTCGCGCCAGCTCGACGTCCTGACCGTTCCCCTCGCCGACCTGGCGGACGCCTACGTCGCGTACCTGGCCGAGCGTCCGGTGGAGCCGGCGCAGCTCGCCGAGTTCGTCGCGATCGCCGCCCAGCTGATCCTCATCAAGTCGCGCAGCATGCTGCCCGGCGAGCTTCCACCGCTCCCCGGCGACGGAGCCGACGAGCCGGACGAGGAGGAGCTCCGGCGACGGCTCATCGAGTACCGCGTCCTGCGCGACGCGGCCCGCGCGCTGGGCGATCTGGACCTGGTCGCGCCGATGCAGCGCCGCGAGCCACGCGAATCGGACCTTCCCACGGTCGCGGTGACGCCGTTGCCGGCCGGCCTGCTGGTCGAGGCGATGCGAGCGCTCGCCGCGATCCCCGAGCCCGAGCCGCCGCCCCCCGAGATCGTGGCGCGCGAGATCACCATCGCGATGCAGATCGCCGTCCTCCGCGCAGCGCTGGCGGGCGGAGGGCGGGTCGTGCTGCAGCAGCTGCTCGCGACCTGCCGATCGCGCACGGAGGCGACCGTGACATTGCTTGCGACGCTCGAGCTGGTCCGCCGCCGCCAGGTTCGGGTCCGCCAGCGGGAGCTGTTCGGCCCAATCGTGGTGGAGACGATGGCATGACCGCGGCCGACGATCTGGGCGCCTTCCTCGAGGCGCTCCTCTTCATTGCCGAGCGGCCGCTGACGACCGCTGAGCTGGCGGAGCTCGCGGGCCTGCCGCGCCTGCAGGCCGAGACCGGCCTCGCCGCGTTGGCCGAGGACCTCCTCGAGGATCGCCGCGGCCTGCGGCTGCAGCGGATGGACGATGCCTGGCAGCTGGCCACCGCTCCGGAGGTCGGCGAGCGGCTGGCGGCCTACGCGGCGCGCGAGGAGGCTCGCCTCACGCCGGCGGCGCTCGAGGCCCTGGCGGTGGTCGCGTACCGGCAGCCCTGCACGCGCGGCGAGGTCGATCGGGTGCGCGGCGTCGACTCGGACTACGTCCTCCGCTCGCTCCTCCATCGGCGCCTCGTGGCCGAGATGGGGCGGCGGGACACTCCCGGCCGGCCGATCCTGTACGGGACGACCTTCGCCTTCCTCGAACGCTTCGGCCTGACCTCGCTCGACGACCTGCCTCCGATCGAGGAGGGTGAACCACCGACGCTGCCGGCTGCCGAGGAGCAGGAGCCGGTCGATGCCGGCTGAGCGGATCCAGAAGCTCCTGGCCCGCAGCGGGGTCGCCTCGCGGCGGGGGGCGGAGGCCCTCATCTCGGCGGGTCGTGTCACGGTCAACGGGCGGCGGGCCCAGCTTGGCGACAGCGCCGAGCCGGGATCCGATCAGGTGGCGGTGGATGGCACTCCGCTCGCCGCACCGTTGGCGACGGTCCACTACGCGGTCCATAAGCCGATCGGGCTCCTCTCGTCGGCCCGTGACGAGCGCGGCCGGCGCTCGGTCGTCAGCCTCATCGATCACGCTCCCGCGGGGCGCCTCTGGCCGGCCGGCCGCCTCGACGTCGATTCCGAGGGCCTCATGGTGCTCACGAACGATGGCGAATGGGCCAACCGCGTCCTGCATCCGCGCTACGGGGTCGAGCGCGAGTACGCGGTGCTCGTCGACCCGGAGCCCTCGCGACGGGACATGGACGTCCTGCTGGACGGGGTCATGCTCGACGACGGGCCGGCGCGCCTCCTCGCCATCCAGCTCGCCGCACCGCCAGCCGAGGTGCGCCGGTCGACGCCCGAGCCCGGACGGTGGATTCGCATCAGGGTTGGGGAGGGCCGCAAGCACGAGGTCCGACGTCTCTTCGCCGCGGGTGGCTACCGCGTTGGGCGCCTCATTCGCACCAGGCTGGGCTCGCTGTCGCTCGACGGTCTGAAGGAGGGGGAGTGGCGCCCGCTGCGCCCGGCAGAGGTGGAGGCGATGGCAGGCGCCCGCCCGAAGGTCAGGACGGCCCGGCCACGCGAGCCACTGACGGTTGCCGTCGACGGACCGTCGGGGTCGGGCAAGAGCACGGTGGGACATGCGCTCGCTCAGCGCATCGGCGCGAACTTCGTCGACACCGGCCTGATGTATCGGGCGCTGACGCTGGCCGCCCTCGAACGCGATGTCGACGCCGATGACGCGGAAGCGCTCGGCCGCCTCGCGAAGCAGGTCCGGATCGAGGTGCGGCGGCCGCGCCACGAGCAGACCGATCGTCGCGAGACGGTCCTCCTCGACCGCCGGGACGTGACGAGGGAGGCGCGCACGCCGCGCGTCGATCGTGTCGTCTCGTCGGTCAGCCGCCATGCGGCCGTCCGCGACGCGATGCTGCACGTCCAGCGCGCCGCTGCCCGCCGGGGAGACACGGTGATGGTCGGCCGCGACATCGGCACGGTGGTCCTGCCGGACGCCACGCTGAAGGTCTTCCTGACCGCGGCCGCCGCCGTCCGGGCGGCGCGGCGCGCGGACGAGATGGGCCGCCCCGATCGCGGTAACCGCTATCTGGCTGAGATCGAGGAGCGCGACGCCGCCGACATGGGGCGCGAGGTCGCCCCGCTTCGCAAGGCGCCGGGCGCGCTCGTCCTGGACACCGGGGAGCTCGACGTGGCCGCCTGCGTGGATGCGATCCTGTGGCACCTGCCCCAGCGCTCACCAGGCCCATGAGCACCTGGTTCTACTTCCCCGGCGCGATCATGACCGGCTGGCTGAAATGGCTCCTTGGGGGAGGACGCGTGGTCGGGCTCGACAACGTCCCGCGCGCCGGGCCGTACATCATGGTCAGCAACCACACCTCCAACCTCGACCCGCCGTTCATCGGCGGCGCCATCGGCCGCCACACAGGCCGTCCGATCCACTTCATGGCCAAGGAGGAGATCCGCAGCTGGCCGCTGGTCGGCTGGCTGGCGCGCGGCGCCGGCGTCTTCTTCGTGCGCCGTGGCGGTGGCGACCGCGGGGCACAGCGCATCGCGCTCCAACACCTGGGCGCGGGACGGCCGATCGGCGTCTTCCCGGAGGGGACCCGGTCGCGCAACGGTGTCCTGCGCGAGCCGAAGTTCGGTGTGTCGCTGCTCGCCATGCGCAGCGGCGCGCCGCTCCTCCCGGTCGGCATCAGCGGGAGCGGCAGGATCTTTCCCGGACGCAGCCGATTCCCGCACCGGACCGCCGTCGACATTCGGATCGGGAAGCCGTTCCGGTTGCCGCACCAGCCGCCCGGCCGCCTCGACCGCGAGGCGCTGGCCGAGGGGACCGAGCGGATCATGCGTGAGATCGCCGCGCAGCTGCCCGAGTGGCAGCAGGGTCGATATCGGGCCGGACCGATAGAATCGGAGGATGAGCACCGCGGTTCGGCCTGAGGTTCGCATCGCCGAGCGCGCCGGCTTCTGCTACGGCGTCCGGCTGGCGATCGACAAGGCGAAGCACGCGCGCGACGAGGGGAAGGAGGTCACCACCCTCGGGCAGCTCGTCCACAACCCGGGCATCAAGGCCGATCTCTCCGACCGTGGCATCCGCACCGCCGATCTCGCCGACCAGGTCGAGGGCGGGACACTCGTGATCCGCGCCCACGGCGTCCCAGCCAACGAGCTCGAGCGGGTGCGCGGCAAGTCGGAGCTCGAGGTGATCGACGCTACCTGCACCTGGGTGCTGCAGTCGCAGAAGGCTGCCCGCGAGCTGGCGGAGGCGGGCTACACCGTCTGCATCATCGGCCACGAGGACCATCCCGAGGTCAAGGGGGTCCGCTCGTATGCCGGGAAGGACCACGTGGTCGTCGACGACATGGACCGATCCACCTGGGAGCGCGTGCCGCACACCAAGAAGCTCGGCGTGCTCAGCCAGTCGACGATCCTGCCCTTCAAGCTCGAGGAGTTCGCCGCCTTCTGCCTGCGACGCTGCCACGACCTGCGGGTCGTCAATACCGTCTGCCCGGTCACGCTCACTCGCCAGGCCGATTCGGTCGCGCTCGCCGCCGAAGTCGACGCGATGATCGTGGTCGGCGGCAAGAACAGCAGCAACACCAAGGAGCTCGCGGTGAAGTGCGCCGAGGTGTGCGCCGCGACCGTGCATGTGGCCGACGCCGACGAGCTGGAGGCCGAGCATCGCGACTGGGTGCGCGGCAAGGCGCGCATCGGGA
Organism: Candidatus Limnocylindria bacterium; assembly: GCA_036564495.1. Lineage (GTDB taxonomy): Bacteria > Chloroflexota > Limnocylindria > QHBO01 > QHBO01 > CF-167. Next base: position 9,604 of record DATCOX010000020.1, read on the forward strand.
TCACCGGCGGAACCTCCACCCCCGAGGTCGACCTCGAGGAGGTCCGCGACCGCATCTACGCCCTGACCGCCTAGACCTCCGCCGCCGGGCCTGCGCCGTCGAGGAGGCGCCGCAGCCGACGCCGCAGCAGCTTGTACGAGAGGTGGCGCTGCGCGATCTCGAAGTTGCGGCGCGCCGTGCGTCGTTGGCGAGTGGGGCTTGCCAGCAGGGCGCGGACCTGCGCCACCGTCTCGTCGGTGATCGCCCCGTCGATCTCGATCAGCTCCATCCCGAGGGGCGCGATGTCGGCCACGTAGACCGGGTAGCGGTTCACGAGCACCGGCTTGCCATGGAAGATCGCCTCGATCAGGGCGTTCCCGAACCCCTCGTACAGGCTCGGATAGGTCACGAGGTCCGCCGCGACGTAGGCGTCGCCCAGGGTGTGGGCCGGCCCGATCGGGATCCCCTCGTGATCGGGCTCGAAGCGATCCGCTGCGTAGCGCAGCTGCACGCTGGCCCGGTTGGCGAGCATCTCGAGCCGGACGAGGTACTCGAGCCCCTCGTCGCCGGCCGGGCTGGTGATCAGCAGGACCGAGTCGCGGTCGCCGAGCCGCCCGACGAGCTCGATGGCGAGCTCGATCCCTTTGCGCGGCACGACGCGCGTGGGCTGCACCACGAGCAGCCCACGCTCGCCCATGCCCAGCTCTCGCCGCAGGCGGTTGCGGACCGCGCGGTTGTGGCGGGGGAGCGGCTGGTCGAAGTCGAAGACGTTCGGTACCACCACCGATTCGATGCCGCGCCGCGTGCGGAGCTGCGCCGCGGCCAGGCTGTTGATGCTGGCGTGGCGGATGTTGGGCAGGTCCGGCGGGAACGCGGCCTCGAGCACCTCGGGGACGACCGACTCCGCGAATCGGGATCGCTCCCACCAGTAGTCATGGTGATGGCCGATCGCCGCGATCCCGGTCTCCTCAACCACGCGCCGCAGCGCGACCCCCAGCGGCAGGTGCATCGGAATGGCCCAGGCGTTCTCCACGACGAGGACGTCGAGCCGGTTGCGCTCGATCCAGTCGCGGAGCGGCGGCACGAGCTGGCCGGCGAGCCGGTCGATCTCGCTCGACACCGC
>DATCOX010000033.1:0-2134 GCA_036564495.1 Candidatus Limnocylindria bacterium
CCAGGATGATCAGGTCGGATGGCTGGAAGCCACCGAGCAGGGCATCCAGCTGCGAGAGCCCGCTCGGGATCCCCAGGATCTGGCCCCGATGCTCGTGCAGGTACTCGAGCCGGTCGTAGGCCTGCCCCAGCAGCGTGGCCAACGACTCGAACCCGCCGACCGTCCGACGCTGGCTGATCTCGAACAGGATCCCCTCGGCACGATCGATGGCGGCCTCCGCGTCATTGGCCTCCTCGTAGCCGACCGCGGCGATCTTGCCGGCTGCGCCGATCAGGTTGCGCAGCACCGCCTTGCGCTCGACGATCCGCCCGTAGTGCTCGACATGAACCGCCGTCGGCACCATGTTCATCAGGCTGGCCAGGTAGGCCGGGCCGCCGATCGGCTCCAGCCGATCGTGACGCGCCAGCTCATCCCCCAGCGTCACCAGGTCGATCGGCTCGCGCTGTCCGTGCAGGCCGAGCATCGCCTCGTAGATGTCGGCGTGCTGTTGGCGGTAGAAGTCAGGGGGATGGAGGAACTCGGCGACCTTGAGGATCGCCTCGGGATCGATCAGGATCGAGCCGAGAACGCTCTGCTCGGCCTCGACCGCCTGGGGCGCCAGCTTGTCGATGCTCACCGGCACGCCTCGTGGCGGGGCAGGACGAGGTGGCGCGGAGGCATGGTCCAGACCCTAACCCGCCGTCGTCGCGGCGGGGCCTGGTTGTCCACCGAGTTACCCACCAAACCGAAACGTGGCTGGGGACAGGCTGTGGACATGGCGTCATCGAAGCGCTGGGCCGCGACACCTTGTCTGTCTCGTCGGCGACGCCGCCCGGTGGAGCAGCGCTGCCGAGGCGCGGGCTAGGCCGGCAGCGGAACCACGCTGACCGTCATCTCGGCCTCGACGCCTGGCATGAGGCGCACGTCGACCTTGAAGTCGCCGAGGGTCTTGATCGGCACGCGCAGGTGGATGTCGTGCCGATCGACCTCGATCCCCTGGTTGGAGATCAGCTCGGCGATCTCCCGGTTGGTGACCGAGCCGAAGAGGCGCTGCTTCTCGCCCGCCTTGACCGCGACCTCGAGCCGCAGGGCGCGCAGCCGCTCGGCGGTCGCCTCGGCCTCGGCCTTCAGCCCCTGCTCCCGCGCCTCGCGCTCCCCCCGGTGGCGTTCCCAGTTGGCGAGCGCTCCGGCATCGGCCAGCGCAGCGGCGCCCGAGGGGAAGAGGAAGTTGCGGGCGTAGCCGTTCTTGACCTCTTTCACGTCGCCGACGTGGCCGAGTCCCTTCACGTCGCGCTTGAGGATCACCTTCATGCGGTCAGTCGCTCCCTTTCGATCGGTTCAGTTCAGTCGAGGCTCGCCGAGCTCGGCGGCAACCTTGAGCTCCAATGCGTCGTCATGCGCAGCGCTCTCGGCCTCAGCGCCCTTGCGGACTCGGCTGATGCGCAGCCGCGTGAGCATGCCCTTGACCGCTCGCGGGTCGCGCAGGTCTCCGTAGCGCTCGAGCAGCTCGGGCAGGCTGTCGCGGATCTCGTCGTATCGGTGGCCCATCAGCGATCGAAGGCGGGCCAGGTCCCTGTCGAGATCCGCGGTCCCGTTCTTCGCTCGCTCGAGGTGGTCCCTGCGCACCTCGGCCGGCGCGTTGGCGATGAACAGGTCGAGGACCAGCATCAGGACGGTGAGGTCATCGGCCTGGCCGAGGATCGGGATCGCGTCGGGGATCAGGTCGAAGGGCATGACGAGGTAGGCGAGCGCCGCCACCAGAAGCCCCTTCAGGGGGAGGGGCGTACGCGGGTCGCGAATGAGGCCCCAGATGACGCGCGCGTAAATCGGGAGCTTCCAGATCAGGCGTGCCATGCGCGCATAGCGCAGTCGGCCGGACAGCTTCACGGCGATTCTCCGGTTCCGGTCCAGGTGGGCCCCGATGGTATCAGAGCCACCGGATCTCAGGGTTCGGCAGGCCCTGGCGGTTCGGCCGGCTCCACCGCGGGAGGTCGGCGACGTGCCACCAGTACGCCGAAGCGGCGTTGACATTAGAACGTCTGTTCTGCTATGGTCGCCGCAACGACCGCCCACCAAAGGAGCCGCCGGTGACCAGGCATGACGCCGAGCGCCGCAAGAAGATCCTCGAGAGCATCGCCCGCATCGTCGCGGAACG
>DATCOX010000037.1:0-2620 GCA_036564495.1 Candidatus Limnocylindria bacterium
CCAGCTGTTCATTTAGACCATGTACCCTCCTGCCGTGCGCGTCGGGATTCCCCGCCTCACCCAGTACGAGCCGAAGCCGGGCGTCCTGGATCTGGCCTGGGGCCACCCGGACCCGAACCTCCTGCCGGTGCAGGAGCTCCGCGACGCCACGCATCGCGCCATGGAGCGACACGGGTCCGAGATCCTGGAATACGGCAGCACGGCGGGCTCGCCGCCCCTGATCGACTTCATCTGCGCACGCCTGGCGGAGACCGATGCGCGCGCGCCGACACCGGCCGAGGTGGTGATCACCAGCGGCGCCTCCCAAGGGCTCGACCTGGCGGCCACGCTGCTCCTCTCCCCGGGCGACACGGTCCTGCTCGATGTGCCGACCTACCACCTGGCGATCAGCATCCTGGCCGACCACCCGGTCCGGACGGAGGCGGTGGCGTCGGACGAGGACGGCATCGTCATCGGGGAGCTCGAGCGGGCCATCTCGCGGGTGCGGCGCGACGGCGGCCGGGCGCGACTGCTCTACACCATCCCCACCTTCCACAACCCGACCGGGCGCAACGTGTCGATCGAGCGTCGGAAGGCACTGGTCGAGCTTGCGGCCCGCGAGCAGCTTCTCGTGGCCGAGGACGACACCTATCGCGAGCTCTCGTACGACGGTCCGCCACCGCCCTCGCTGTGGGCCCTGGACGGGGCCGGAGTGGTGATTCGCCTGGGCAGCTTCGCCAAGTCGGTGGCGCCTGGCCTGCGCCTCGGCTACATCACGAGCACGGCCGAGATCGCGACCCGCATGGCGACCGGCGGGCTCCTCGACTCGGGCGGCGGGATGAACCACTTCGCCGCGACCGTCCTGTCCGAATACGCCGCAAACGGCGATTACGTACGGCAGATCGAGCGCTTCCGCGCGGCGTATCGGGATCAGCGCGATCGGCTGCTCGATGGCCTGGCAGCGCACCTGCCGGACGGTGCCAGCTGGTCCCGCCCGGCCGGCGGCTACTTCGTCTGGGTCGCGCTCCCGCCGGGGATCGGAGCGGATGCCCTGCTGCCGGTCGCGGCGGAGCACGGGGTGGCGTTCCTCCCCGGTCGGCGCTTCTTCCTCGAGGATGGAGCCGCGCCGGGCGCACTGAGACTCGCCTTCAGCATGTACCCGGGCGATGCGCTGGAGGAGGCGACGATCCGCCTGGGAGCTGCCATCGATCGGGTCAGATCGGGCTGACGCGCCTCGCGTCGAGCAGTCGACGGATCTCGCCCACCAGCTTTGCGGGGGGATACGGCTTGCCGATGAATGCGTCCACGCCGGCATCCACGGCCGCCTGCGATCGCTCCTCCTGGACATTGGCCGTCAACACCATGATGGGCGGCGGATTCGGGAGGGCGCGCAGCTCGTGCGCCAGGGTCAGCCCATCTCCATCCGGCAGGCGAAGGTCGAGGATCACCAGGTCGAAGGGCTGCGCGGCGATGGCGGTGCGGCCCTCGGCGATCGAAGCCGCCAGCACGAGCTTCGCATCGTGCAGGACGGGGTCGTGAGCCAGCACGGCCTGGAGCAGCGCCTGGTTCAGGGCCTCGTCCTCGACCGCGAGGATCGTTGCCGTCACGCCGCCAGCCGCGGCACTGCGCGCCGCATCCACTCGAGAAGGCGCTCGCGCACGTCCTCGCCCTTGTCGACGATGGCAAGAATGTTGCCGTTGAGGCGTGCCTTGTCAGCCTCGGTGAGCGTCCTGGCGGTGAGAACCAGAATCGGGAGCGCACTGGTGCGGGGATCCTCCTGCAGGTGGGCGATCACCTGGAAGCCGTCCATGCCGGGCATCACCAGGTCGCAGATGATCAGGTCGAACTCCTCTGCGCTCGCCGCCGCCAGCCCCGCCACGGGATCGGTGTGGGTCACCAGCGTGAAGCCCTCCGGCTCGAGGGCGGCGCGGAGCAGGCCCAGCGCGGCCGGATCGTCATCGATGGCCAGGACGCGGGCCTCATGCTCGTGGACCTTGGTCATGAAGCTGAAGCCCGCGAGGCGGGACAGCAGGGCGACCCGGTCGACCGGCTTCAGGTAGTAGTCGACGGCCCCGAGCGCCAGCCCGAGCTCGCGCTCATCGACGACGGTGACCACGATGACCGGGATGTCCCGCACCTCCGGGTCGGCCTTGAGGCGACGGAGCACCTCCCAGCCGTCGAGCCCCGGCAGCAGCACGTCCAGGATGATCGCCGATGGCCGGGCCGATCGCGCCTCGGCAAGGCCCTGCTCGCCATCGCTGGCGACGCGCACGGTGTAGCCATCCGCCTCCAGATAGGTGCGCAGCAGCCGGACCGCGCTTGGGTCATCCTCGATCACCAGCACCTCGATGCCCCTCGGACCCGGAGACGCGATCGCACGCGGCACGGCCTGGGGCGACAAGCCGGGGGCGGCAGCCGATGGCGACCCGACCGTCGGCAGGATCACCGTGAAGCGGCTGCCTGCGCCCGGGGCGGACTCGAGCTCGATCTGACCGCCATGCGCCTCGGTCAGCCTCCGAGTGAGCGCCAGGCCGAGGCCGGTGCCCCCGGTTCGAGCGGTGACGTCTCCAACCTGTGAGAACTCGTCGAAGACGCGGACCTGGTCGGCGGCCGCGATGCCGACGCCGGTGTCCACCACCGA
>DATCOX010000077.1:0-9158 GCA_036564495.1 Candidatus Limnocylindria bacterium
AGCGCGGCGGCCTCGGCCTCCTCGCCGGGGAGCGGCATGGTGTGCTTGCACTCCGGGTAGGCGCTGCAGCCGAGGAACCAGCCGTTCCGTCCGAAGCGCTTGACCATCAGGTCGCCGCTCACCGGGCAGACGATGTCGGTCAGCTCCACCTGCTTGGCGATATTGACCTTCCCCTCGGCAATCTTGACGCTGAAGGGGTCCCAGAAGGCGCGAACCATCGGCACCCACTCGTTCGTCCCCGCCGCGACCTCGTCGAGCTGCTCCTCCATGCGAGCGGTGAACTCGATGTCCACCACCTCCGGGAAGTGCTCGACCAGCAGGTCCGTGACACGGAACGCCGACTCCTCCGGGAAGAGGCGCCGGTCCTTGATGGTCACGTAGCCGCGGGCGCGGATCGTCTCGATCGTCGGAGCGTAGGTCGACGGCCTCCCGATCCCGTGCTCCTCGAGCGCCTTGATGAGCGTCGCCTCGGTGAAGCGCGGCGGCGGCTGGGTGAAGTGCTGCTCCGCGGTCACGCCCGCGAGGTCAAGTGGCTCGCCATCGCGCAGGTCGGGCAGCACCGCCAGCCGCTCGTCCTCCTCGTCGTCCTTGCCCTCCACGTACACCGCCTGGTACCCGTCGAAGACGCGCTTCCGGGCCCCCGCGTGCAGGGTGTAACGCCCGGCCGTCACATCCACTCCCACCTGGTCGAAGCGGGCCGGGGCCATCTGGCTGGCGATCGCCCGCTTCCAGATGAGGTCGTAGAGGCGGAACTCATCGGGCTTCAGGTGGGCGCGCATGCTCTCCGGCGTCCGGGCGAAGCTCGACGGGCGAATCGCCTCGTGCGCCTCCTGCGCCCCGCGGCTGCGGTTCCTGAAGGCGTTCGGCTTGTCCGGCACGAAATCGGCCCCGAATCGCTTGCCGATGACGCCGCGCGCCTCGCTCACAGCCGAGCTTGCGATCGAGAGCGAGTCGGTTCGCATATACGTGATCAGGCCGACCTGCCCCTCCGGCAGGGCGACCCCCTCGTACAGGGACTGGGCGACGCTCATGGTGCGCCGCGCTCCAAAGCCAAGCTTGCGCGAGGCCTCCTGCTGCAGGGTGCTGGTCGTGAATGGAGGCGGCGCCGACTTCTTCTGCTGCGTGCGACTGACCGATGCGACCTGGTACTCGGCCGCCTTCAGGCCAGCCTCGTGTTCGCGAGCCTCCCCCTCCGAGCCGATGCGCGCCTTCTTGCCGTCGATCTTGGTCAGCTCGGCGCTGAACTTGCCGCTCTCCCCGCGCCGCGTCAGCTCGGCGGCGATGGTCCAGTACTCCTCGGCGGTGAAGGCCGTGATCTCGCGCTCGCGGTCCACGACCAGGCGCACCGCCACGCTCTGTACGCGGCCGGCGGAGAGGCCACGGCGGATCTTGCTGCTGACCAGCGGGCTGAGCTTGTAGCCGACCAGCCGATCGATGACGCGCCGGGCCTGCTGGGCGTTCACGAGGTCGAGGTTGACCGCGCGCGGGTGGGCGAAGGCCGCCTCGATCGCCGGCTTGGTGATCTCGCTGAAGGTCACCCGGCGGACATGGGCGTCGTCCAGCTTGGCGTAGTCGGCGATGTGCCAGGCGATCGACTCGCCCTCGCGATCGAGGTCGGTCGCCAGCCAGACCGTATCGGCCTTGCGGGCCTGGTCGGCGAGCTTCTCGAGCTCCTTGCGGCGCTCCTTGAGCGGCTCGTAGCGGGGGGCAAAGTCGTGTTCCAGATCGACGCCAAGCGACTTCTGCGGGAGGTCGCGCACGTGCCCGTACGAGGCAGTGACGGTGTAGCCGGGTCCCAGGTAACGCTCGATCGTCTTGGCCTTGGCAGGGGACTCGACGATCACCAGGTTACCGTTGGAACGCTTCTTCGGGGGCATCGGTCAGGGAGTGTAGCACCCGTTATCGGGCGCTCCTGAGCACGGACTTTAGTCCGTGAAGTCCCAGGTGACGTACACCTTGGCGCCGCTCACGGCGATCCCGATCCCGATCCGAGTGAAGTGCGTGCTGAGGATATTGCCGATGTGATTCGCATATCCGGGATACGGCTCGGACATGAACTGCGAGTGGCACCAGTTGAGCACGTCGGTCGGCGATCGGGCCGAGTTGTAGCTGTAGCAGATGTTCTCGCCGTTCCAGTTGAACGAGATCCCGGCGTTGCGCAGCCGGTCCTCCTTCGTCCTCCCGTCGAGGCTGGTGTGGCTGAAGTAGTTGTTGCGCAGCATGTCCCACGAGTGCTCGTTGGCGACGGCGGTCAGGGCCGACGAGAGCACGAGTGGCTTCAGCCCATAGGCGGCGCGCGCCGCGTTGACCTGGTTGAGCGCGTAGCCGACCAGCGTCGAGGAGGGAGCCGGCGCCGGGAGGGAGACACGGACGCGCGCCGGGGCGCTGGCCTTGGTGGTGAAGGTGAAGGTGGCCGTCACGGCATTGCCGTCGGCATCGAGCGCCCCCTTGGCGAGGCTGACGTCGAAGCGGTGCCCCGCCGCGAGCGCGCGCGACGGAGTGAAGGTCAGCTGGGTATCGCTCGCGTTCCAGGTCACCTTGCCGGTCAGCGTGGCGCCGGTCCCGCGATCGCTGACGCGCAGGGCCGCGCCGACGGTACCCGGGTCGACCGGCTGGCTGAACCAGAGCGCAACCGCCTTGACGGCGGCGCCCCTGGCATCGGCCTTTGGCGTGCTCTGCACGAGCTGCGCACCGGGCAGGGTGGTGAACGAGAAGGAGGCATCGCCACCGAGCGGGTTCCCGACGCGGTCGTGCACCGCGGCCAGGGAGACGGCGTAGCGGGCGCCGGACGCGAGCCGCTCGGTCGGCGTGAAGATCAACGTCCTCCCGTCCCAGCGGAAGACGCCCGGAACCGCGGGGCTGAGCGTGAATGCGTCCTCCACCTCGGCGCGGTTCATCGGCGCGCTGAAGCCAATCTGGATTGAGGTATCCGCGCTCACCGACGATGCGGTATCGGCCGGTGGTCCGGCAAGGTCGGTGGCGAGTGCGTGCTCCGCCGGGGCGGCAACCTGGGGCTCGGCCACGAAGTGCAGCCCGAAGTCGGTGACGCGCGGCGCCGTCTGGGTCGTGAAGCTGAATCGTGCCGGTGACCCCAGGCGTGCACCGGCCGCCGTGCGAGCTGCGCCGCCGACGGTCAGGGCGTAGCGCGTATCGGCCGCCCAGAGTCCGTCGGGCAGCGCCCGCAGCTGACGCCCGTCATCGGACCATGTCAGGAAGACTGGGTGCGACGGTGCGATCGACAGGGCATCCTCCACCGATGCCTGATCCATGGCATGCGTGAAGCTCATGGTGACCGCGTTCTGCGTGCCGATCCCCACCCCGATGCCGACCGGCAGGATCGAGGTCTGCTGGGGAAGGGCGGTGCTCAGTCCCGCCTGTGCGGCTCCGCCCGCCGAAACGGCGGCGGCCAGGGCCAGGGCGAGAGCGGCGATGACGGTGCGGGTGATGACGCGATGGCGTCGCAGTTGATAGAAGAGCGACGCGAATGGAGCGCGATGGGCATAGCGCGCTGTGCTAAGTGCGATCAATAGACGGTGACTCCTGTCACGGGGCGGACCGCGGTCGGGCACGACCCTCGGCTGCCTTGTGGCGGGCCGAGTATAGCCGCGGATCACCTGTCAAGCCCAGTCGGACGCCCGATGCGACGTGCGGCGAGGGTCGGATGGAAGGTCGCGCCACCGTAGGATTCGGCCAATCCGCGCGCCTCCAGGAGCGTCAGGGTGCTCGCCAACGCACCTGTCGCCATGCTCGTCCGGCCGATCAGCTCCTCGATCGAGCCGGGTCGCTGCAGGAGTGTGTGCAGGACCATCGCCTCGGTGTCCGACAGGCTCGCGACGCTCACCGGCTGTCGGCCGGGCGCCGCGCCGATGCGATGCAGCAGGGCCGCCGCCGAGGTGACGATCGTCGCCTGGTGATCGGCGATCAGCCGGTTGCAGCCGCGCGACGCGATCGCGTCGATGGGGCCGGGGACCGCGAACACTTCACGTCCCTGCTCGATCGCGGCCGTGACGGTGAGCAGCGCGCCGGACCGATCTGGTGCCTCGACCACGATGACGGCACGGGCCAGCCCCGCGATGATCCGGTTGCGGCGGGCAAAGTCCGGCTTGCCCGGCGAGTGGCCCGGTGCCAGCTCGGAGATGAGAGCCCCACCGGTGGCGACCAGTCGGGCCGCCAGGTCCCGGTGTCGCGGCGGATAGATGCGATCGATTGGAGACGGCAGGACCGCCACGCTGCGACCGCCGGCATCGATCGCGGCGAGGTGCGCCTGCGCGTCGATCCCGAGCGCGAGGCCGCTGACGATGGTTACTCCTGCGCGAGCCAGCTCCTCGGCGATCTCGGCCGCCGCCGAGCGGCCGTATCCGCTGGCGCGGCGCGTCCCGACGATCGCCACGCAGGGCCCTGACAGCGCGACGGGATCGCCGGCGAGGTACAGCACCGGCGGGCGCGGGTCGACCGCGGCCAGCGCCGCGGGGTAGGCCGGATCGAGGGCAGTGATCGCGACGCCGCCCGCCTGGTGAGTGGCGGAGGCCACGCGCGACGCTGCCCGCCGAGCTCCCTGCCGCTGCAGACGGGCGAGGGCAGGCGCGGCGTCATCCGGCACTCGCGGAAGCGTCTCGAGGAGGGCCGATCCCGCGGCCCACGCGGCCTCGGCGCTGCCAAACCGTCGCAGCATCCGGGCGAACCCGACCGGCCCGACGCCGGGCACGAGCGAGATCGCGATCCAGTATGGCGTCTCCACATCGCGGTCCAGCGCCGTGAGGTCGATCCCAGTCCAGCCCCCACGCTCCGAGAACGGGAGGGGGGCGGCCTCGTCCGGGACGCGGGCGAGCGCTCCCCTGCTCCCGACGCCGATCACGCGATCACCGCGCCGCGATAGCCGAGCGCCTCGTCGACGTGCTCTCGTAGGACGCCGTCCGCGCCGGCGAGGTCCGCGATCGTGCGCGCCACCCGCGCCGCGCGGTGCATGCGGCGCGGCGACAGGTGGAATCGGCGCGCGCGCTGCAGCAGGACGCCGTCCGCCTCCGGACCGAAGCCGTTCGAAGGGCCGAGCGCCCCCGATGGCAGGTCGCCATTGGCGACCCCCTGGCGGGCCAGCTGCCTGCTCCATGCCCTGCCGATCCGTGCGGCCACCGCCTCGCTCGGCTCAATGCCGTCGATCCCCGGAGCGCCGCCGACTGACGGCGAGGCCATCGTGACCCACAGGTCGATCCGATCGCGGAGCGGGCCGGAGAGGCGGGCCAGGTAGCGTCGCGCGGTCGCGTCCTCACAGGTGCACGCCCGCTGGCGTGAGTCACGCCAGCCGCAGGGGCACGGGTTGAACGCGGCAAGCAGAGTGAAGCGCGCCGGCATCGTCAGCGCTCCGTCGACGCGCGCGATCGTGACGCTGCCGCCTTCGAGCGGCTCCCGCAGCGCGTCGAGCGCGTCGGTGCGGAACTGGAGTGTCTCGTCGAGGAGGAGGAGCCCGCGGTGCGCGAGCGATGCCTCGCCGGGACGAACCCGCGGTCCTCCGCCGACGAGAGCCTGGGTCGAGATGGTGTGGTGCGGCGCGCGGAACGGCCGCTCGCGAAGGAGCGGCGCGCGACGGTCGAGGAGCCCCGCCACCGAGTAGATCCGGCTCACCTCGATCGCCTCGCCATCCTCGAGGGGTGGCATCAGTCCGGCCGCGCAGCGCAGGAGCAGCGTCTTGCCGATCCCCGGCGGCCCGCACAGCACGAGGTTGTGGTGACCGGCGACGGCGATCTCCAGCGCGCGGCGCGCCAGCGGCTGCCCGGCGACCTCGGCCAGGTCGGGGCCGCGTCGCGCGGCGACGCTCGGAGGCATCGCGGTTGGCTCCGCGACGGGCAGGTCGCGGACCCCGGCGAGGTGAGCGACCGCCTCCCCCAGTGAGGCTGCACCATGAACCCGCAAGCCGGCGACCGCGGCCGCCTCGCCGGTCGCCGCACGGGCCACGATCAGGGATGCGATGCCCGAGGCGTGCGCCGCGGCGGCGAGGGCCATGGTGCCGGGGACGGGCCGCAGCGCGCCGTCCAGCCCGAGCTCCCCGACGAGGGCGGTGTCGCGAAGCCGGTCGACGCTTCGCAGCTGGCCAGAGGCGGCGAGGATCCCGACCGCAATCGGCAGGTCGTAGCCGGTGCCGTCCTTCGGCAGGTCGGCCGGTGAGAGGTTGATGGTGATGCGGCGCGCCGGGACCTCGAAGCCACTGTTGCGCAGGGCGCTGCGAACACGCTCGCGTGCCTCCTGAACCTGGCTCCCGGCGAGGCCCACGATCGTCAGTGCCGGCAGGCCGAAGGCGACATCCACCTCGACCCGCACCGGCAGCCCCTCGACGCCGACGATCGACGCGCTGAGCGTCTCTGCCAGCACGCGCACCACCTCGCCTCGGGAGGCGGCCGCGGGGGAACGATGAGGTGGCCGGCCGCACACCTGCTCGCCTCCCAAACTCCGGCGGCGACCGGCTGTGCAGGAGGCTAGGCGCGAGCCCTTATCGGCTCGTTACGCCGGGCTTATCTGGCGGGCGCGCGCAGCGACCGGTTCGGAAGCGAAGGCCTTGTCGAGCGCCTTGGCGAAGGCCAGCACGCTCTTGCTCAGGGGCGCATCGGCCCGGCTGGACATGAACGGCTCGCCCGAGTTGAGGGCGCTGATCGCGCCGCGGTACTCGTTGATGATCTGGTAGTCGATCTTGCGGCCGAGCGCTGATTCGGCGTTGCTGACGTTGATGCCGGTGTACGCGTTGGACCGATTGAGGACGAGCTGCACCTTGCCCTGCTCGTACCCCAGGCTGACCATCGTCTCGAGCACGAGCGGCACGTTCTTGAGGCACGACAGGTCGGCGGTCATTACCACGAAGATGACATCAGCCTCGTCGAAGAGCTGGAGGTTGAAGTCGTCGATCGCCTGCGACATGTCGACCAGCGTGTAGTCGTACAGGCGGCGGGACAGGTTCAGCAGGTTGCTGATCATCGCGGGGGCCTGGCGCTGACGCTCGACCACGATGTCCGCCGCCGCCGGTGTCGGTGGCGCGAGGAGGAGCTCAATCCCCGACCGATGGCTGACCATCATGGTGCGGAAGAGGTCCAGGTCGAGGTCGGGCTCGCTGACCGCACTGACGATCGACGACGTGTCGAGGCCGAGGTCGAGGAAGACGCGCAGGTCGCCGAACTGCAGGTTCGCGTCGATCAGCGCGGTGCGTCGCTTCAGCTCGCGGGCCAGCGCAATGCCGGTGTTGATGGCGATGGTGGTGGTGCCCACCCCGCCCTTGGCCGGGTAGAAGGCGCACAGCTTGCCGAGCATCGGCGCCTCGTCCGTCTTGGTGAAGGTGGGCCCGCCGCGCGCGAGCAGCGCCTTGATGCGCGCCATCAGCTCGAGGGGGTGGAACGGCTTGACGATGTCGTCGTCGGCGCCGGCCCGCAGGCCACGGACCCGCTGCTCCACGTCCGCCTCGGAGGTGAGCATGATGATCGGGACGCGGCCGACGCCCTTCTCCGCGGCCCGAATCTGCTGGGTGGCCGCGTAGCCATCGAGCTTGGGCATCGCGACGTCCATGAGGATCAGGTCCGGTCGCGCGTCGAGGGCCATCTCCACGCCAGCCGCGCCGTTGGACGCGACCGTCACCTCATAGCCCTCCTGCTTGAGGGCGAAGACCAGAACGCGCTGGATATTCAGGTCGTCGTCGACGACCAGGACCCTGGTGGCCAATGGAGCTCCCCGGGAGTGGATGGAGGTGCGGGCGATTATACGGTCGCTTCCCCATCCAGGTGCCGGGCGAGGAAGTCCAGGACCCGTCGCTCGTACGCGATGGGGTCGGTGGCGTGCGCCTCGCCATGAGCGGCACCGGGGACCACGAACAGCTCCTTCGGCTCACCCGCCGCACCGAACATGCGCTGCGACTGGTGCGGGCTCACCAGCCGATCCTCCCCCGGCGAGATGAGCAGGAGGGCGCGCGGGGCGATCTGCGACACCCGGTGGATCGGTGAGCGAAGTCGCACCCGGGCGCGCAGGCTGGCGGCGCCGAGCACCAGGCCGGCGCCGAGCCGGGTCAGCGGGTAGCCGGCCTCGCGCATCCGGTTGGCGATCGGGTTGCGCAGCTCGGCGTAGGCCGCGTCGGCCACGACCGCCGCCACCGGCAGGTCCGGTGCGGCCATGATCGCCACCGAGCCGCCCATGCTGATCCCCATCAGCGCAATCGGTCCGAGCCCACGCCCCTCCAGGAAGCGCACCGCCGCCGCCACGTCGCGTTGCTCGAGCGTGCCGAGCGAGATGAGCGCGTCGTCGCTCCCGCCGTGGCCGCGGAAGTCGAACTGGAGCACGTTGTAGCGACGCTGCAGCCACGGCACGAATCCGGCCAGCCATGGCAGGCGGTGCCACGAGAAGCCGTGCATCAGCACCACCGCCGCGCGGGTCTCACGTGCCGCCGGGACCAGCCAGCCGGAGAGGGTCACGCCGTCATCGGTCGTGAAGCGGACGTCCTCGTAGGCCAGGCCGATATCGGCCGGTGTGGCCGGCTCCCCCTCCTCGGGGACGAACGGGCGCCGGCCGGGGCTGACGATCCGGCGCGATCCCTCGACGGTCAGGTAGCCGAGGTAGCCGAAGGTGACCGCCGCCGCGATCCGTCCCAGCCAGCCGAGCAGCCCGCGCCGTCGGCCGGTGGTGGCCATGCCGCTCGCCGGGCCCGCTCAGCGCTTGGCGGGCGTCTCGCCGGCCTCGCGCGCCGCGCGCATGACGCCCGCCAGCGGCCGGCTCAGCTCGGCGAGCTCCATCGGCACGATCCACTTGGTGGAGTCGCTGACGGCGAGCGCCTTGAGCGCCTCGAGGTACTGGAGGGTCATCGTCTTGTCGTCGACCCCTTTCGCCGCGCCGAAGATCGTCTTGAGCGCGTTGCTGAAGCCCTCGGCGCGCAGGACCTGCGCCTGCCGCTCGCCCTCCGCCCGCAGGATGGCGCTCTGCTTGTCGCCCTCGGCCACGTTGATCGTCGCCTGCCGGGTCCCCTCCGACTCGGTGATGTTGGCGCGTCGGTTGCGCTCGGCGCTCATCTGGCGGTTCATCGCCTCCTGGATGTCGCGCGGCGGGACGATCTCGCGGATCTCGACGTTGGTGATCTTGACGCCCCAGCGATGGGTCACCTCGTCGAGCTTGGTACGCAGGACGTTGTTGATCTCCTC
>DATCOX010000086.1:0-9148 GCA_036564495.1 Candidatus Limnocylindria bacterium
CCGCCTCAACCTCGCTCCACGATCGGCTCCCTCAGCACGGCAGCGCACGACGGACAGCCGCCGTGGGTCCTACTCTAGCCGCATGACTGACCCCCTGGACGCGCCCAGTCCGCTGCACGCTGCTGCAGCCGGCCGCTTCCCGAGGTCATCGCTGAATGGCGTTGTCACCTTCGCACCGGGGAGCATGGCGGCGCTCGTCGACCTCGCGGCGAATGGTCCAGGGATCCTGATGGCGGTCAACGCGGAGAAGATCGCGCGGGCCGATTCGAGGTCCATCGAGATCGCCGCGCGGCACGTGGCGTACCCCGATGGCATCGGTGCCGTGCTGGCCCTGCGGCGCCACGGCCTGGTCGCGCCCCGCCTGCCGGGGGCCGACCTGTGGCTCGAGCTGATCGACCGCTACGCAGGGAGCCGATCGTTCTTCCTGCTCGGCTCGACGCAGGCGGTGGTGGACGCCGTCGCCGCCAAGCTCAGGGCGCGCCATCCCCAGATCGAGCTCTGGCATCGGAACGGGTACCTGTCGGCGCAGGAGGACGGGCAGCTCGAGGAGGAGCTCAGGCGGCGGCGACCGGACTTCGTGCTGGTAGCGATGGGATCCCCCCGGCAGGAGGTGCTCATGGAGCGCCTGTACGAGGCCCACCCGGCGGTCTATGTCGGCCTCGGCGGCAGCTTCGACATCTTCGCCGGCGCGAAGCGACGCGCACCGAGATGGCTGCAGGATCGCGGTCTGGAGTGGGCCTACCGGCTGGGGCGTGAGCCAGCACGGCTTCGCCGCGTGCCGACCTACCTGCGCTTCGCGGCCCTCCTCGGCATCGGGAGGGTCTGATGTCCGAGCGGCCATCAGTCTGCGTGGTCGGGCTCGGGTACATCGGGCTGCCGACCGCCGCGATGCTCGCGGCCGCGGGGTATCAGGTGACCGGCATCGATGTCAATCGGCACGTGGTCGAGACCGTCAGCGCCGGCGGGATCCACATCTCCGAGCCGGGCCTCGCCGAGGTCGTGGCCGGCGCGGTCCAGTCGGGGCGCCTCCAGGCCGGATCTGCGCCGGTGCCGGCGGACGTCTTCATCATCTGCGTCCCGACGCCGTTCTCCGACCATGGCGAGATCCGGACGCCGGACATCAGCTACGTGCAGGCGGCAGCGCGCTCCCTCTCGGGCGTGGTTGCGCCCGGCAACCTGATCGTGATCGAGTCGACCTGTCCGGTCGGCACCACCGAGCTGATTCGCGACGAGCTGGCCGCGGCCGGGCTGCCGATGGACGAGATTCGGGCGGCCTACTGCCCGGAGCGCGTCATCCCGGGCCGGATCCTGATGGAGCTCTTCTCGAATGACCGCATCGTCGGCGGCGTCGATCCTGCTTCGACGGCGGCCGCCGAGTCCTTCTACCGCGGCTTCGTCACCGGTTCCGTCTTCACCACCACGAGCCGAACAGCCGAGATGGTGAAGCTGGTCGAGAACAGCTACCGCGACGTGAACATCGCGTTCGCCAACGAGGTTTCGATCCTCAGCGACCACCTCGAGATCGATCCGTGGGAGGTGATCGCGCTCGCGAACCGCCATCCACGCGTCCAGATCCTCGAGCCCGGGCCGGGCGTCGGGGGGCACTGCATCGCCGTCGACCCGTGGTTCATCGTCGCCAGGGATCCGGAGGCCGCCCGCCTGATCCGCGTCGCCCGGGAGGTGAACGACGCCAAGACGGAGTGGGTGATCGCGCACGTCCGCGCGGCGGCGTCCGACCTCGAGGGCGCCCTCGGCAGGCCGGTCCGTGTCGCCTGCCTGGGGCTGGCCTACAAGCCGGACGTCGACGACCTCCGGGAATCGCCCGCCGTGCGCGTGGCGGAGGCCCTGTCGGATTCGGGGATCGAGGTGCTCGTCTGCGAGCCAAACCTCGAGTCCCACCCTCGATTCGAGCTGCGTGACTGCCAAGAGGCTATCGACCTGGCCGATCTGGTGGTCGTGCTGGTGCGACACCGGCAGTTCGCGGGCCTCTCGGTCGGCGACAAGCCGATGATCGACACCTGCGGGCTGACCGCGCGATCGCCCGCGCCATCGCCGACAGCAGTCGGCTAGCACGACGTGGTCGTGACGCGGGCTGCCGGCGCTGCGCGACGCGCCGCCGTCATCATCGGAACGCGCCCCGAGGCGATCAAGCTCGCGCCGGTCGTCCTCCAGCTGCGCGAGCGGGGCGTCGAGACGATCGTGATCGGTACCGGCCAGCACCGTGACCTGGTGGATCCCGTGCTCGAGCTCTTCGGCGTAACCCTTGATCACGACCTGCAGATCATGCAGGCCGATGCGACCCTGAACATGGTCCTGAGCCGCGCCGTTGCGCGCCTGGGCGAGGCCCTCGAGCGCCTCCGACCGAATCTGGTCGTGGTGCAGGGTGACACGACGAGCGCACTTGGCGGCGCCCTGGCCGCGTTCAACTGCGGGATCCCGGTTGCGCACGTCGAGGCGGGGCTGCGGTCACACGACCTCGCCCTGCCCTATCCCGAGGAGATGCATCGGCGTGTCATCAGCGTGGTGACGCAATGGCACTTCGCGCCAACGAAGCATGCGGCCGCGGAGCTGCGCGCCGAGCGTGTGCCGGGCCAGATCGTCGTCACCGGCAACACCGTCGTCGACGCCGTCAACTTCATCCTCGCCTCGAAGCCCGGAAGCGGATCGGATGCGCCCGTCCCGAAGCATCCGTACATCCTCGCCACGGCCCATCGCCGCGAGTCATGGGGCGCGCCGATCCGGAACATCGCCCTGGGCCTCCGCGACGTCCTGGCCGCGCACCCCGACGTGGCCCTCGTCTTCGCGACGCATCCCAACCCGAAGGCTCGCCGGCCGGTCGAGGAGGTGCTCGGGAGTGAGCCGCAGGCGATGGTCAGGGGCGCAATGGAGTACGACGAGTTCCTGGCGCTGCTGCGCGGAGCCGTGCTGGCGGTGACCGACTCCGGCGGAATCCAGGAGGAAGGGCCAACGCTCGGCATCCCGGTCCTGGTGACGCGAGCGGTCACAGAGCGTCCCGAGGGACTCGTCGCGGGCGCCGTCCGGATGGTCGGCACCGGACGGGCCAATATTCGTCGGGCCGTGACGGAGCTGCTCGAGGATCCTCGAGCGAGGGCGCGGATGGCCTCCGCCGGCCGCCGCGTCTATGGCGACGGATCAGCGGCGCGCCGCATCGTGGATGTCCTGATCGCCGACACGGCGGCGGTCGGCGGGGCAAGGGCTGCGCGGAAGGCCAGAGGCAGCTAGCCGAACCCAGGTTGCCGATGCGGCCCATACTCTCGTAGAGTGCTCGGCGATCTCCCGCCCTGGGCGTTCGCGGGACCGATACGAGGAGCGCGTCCGACCCGAGATGATCCGACGACACCTCATGACGCTGCGACTCGGCCTGATGGTCGGCGATGGCATCACCGCAGCGATCGTCTTCCTGCTCATCTCCGTCGTGCGATTCGGCGATGGAGCATGGATCACGTTCTGGCGCCGAACCGGGATCGACATCCGGGTGGCGGCGGTGGTCTTCGGCGTCGGCTGGGTGATCGCCCTCTGGTACCACGGCCTGTATCGGCTTCGGGTGCGCTGGCAGCTGCGGACGGAGGCGAAGGACATCGCGCGCTCCACGGTCCTGGTCGGCGCGATCACGCTCGCCCTCCTCTTCATCTTCCACCAGGACAGTGTCAGCCGCCTCTTCCTGCTCGCCCTCTTCGTGACACAGCCGCTCGTCACCTTCACCGAGCGGTGGGTCCTGCGCTCGGTGTTCGGCTTCCTCCGCAGCAGGGGCTTCAACAAGCGCTACATGCTCATCGTCGGGACCGGACGGCTCGCCCAGGACTTCGCCAACCTGGTCGAGGCCCGAGCCGGCCTCGGCATCGAGGTGATCGGCCACCTGTCGGTGCCCAACGGCGGCCAGTCGGAGGTGACGCGTCCGATCCTTGGCACCCTCGACGAGATCGAGGAGATCTTCCACTCGAACGTGGTGGACGAGGTCGCCGCCTGCCTCCCCGAGGAGGCCGCCCATTACCTCGAGCCGGTGGCCAGCGTGGCCGCTGATGAGGGCAAGACGGTGCGGATCCCGATCGACCCGCACGAGGGCGCCACGCTCGATGCGCGCGAGGAGGAGTTCGAAGGGCTCATGGTGCGGTCGCTTGTCCACGACAGCCACCGTGACGCCGGCCTCGTGGTGAAGCGGCTGATCGATATCGTCGGGGCGACCGTTGGCCTCGTCCTGTTCAGCCCCGTCTTGCTGGTGACGGCGCTCGTCATCCGGCTGCGGGATGGCTCGCCGGTGATCTTCCGCCAGACGCGTGTCGGCCTGCATGGGCGGCCCTTCACGATCGCCAAGTTCCGCACCATGGAGCCGGGCGCGGAGGAGCGCCTGCCCGAGGTCGCCCACCTCAACGAGCTCCAGGGAGCCGCCTTCAAAGCCACCAACGACCCACGCCTGAGCAGCGTCGGGGGATTCCTGCGCCGGACCAGCATCGACGAGCTGCCCCAGCTCTGGAACGTGCTGCGCGGGGAGATGAGCCTGGTCGGCCCTCGGCCGCCGCTGCCGTCCGAGGTGGTTGCGTACGACATCTGGCATCGACGCCGGCTCAGCATGAAGCCGGGCATCACCGGCCTGTGGCAGGTCGAATCGCGCGAGGAACCGGATTTCGACCGATGGGTCGAGCTCGACCTGACCTACATCGACCGCTGGACTCTGTGGCTCGACCTTTCGATCTTGCTCCGCACGATGCCGAGCGTGCTCATGGCGCGGGGGCGCTGATCGGCCTCAGAACGCCTCCAGGTAGCGGTCCACCTCCCAGCTGCTGACCTGCATCCGGTACTCGTCCCACTCCTCGGTCTTGGCCTCCACGAATCGCTCGAAGACGTGCTCGCCGAGCGCATCGGCGATGACCGCATCCTTCGAGAGCTCGTCGAGCGCCTCGCGCAGCGTGCCGGGCAGCTGACGGATCTTGCGGCTCTCCAGCTTGGCAGCGTCGAAGTGATACAGATTCTCCTCGACGGGGTCGGGCGGGGTCAGCTTGCGGTCCACGCCGTCGAGGCCGGCCGCGACCATGCAGGCGAAGGCCAGATACGGATTCGATGATGGATCCGGGCAACGGAGCTCAATCCGCGTGCTGTTGAGCTGGCCCTTGCTGATCTGCGGAATCCGGATCAGCGCCGAGCGGTTGATGCGGGCCCAGCCGATGTAGACCGGCGCCTCGTAGCCCGGCACAAGCCGCTTGTAGCTGTTCACGAGCGGCGCCAGGACGGCGATCATGCCCCGAGCGTGCTCCAGCGTGCCGGCGATGTAGCTGCGCGCCGTGGCCGAGAGGCCGTACGTGTCGGAAGCATCGGCGAATGCATTCTTGCCCTTCTTGATGTCCCACAGGCTCTGGTGGCAGTGCATCCCCGAGCCGTTGATGCCGAAGAACGGCTTGGGCATGAAGGTGGCATACAGGCCCTTGCGGGCGGCGACCGCCTTCAGGGTCGTCTTGAAGGTGACGGCGTTGTCAGCGGTGCGCAGGGCATCCGCGTACTCGAAGTCGATCTCGTGCTGCCCTGTCGCGACCTCGTGGTGGGCCGTCTCGACCTTGATCCCGAACGCCTCGAGGTCGTTCATCATCTCCTTGCGAACCTCGGTGCCGAGGTCGCTGGAAAGGTCGAAGTAGCCGGCCGCGTCGTGCGGCAGCGACTCGACCTCGTCGTCGCCGCGCTTGAGGAGGAAGAACTCGAGCTCTGGCCCCGTGTTGAGGATGTAGCCCGCCTTCTTCGCCTTCTCGAGCTGCCGGCGCAGCACCCAGCGCGGGTCTCCCGGGAACGGCTCGCCATGGGGCGTGAAGACGTCGCAGATGACGCGCGCCGCCCCGGTCGGGCTTGGCTTGCCATCGGCGTCGGAGCCGGGTTCCCACGGGATCTCGGCGAAGGTGTCGAGGTCCGGGACGAGGAACATGTCCGACTCCGCGATTCGCGCGAAGCCCTCGATGCTGCTTCCGTCGAACCACTTGCCGTGCTCGACCGCCTCCTCGAGCTGGTGCATCGGCACCTGGACCGATTTCACCTGGCCCACGATGTCGGTGAACTGCAGGCTGACGAACCGCAGGTTGCGGTCCTCGGCGAGCTTCAGGGCGGCGGCGAGCTGCTTGGTGGCCATCCACGGGTCTCCTTGAGAAGAGGGGGAAGTGTCGCGTTCGAGGCTATCCCTGGACCCTTGGCCGCACCAGCCGATACCGGCCCCCGGGGTGGGTCAGTTGTTGTGCACTATGCACAAACGCGTCAGCCGCCCCGGCGCTTCGCCTCAGCCAGGATCCGGAGCGCGTCCTCGGGCCGCCGCGGGTCGAGGCCGTGCGCCGAGCTCGCCGCCCTGAGCCGGTACAGGACCGTGTTGCGGTGGACCCCTAGCGCCCGGGCCGCAGGGGCGATCCGGCCGTTGCTGCGGGCGACGGCCAGCAGGGTCGCCGCGATCCGGTCGTCCCTGGGCGCCGCGGCAGAGGGGACCGGGCGCGACGATGGGCGGGATGCCCCCCGCGGAGCGGCCGGCCGTCGCAGGAGGGCGCGCAGGGTCAGGCTCAGCGCGTCGGCCGCAACCTCGTCGACCCTGGCGAAGGGCAGGTCGTCGAAGAGCCAGACGGCCGCCCCGGGGCGGACGCGTCGCTCGAGCAGCCACAGGCCGTCGCGGGTCCGTCGCGCACTCTCCGCTCGCGATCCGCCGGCGAGGAGGCGCGCGTGGGTCGCGATGAACCGCGCCGCCAGCGCCCTCCCAGCCGGGCGTGGATGCAGGGCGCGCAGCTCACCGTCGGCGACGACCGCGACGCCCCGCCGGGTGCGGGCGGCGACGAGGCCGGCCGGTGCGGATGGGTCTGGGTCCGCCAGTGCCGCCTCGGCTGCCGCAAGCCGGAGCTCGGCGCTGAACCGCTGCAGGTGCCCCGGCTCATCGCGGAGGTAGTCGGCGATGGCATCGGTGAGCCGGGCTACGGTGCGACCGCTGAGCAGGATCGGAAGCGGAGCGTCCGTGGCGTCGAGATGCT
Organism: Candidatus Limnocylindria bacterium; assembly: GCA_036564495.1. GTDB lineage: Bacteria > Chloroflexota > Limnocylindria > QHBO01 > QHBO01 > CF-167. The sequence goes on from DATCOX010000086.1 coordinate 7,002, forward strand.
CACCGAGCAGTCCGGCCACCAGGAGGCCGACGGGGTGGAGATCCGCCGCCTGCAAGGTTGCCAGGAGCCCGTCGAGGGAACGGCCGGGCACCAGCGAGCCGTCGACCACGAGCAGCTCGCCCGCTACCTGCGGCGGAAGGTGTGGCGCGGCGGTCCGAGTGCGCAGCACGCCGCGGACGGCGTCGCCGAGCCGGGTGAGGCTCCCAGAGGCCAACCGTGCCTCCGGGTCGACGGCGCGCCACAGGTCGAGGACGCTCGTCATGTTCCGGCCGGTCCTAGGTGGCTGCGCCCGCGGCGGCGTTGGCCAGGTCCGCGATGAGATCCTCCGGATCCTCGATTCCGATCGAGACGCGAATCATTCCGGGAGTGAGGCCGGCCTCCCCCAGCTCGACGTCTCCGAGCTGGCGATGCGAGGAGGACGCGGGATGGCTGCACAGGGTCTCGACGGTGCCGAGGCTCGTGGCGTGCACGGCGACCTGCAGAAGCTCGAGGAAGCGCTCCCCCGCGGGCCGTCCGCCCGATACCTCGAGGGCCAGCATCCCGCCCGCCATCCCGTCGCGCAACGTCCGCTCGGCCAACGCATGCTGAGGATGCGACGACATGCCCGGGTACCGAATGGCGGCGATCCCGGGGGCACCATCGAGCGCCGTGGCGACCGCGAGCGCGTTCGCGCTGTGCCGCTCCATGCGCAGCGCAAGGGTCTTCAGTCCACGCAAAGCCAAGAAGGCCTCCAGCGGTGCCGCATTGCCGCCGGCGTTGATCACGATCTCCCGGGCCTCGGCGACCACCGACGCCGAACCCAGGATCGCCCCGCCGGTCAGGTCGGAGTGCCCGCCAACGTACTTGGTGGTCGAGTGCACGATGGCATCGGCCCCGAAGGCCAGTGGGTTGCACAGGTAGGGCGAGGCGAATGTGTTGTCGACCGCCACCGAAGCTCCGCGCGCGTGGGCCAGCTCGCTGATGGCCTCGATATCCGCCATGGCGGTGGTGGGATTGCTGATGGTCTCGAGCCACACAAGCCGGGTGCGCTCCCCGATCGCGGCCTCGACGGCCGCGGGATCCGTGGTGTCGACGGCCTGCACCGTGATCCCCGCCCGCGCCAGCACATGTCGCGCCAGGCCGACCACCCCGCCGTACACCGCTCGCGGGATGATCATCTCGTCACCGGTACGCAGGAGCGACATCACGACGCCGTGGATGGCGGCCATCCCCGAGGCGGTGGCGTGGCAGGCCTCGGCGCCCTCCAGCTCGGCCAGCGCATCCTCCAGTGCCGCGTGGGTCGGGTTCGAGTAGCGGCTGTACGAGTGGCCCGGGCGCGCAAAGTTGAGGAGCTCAGCGAGCTCCTCGGCGCTCCCGACCTCGAATGTGCTGGTCTGGTAGATCGGGACGTTGACGGGAGGCTGGGGCGCGGCCGGGACCCGGCCGGCGGCTTTGATGGCGCGAGTGGCGAAGCCGGGCATGACCGCTCGAGTCTAGCGGGCGGCTACGGGCTGACCGAGGGCTCTGGGCTCGCGCCGCCGATCAGCTGCTCACCGATCGCACGGATTGCGTCGAGATTCGGGATCAGAACGTATCCCGCGCTCGAGTACGGGTCCGCGTGCATGTAGTCCGGAGGCTGCAGCACGATGCGCCGGAGCCCGGACATGTCGGCCCCTTGGACAGCCTGGGCCAGCTCCGCCAGCCGCACCGAGGGGACGTCAGTGGTGATCGTGTTCTTCACCGCGTCGAGCAGCGATGGCAGGCCCAGCAGCAGGTTCCCGGCGGTCAGCTTGTCGCGGATGGCGGTCAGCAGCTGCTGCTGGCGGTCGGCACGGGTGAAGTCGCTGTCGCCCGATCCCTTCCGGGACCGGACGAAGGCGAGCGCCGTGTGCCCGTTCATGTGGTACGTCCCGGGCTTGATGTAGAACCCGACGCGTTGCCCATATTCATTCACATAGGTCGGGTCGCCGACCGCTCTGGTGACCGTGATGTCGACGCCGCCGATCGCGTCGACGGTCCGCTTGAAGCCGAGGAGGTTGAGCGCCGCGAAGTAGTTGATCGGGATGCCGAGCAGATGACCGATCGTCGCCTTCAGCGTTCCGGGCCCACCGAGCGGAAAGTCGGCGGGGTGCGCCGCCGCGAACGACATGAGCGAATTCAGCTTCTGC
>DATCOX010000098.1:0-7054 GCA_036564495.1 Candidatus Limnocylindria bacterium
CCGCCGTTCGGGTACCTGAAGCCGAAGGGGACCTCGACGCTCTTGCCGGACCCCGCCACGGGGCCCATCGTCGTCGCGATCTTTCGCAGGTACGTTGACACGCGGGACGGAGCGCGCACGATCGCCGCGTGGCTCCACGCCGCCGGCCATCGGACGCGGACCGGGCGGGCTTGGTCGACGACAAGCGTCCTCGCGATCCTTCGCAACCGGGCCTACATTGGCGAGGTGAGTTTCCGCGGAGTGTGGCGGTCCGGCGCTCAAGAGCCGCTGGTCGATCGCGATCTTTTCGATGCTGCACAGGCGATCCTTGACGATCGAGCTGCCCGCCCGGGCCTGCGACGGACGAATCCGACTGACTTCCTCCTCAGTAGCCTATCCATGCGCTGTGAGCGCTGCGGCCATCCGATGGTGGGAGCGAGCGCTCGCGGCCGGGGTGGCCGCCGGTATGCCTACTACACCTGTTCGAGCCGGGCCCTTCGCGGTCCCGGTGCGTGCGACCAGCCACGCCTGCCGCAAGGCGAACTCGAGGACGCGATCCTCGCTCAGATGACCGAGGTCTACCGCGACACCGACCTCGTGGCGATGGCACTTGACGCTGCGGCCGCCCAGTCACAAACGGCGGCTGCCGAGGCGGAGCAGACCCGGTTGGCCCTCCGGGCTGAGGCGACCAACGTCGGCGGCAAGATCGAGCGCTACGTCACGGCCTTCGAGTCCGGCGCACTCGCGCCACAGGCGTTCGGCGATCGTGTGACGGCACTCCAGGCACAGCTCGACGCGCTCGAAGCTCGGCTCCAGGAGGGCATGCCGCCGACGCCGAAGCCAGAGAGCCCGATCGAAGCAGCGATCGTCTCGTGGGCGCTCAGCCAGGCCTTGGGAGCCGTCCTGCGTGGGGCGCCCCCAGCGACTACCAAGGCACTCCTGAGAGTTCTCATCAACGAGATCCGGGTCTCGTCCCCCGAAGACATCCGAGCGAGCTACCGAGTGCCCATGTCGGTTCGCACACTGAACGAGCTGGTACCGCATACCGGATTCGAACCGGTGATCTCCGCCTTGAGAGGGCGGTGTCCTAGGCCTCTAGACGAATGCGGCGCAGGGGCGTTCGGGGGGCCCGAACCGGCGGCGAGTATAGCAACGCGCCGAGCCGGCCCTCAAACCGCTGCCGGCCCCCGAACCTAGTCGCGGACGCGGAAGTTGCGGACCGCGATCCCCAGCACGACGACGCCGAAGGCCAGCAGGATCCCCGCCTCGGCGATGACCGGGATGACATTCCCGCCGATCGTCAGGCTCATCCGATCCAGCACGGCCGACGGCATGCCTGCCCCTTCCAGGAGGGTGCGACGCAACGGATCCATGCCGTAGGCGGCCGGGTCGATGCGGGTCAGGAAGGTCATCCAGCCCGGGAGCCCGCCCAGGGGGAAGAGGGCGCCGGAGAGGAAGAACATCGGCATCATCAGGAAGTTCATCACCATCTGGAAGCCCTGCATCGAGCGCATGCGGGAGGCGATGGCCACGCCCATCGCGGACAGCGCGAAGGCCAGCACGAACACAAGGGGGATGATCGTCAGGACGCTCACCAAGGTCAGCTTGACGCCCACGAACGGCGCCAGGATGAGCAGGATCAGCCCCTGGGCCATGGCCTGCGTCGCACCCCCGAGCGCCTTGCCGATGGCGACCGCCGAGCGGTCGATCGGTGCTACCAGCACCTCCTTGAGGAAGCCGAACTCACGGTCCCAGACAATGCTCATGGCGGCGAAGATGCTGCTGAAGAGCACCGACATGCCGATGATCCCTGGGAAGATGAACTGGGTGTAGCTGAAGCCGGCCGGCGCCCCGGCGCCCCCGAAGCCGCCCGCACTGGACAGGGCGGAGCTGAGGCCCGTTCCGAAGATGATCAGATACAGCAGCGGCTGAGCGAAGGTTGCGAGCAGCCGGGTGCGGTCCCGCCAGAAGCGCAGGATGTCGCGGTACCAGATGATGTAGATCGCCCGCAGGGTGGGCCACAGGGTGCCGCCGGGCCGGCGGCGAGTCGCGGCAGCGGCTGGCCCCACCAATACGCCGTTCGGAGTGCTCATCGTCCCTGTCCTCTCCCCATCCAGGCGCGCCCCATCATGCGCAGCGCGTCGGTTGATCCAGCCTCTTCCTCGCGGATCGCCCGACCCGTGAGCTTGAGGAACACGTCGTCCAGGCTCGGCCGATGGAAGGCCACCGATTGCACCTCGACGCTCGTCTCGCGCACCAGGCGCGGCACGAAGGCCGCGCCGTCGGGCACCTCCACGCGGAGGGTCCCATTGTCGGCGATCGGATCGGAGCCGGCCAGCGCGGCGATCTGCGGGGCCGCCGCCGCGTTATCGGCCGTGGTGATCGTGACCACGTCGCCGCCGACCATCGCCTTGAGCTCATCGGGCGTGCCGATCGCCTGGATCAGCCCGTGGTCGATGATCGCGATCCGATCGCAGTACTCCGCCTCGTCCATGTAGTGGGTCGTCATGAAGATGGTGACCCCCTGCCGCTTCGGCAGCTCGCTCAGGTAGCCCCAGATGTGGCGCCGCGTCTGGGGATCGAGGCCGATCGTCGGCTCGTCCAGGAACAGGACGTCTGGGGTGTGCAGGATGCCGCGGGCGATCTCGAGGCGCCGCTTCATGCCGCCGGAGAAGGTCATGACCGTCGAGTCCGCGCGATCGGTGAGCTCGACCATCTCCAGCGCCGCGGCGATGCGTTCGGCGCGCTCCACGGCCGGGACGTCGTACACGAACGCGTGGAACTGGAGGTTCTCGCGAGCGGTCAGCTGACCATCGAGCGATGGATCCTGGAAGACGAGGCCGATCCGCGACCGGACCCCCGCCGGATCGTGCTCGACGTCGATGCCGGCCACGCTGGCCTGACCAGCCGTGGCACGCAGCAGCGTGCAGAGGATATTGATGGTCGTCGTCTTGCCGGCGCCGTTCGGTCCGAGGAATCCAAAGATCTCCCCGGACCGGACCTCAAGATCGATCCCCCGGACCGCCTCGACCGGCCCAAAGCTCTTTGTGAGCCCCTTGACCGAGATCACCGTCTCGACGGCTTGTGCAGTGGTCATTCCGTACCTCCGGCAGACTCCGTGGCGCGGTCCTGCGTGTCGTCCTCGGCCAGCAGGCCGTACATCCGCTTCCTTGCGTCGACGAGGATCTCGCGCGCCTGCTGCTGTGCCTGCTCCGAGCCCACGCGGCTGACCTGGATCGCCGCCCCGATCACCTGGACTGCGAGCCGCCGAAGGTCGGTTGGCCGCTTGTCGGACCCGCGATCGAACCAGGGGTGCTTGCGGAGCGGGCTCTTCGCGGCCGCGTCCTCGCCGGCCTTGGTCAGGGTGTAGACCCGGCGGCCGTCCAGCTCCTGGCTGCTCACGAGTCCCTCGTCCTCGAGCTGCTGGAGGGTCGGATAGACCGAGCCCGCGCTCGGCCGCCATCGGCCCCCGCTGAGGTGCTCGAGCTGCTGGATCACCTGGTAGCCATGCATCGGCCGATCGACCAGCACGGCAAGGATCGCGGACCGAACCCCGCGGCGCACCATCGCACGGCCGAAGCGAAGCGGCTCGAACACATCTCGCAGCTTCCCTGGATCAGGTCGGTTGGTGGCGACCATCGGTTCCCCTTTTCGTACGTTCACGCAGCGTCACGATATATCGCGATAGTAGCGCCTGTCAAGGCGTGCGTGGCCGGTGCGCGGTGGATCCCGGCGCAGTCAGCGAGCGGCGGCTCCGGCCAGGGCCGCGACCATCACGTGGCGTCGCTCCTCGAGCCAGCCGAGGACCGAGCCCGCCACCTGCGGCCAGCTGTCCGAGCCCATCACCAGCCCGAAGTGCGACGCGCCGGGGAAATACTCGTACGTCGCGCCGAGCAGGTCCGCCGTGCGGCGCGCCTCAGACGGATGGACGACGTCGTCCATCCCAGCCCCGATCACCAGGCTCGGCACCGTGATCCGCTCGGTCGCGACCGGCACGCCGAGCATCCGCTCGCGCCGGGCGCTCCCCGACTCGCGTGCCCCGGCCAGCATCTCCTGCATCTTCTCGAGCTCGTCGTCGTTCATGTCGGGCATCGCCTCGCGCAGCTTGTCCCACGGCTGGATCCAGCCCCACCACGTGGCGTCGTACACCTCGGGAACCTGCTTCAGCTCGTGCTCGACGGGGCGGCGGGGCAGCGCCGCGGCGGGCGGCGACGGTGCGAGCAGCACGAGCCCCAGGACGCGGTTCTGCTCGGCGTAGAGCATCGCCGCCAGGGCGCCGATCCCCCACCCGATGAGCACCGGTGGCCGGCCGAGCTGCCGGACCGCAACGCCGATGTCGCTCGCGTAGTCGCGCATGCGCGTCTCGCCCAGGTCGGCCAGGTCGGAGGTGTAGTGGCCACGCAGGTTCATGGCATGCGCCTCCCAGCCGCGCTCGGCGAAGTAGGCGCCGAAGCTCGACCAGAGCCACGAGCCGGTCAGCGCGCCATGCACGAGCAGCAGCGGAGGCTTGCGGCTGCGCCGCTCGGGCTGCTGGGTCTCGACGTAGATCCCCTCCGGGTCGATGTAGACCTCGTCGCGCTTGATGGCCTGGACCACGCTGCTACTCGTCCTCCAGTGGGTAGAAGACCAAGCCGGTCAGGAGCTTGGGATAGAAGTACGTCGACTTCTGGGGCATCACCTCGCCGGCGCTGGCCACGGCGGCCAGCTGCTCGAGTCGAGTGGGACGCACCAGGATCGCGGCCTTCGCGTCGCCGCTCGCCACGGCGCGGATCGCGTCAGCCTCGCTCCTAGTGTAGGCCAGGGGGCCGCCGGCGGCGATCGCGGCGGCATCGATCCCCAGCCGGTCGCCGAGGATGGCGGTGTGCAGGATCGCCAGGTCGAGCCTGCGCACGGCGGCGCTCATCGGCTCTCGACGCATGCGATCGTCGGCCGCCATCGAGTCCCCCACCAGCAGGAAGCCCTCATCGCCGGGGAGCACCAACCCGAAGATCGGCTGCTCGGCGGCCTGCAGCTCCTCCAGGCGTCGAGCGAGCTCCTGCGGCGGCACCGGGATCGCCTGCCAGATCGGGCCGGTGTCCCGAACCAGCGAGCGCAGCGCGTCGTCATCGGCCTCGCGAATGAGCCGATGGGTGGCGTGGATCTCGAGCTCCTCGCACTCGGCGTTGATCAGGACGGCCATGACCCAGTCGGCGGCGAGGGTGCCGGGTGCCGCATCCGCCCAGGCCGGGTCGGCGCGAATCGCGGCCTGGTAGGCGAGCGCGGTCTCGTAGCGGTGATGGCCGTCGGCCACGTACAGCTCCTGGCGTGACAGTCGGTCGAGGGTCGAGCGATCCGGCTCCGTGGCCGTCAGGGCGTGGAGGAGTCCGTCGTCGTCTCGCGCCCACCACTCGTCCGTCCCCGGGAGGCCGATCAGCTCGTCGTAGCCCGGCGAGCGGTCGAAGTAGAGGGCCAGGATCGGCGAGAGCTGTGTCTTCGTGGCGTGCAGGAGCGCCAGGCGGTCCGCCTTCGGCGCCGCAAGGGTGTGCTCGTGGGCCCGGATCCCCGCCCCGAATGGCTCGAGGCGGATCCGTGCCACGAGGCCGCGCACGGCGAGGTCGTCCGGTGTCGCGGGCCGGGCATGCCGGTAGCGGTAGAGGGCTGGCTCGCCTCGTCGCTCGAGCGTGCCGTCGGCCCGCCAGGCGGCCAGTGTCGTGGCCGCAGCGGCATGCGGGTTCGGCTCCGCCGAGAGCTCCAGGCGCACCGCATTGCGATCGCTGCGCGCCAGGAGCGCCGCCTGCAGCTCAGGTGTGATGACGTCATACGGAGGACACGCGACCTCGGTCAAGTCGGCGATGCGGGTGTCCCCGTCCGCCGCGACGCCAAAGCGGTCGAGCGCGTAGCCGAGGCCGCGGAATGCGGCGATGGTGGGCATCTAGGGGATCGTGCGCAGCGCCCGGATCGGCTCCAGGGTCGAGGGGTCCTCGAGCGAGCTGACGTCGCCGGGGTCGAGTCCCAGGTAGGCCGAGCGCGCCAGCCGGCGCAGGATCTTGCCGTTCCGCGTCTTGGGGAGGCTTGGCACGAGATGCACGGCTCGCGGCTTGAACGACTTGCCGAGGTGCTCGACCACCGCATCCCCAATTGCGGCGGCAAGCTCTTCGCCGCCGTCAGCCTCGGGCCGCACCACCGCGAAGAGGGCGATCGTCTCCCCCTTGAGCTCGTCGGGCACCCCCACCGCCAGCGCCTCGACCACCGATGGGTGCGCCACCGCCGCCGACTCGACCTCGGCCGGACCGATCCGCTTGCCGGCGACCTTGATCGTGTCGTCCGAGCGCCCGGTGATGTACCAGTAGCCGGCCTCGTCGATGCGCGCCCAGTCGCCGTGCAACCAGACCCCGGGCATGCGGCTCCAGTACGCCTCGAGATACCGATCCCGGTCGCGCCAGAAGCCCTGCGTCATGCCCGGCCACGGCTGACGGATGACGAGCTCCCCCACCTCGCCGCGGAGCGGCTGTCCATCCGCATCGACGACGTCGGCGGCCATCCCCGGCGACGGGCCGGAGAATGAGCACGGCGCGATCGGTGACATGGTGGTGCAGCTCAGGATGCCGCCGCTGATCTCCGTCCCGCCGGAGTAGTTGATGATCGGCAGCCGCTCGCCGCCGACCTCGCGGAAGAGCCACCACCACGGATCGGGGTTCCACGGCTCGCCGGTCGAGCCGAGCACCAGCAGCGACGAGAGGTCGTGGCTGCGCGGCGGTTCGCTCCCGTGGGTCATCAGCGCGCGGACCAGCGTGGGGCTGATCCCCAGGTGCGTGACGCCATGACGCTCGACGAGATCCCAGAGCCGATCGGGCCCGGGGTAGTCCGGCGTCCCTTCGTAGATGAAGAGCGTGGCGCCGAGCATCGGTGCCCCGGCCACCGCCCAGGGACCCATCATCCAGCCCATGTCGGTGAACCAGAAGAGGGTGTCGCCGGCCTGCAGGTCGAAGCCGTGCGCCAGGTCGACGGCCGCCTTGATCGGGAAGCCACCGTGCACGTGCAGCGCACCCTTCGGCCGGCCGGTGGTTCCGGAGGTGTAGATGATCATGAACGGGTC
>DATCOX010000101.1:0-10783 GCA_036564495.1 Candidatus Limnocylindria bacterium
CGATGCCGATGAGTCCGAGGACGATTCCAAGCCCTCGCAATCTCCCAGTCATGGAAGCCACCTCTTTCATGCAAATGGAACGGGTTTCCATGAGCACTGTCGCCTCACGAGCGTGGTGGGCGCATGGGATACACGGCCCGATTCGGCGGCCAAATGGCCCTCCGCCGGCAGTCCATCGGTCACCTGGAACGCAGCTAGCGGTTGCCCTCTTCGGACTGTCCGAGATGGCGCTTCGCCATGAACGCAGCTGCCTGGGTCCGGCGCTGGAGGTTGAGCTTCGACAGGATGCTGCTGACGTAGTTCTTCACGGTCTTGTCGGAGAGGAAGACGTCGGCGGCGATCTCCTTGTTGGTCTTCCCTTCGGCGACCAGCAACAGGATCTTTCGTTCCTGACTGGTCAGGTCGGCCAGCTCATCAGTGGCCGCTCCCGTTGCAACGCGGCGGACCCGCTCGAGCACTTTCTCGGTGACCGCAGGGTCGAGGAGCGACTCCCCGCGGCCGACGGCTTCAAGGGCGGTGACGAGGTCACGCCCCCGGATCTGCTTGAGGAGGTAGCCGCTGGCACCCGCGATGATCGCGGACAGGACAGCCTCCTCGTCGGGATAGCTGGTGAGCATCACCACTCGCGTCGCCGGCCGAGCAGCTCGAATCTCGCGGCAGGCCTCGATGCCCGTCCCGTCCGGGAGTCGCACATCCATGATCACCAGATCGGGCTCGAAGCGTGCCGCCGCGTCGATCGACTCCGCTACGGATCCTGCCTGCGCCACGACCTCGAACCCGCTGCGACGGTCGAGCAGAGCCACGAGCCCCTGCCGGACGACCTCGTGGTCATCGACCACCAGGAGGCGCAGGGGCCGCTCTGGCTGGATCAGGGTCATCGCTTGCTCGCTCGTCGGGTTCCGGTGCGGGGGATGACCGCGATGATACGGGTGCCCCCACCTTCGTTGCTGGCGATCTGGAAGGCGCCCCCCAGCGCCTCAGCTCGTGCTCGCATGTTTCCCAGGCCGTGGTGCCCGGCGACGACCGCCCCGGGGTCCATGCCGCGGCCGTCATCGACGATCTCAAGCCGAACGTTGTCATCAAGCGTGCTCAGCTGCATCCACGAGTGAGCGGCGCCGGAGTGGCGCGCGACGTTGGCGAGCGCCTCGCGGGCGATGGCCAGCAGCTCGGCGACCGCCTCCATCGGCAGGCCATCCGGCTCGACGCCCAGGACATCGACCTCGGTCGCGGTGTTGCGGCGGAGCTCGTCCGCCAACGTCCGAAGCCCATCGACTAGGCCGCCGGAGTCGAGCAGCAGCGGACGGAGGCCGAAGATGAAGTTGCGGATGTCGCGGATCACGCTGTGCAGGGCATCGATCGCCTCGTCCACTCGCTCCCCTGCCTCGGCCGGAGCCTCGTTGGCCAGCTTCGGAACGTCGTCAAGTGACAGCGTCACCGCATAGATGCTCTGGATGATGCTGTCGTGGAGCTCGCGGCTGATGCGGTCCCGCTCGTCGACCACCGCCAGGCGCTGCACCTGCTCGTAAAGGCGCGCGTTGTCGATGGCGATCGCCGCGTGCTGAGCGAACGTTTCGACCAAGGCCTGGTCACCGGCGCTGAACTCGGCAGCGCCGCGCTTGTTGGTCAGGTACAGGCGCCCGACGACCTTGCCGCGGACGGTTGCCGGTACCCCGAGGAACGAGCTCATGGGCGGATGGTTCGGCGGGAATCCAAGGCTCTCCGGGTGGGACCCGATGTCCGGAATTCGGTATGAGCGCTTCTCCCGGATGATCAGCCCCAGAAGGCCGTAGCCGCGCGGCAGCTCGCCGATCGCCTCGCGCTCCTCCGGGGTGATGCCGCTGGTTACAAATTGCGTGATCAGCCCGGCCTCGTCAACGATGCCGAGCGCTGCGTACTGCGCAGCGACCAGCTTACGGACGCGGTCGACGATCAGCTGCAGGACCTCCTCGACGTCGAGGAGCCCGCTGATACCGCGAACGGCCGCATCGAGCGCCTGCAGAGCTGGCGGAAGGGCCCGACCATCGGTCGCCTGTTTCGAACGGCTCGCCACGCCGATAGGCTACCCCGATCCTCCAGCCGGCTTGATCACCGGCTGGGCGTCGTCGCCCCGGTCGTCGGCAGGTTCAGGCAGGCTGCGGGCTAGCCGCGCCCGATCCGTCCCAGGTGCGTGTCGCGAAAATCGGTGGGGAGCTTCAGGCCGTAGCCGAAGGCCCGATCAACGCCGATGTGGGTCAGGAAGACGGATGCACTGAGCACCAGCCAGCCGGTTGCCGTCCACCAGCCGACGCCGAGGAGCCCCAGTGGGAGTACCAGGTTATGTGCCGCGTTGTAGGTTATCGAGCCGAGGCGCGGGCCGCCGAGGTAACCGATCATCGAGAGGTCGACCAGCAGCCATGCGGGGATCAGCAGTGGCCACGGGCCGCCATTCGCGGTCCACACAACGATCCCGGTGGCGAGAATCGCAACCTGCTCTGCTCGCAGCATGAGATCGACAGCGGCCCGCTTCACTCCCACTTGAAGAGCCTCACCGCCAGCACGAAGGTGATGACGGCCCAGACCCCCATCCCGAGCAGCTGCGGACCGAGCGAGGTCAGGCCGGCCCCGTCATTGACGACCGCCCGCAGCGCCTGATTGATGTAGGTGAGCGGCAGGAACTGGGTGATGTTGGCGAGAAAGGGCGGCATCGCGTCGCGTGGGAAGAAGACGCCCGAGAGGAACATCATCGGCAGGCTGATCAGGTTGGCGACCGGCGCCGCCTGGTCCTCGTTCTTGGCCCAACCGGCGACCGAGAAGCCGACCGCGAGAAAGATCATCGAGCCGAGCAGGACGATCACCGCCAGGGTGGCGTAGTCGCCGAACATCTGGAGCCCGAACCAGATGCCGATCCCAAACAGGATCACCACCTGCACGAAGGCGATGATCAGCCGCGACGCGACCTGGGCCGCGAGGAAGTAGGCGGGCGAGGTTGGCGTCGCGAAGAGGCGGCGCAGAGCGCCGGTTCGCTTCAGGTGGACGAAGCCGAAGGCCACGCCGAAGAGGCCGAGCTGCATGACCGTCATGCCAACGATGCCCGGCACCAGGAAGTCGATGTACCCCAGGTCGCGCGACTGGACAGACTCGAAGCGGACCGGAGGCGCCCCGGAGACGGCGCCGGGTGGGTTGCCGCCGGCCGGCGCGAAGAGGGCGGTGCCGACCGCCTGCTGCAGCAACCCCTGGCCGACCTGGGACTGCTGCGGGTCGGCGGTCGAGGCGTACGCGACGAGGCCGCTCTCCTGACCCAGCTGCGGATCGAAGCCGGCGGGGATGACGAGGACGAAGCCGAGGTCGCCGGCCTCGAGCTTCGCAAGCTCGGCCTCGCGCGAGCCGCCCGATATCTGGAGGTAGTCGAAGGCGGAGAGGCCCTCGGCCAACCGCTGGCTGGACGCGTTGTGCGCCTCGTCCGCCACGCCCAGCTTGATGGACGTGGGGCGGTCGAAGTTCAGCACCCCGAAGATCAGCATGATGATGAGCGGCAGGAAGAGGCTGAAGAAGACTGCCGCGCGGTTCCGCACGAACATCCGGATGCTTGCGACGAAGAGCGCCCAGAACATCCCGAGCCGGATCCCGAAGGGGCGCATCGGTCAGTCCTCCTCGCGCAGGTCGTGACCGGTGAGGTCGAGGAAGACGTCCTCGAGATTGGCGAGGCGCTCTACCCGGGCCTTGCTGAAGCCGCGTCCGATGAGCTCGTCCACGAGACGCTGCGGCGTATCGAGGGCGACGATCCTGCCGCGATCCATGATCGCGACGCGGTCGCAGAGCTCCTCCGCCTCCTCCATGTAGTGCGTCGTCAGCACGACGGTATGGCCGCGGTCCCGGATCTGGCGCACGAGGCCCCACAGGTGGTGGCGCGCCTGGGGGTCGAGGCCCGTGGTCGGCTCGTCGAGGAAGAGGACCCGCGGCTCGTTGACGAGCGCCGCGGCGATGCTGAATCGCTGCTTCTGCCCACCCGACAGGGTCCCCACCTGGGAGCGCGCCTTATCGGTGAGCTCGACGTCGGCGAGGAGCGCCCTGGCGTCCACGGTTCGCTCGTAGAGGTGGCCGAAGAGCTCGAGCAGCTCGACCAGGTTGAGCTCGTCGAAGAAGCTCGACGCCTGGAGCTGGATGCCGATGCGGGCCTTCACTCCGCGCGGATCCTGGCTGACATCGATGCCGTCGACGACCGCGGCGCCGGAGTCGATCGGCCGCATCCCCTCGATCATCTCGAGCGTGGTCGTCTTGCCCGCCCCGTTCGGGCCCAGGATCCCGAACACCTCGCGCTCGGCGATCTCGAAGCTCACCCCGTCGACCGCCTGGAGGTCGCCATAGCGCTTGCGAAGGTCGTGGGCGGCGACGATGGTCCCGGTCATGGCGCCGGAATGCTAGCCGACCCCAGCAGGCGGTCGTAGAGGGCCACCGTCCGCTCCGCGATCGACGACCAGCTGAACTCCTCGATGGCGCGCCGCCTGCCGGCTGCGCCCATCCGGTCCCTCAGCGCGGGATCGGCCATCAGGGCGTTGATCGCATCGGCGAGGTCGGCCGCGAGCCGGTCGGGGTCCCGCGGCGTCATCGGCTCATCCGGCCTGAACTCGACCGGGACGAGCCGCCCCGTCTCGCCGTCGACGACCACTTCTGGAATTCCGCCCACCGCCGTGGCCACCACCGGACGCGCGCAGGCCATCGCCTCCAGGTTGGTGATCCCGAAGGGCTCGTAGACCGATGGGCACACGAAGATCGCCGCATGGCTGTAGAGCTGCCGGATCTCGTCCCTGCTCAGCATCTCGGGGATCCAGACCACGTTCGGCCGATCGCGCTGAGCCGCAGAGACCCCCGCCTCCACCTCCGCGGCCAGCTCGGGCGTGTCCGGCTGCCCGGCGGCCAGCACGACGCCGATCTCCGGATCCAGCCGGCGAATCGCCCGCACGAGGTGGACGATCCCCTTCTGGCGGGTGATCCGCCCGACGAAGAGGACGTAGGGCCGGGCAGGGTCGATCCCGTGACGGAGCAGGGCGTCGGTGGCGGGATCGGGGGTGAAGAAGTCGGCGTCGATCCCGTTATGGATGACGTGGACCCGCTCTGGCACGACCTCGAAGTGGCGCAGCACGTCGTCGCGCGTCCCCTGGCTGACGGCAATCACCGCGTCGGCTGACTCGAGCGCGCTGCGCTCCACCCAGCTCGAGAGGTCGTAGCCGCCGCCCAGCTGCTCCCGCTTCCACGGCCGCAGCGGCTCGAGCGAGTGCACCGTGACGACCAGCGGGATCGAGCTGGCGTGCTTGACCAGCAGGCCGCCGAGATGGGTGTACCAAGTGTGGCAGTGGACGAGCTCGGCATCGCTCGGATCGGCGGCCATGGCCAGGCAGCGAGCGAAGGCGTCCCACGCCGGGCGCAGCCGCTCGTCGCCCGAGGGCGGCTGGGCCGAGCGCGGGTAGCCCCGCACCCGCCATCCATCGGCGGACTCGTCCTGGTCGCCGAAGGTGCGCACCTCGAGGGGGATCAGGGCGCGCAGCTGCCGCGTCAGCTCGGCGACGTGCATGCCGGCGCCGCCGTAGACATTGGGCGGGTACTCGTTGGTGAGGAGGAGCGCCTTCACGTGGCCAGCGTAGCAAGGCGCCGGCCGCGGGGCCGCTCGCTCATCATGTGGATATACTCCCCTGTAGTATCCTGAGAGCGCAGTGAGCACCCCGCTGATCGAGCTCTCGCTCCCAGTCTCCGGCATGACCTGCGCGTCGTGCGTCGCGCGGATCGAGCGCTTCCTGGTGCGCGCCGACGGGGTGGCCGAGGCATCAGTCAACCTCGCCACCGAGCGGGCGACGGTCCACTTCGATCCGGCGCGCATCGATCGCAGCGGAATCGTCTCCGCCATCGAGCGGGCCGGCTACGACGTGCCTGCACTCCCCGCCGAGAAGGCTGCCGCGAACGACGGCGAGGCGACCCGTGCCGGCGAGCGACGGGCGCTGCTGCGCGACGCGCTGATCGCGACCGGCATCGGGCTGGCCATGATGGCGGTCTCGCTGTGGCCGGGCGGCGTCCCCTGGCCGATGCAGCAGGTCAACGAATGGATGCTCCTGCCTGCGACGGTGGTGCAGTT
Source organism: Candidatus Limnocylindria bacterium (assembly GCA_036564495.1). GTDB lineage: Bacteria > Chloroflexota > Limnocylindria > QHBO01 > QHBO01 > CF-167. The sequence continues at coordinate 6,104 of DATCOX010000101.1, forward strand.
CGTCTTCGGCCGGCGCTTCCTGATCGCCGCCGCCCGCGGCCTGCGCCACGGCGAGTTGACGATGGACACCCTGGTCTCGCTCGGCACGCTCGCGGCCTACGGCTACTCCCTGGCCGTCACCATCTCGGGCTCGGCCGCGGAGACGTATTTCGACAGCGCGGCGGTGATCATCGGCCTGGTCCTGCTGGGCCGATGGCTCGAGGCGCGCGCCAAGAGCCAGGCGGGCCGTGCGATCAGGGCGCTCCTCGACCTGCGCCCGGCGACCGCCCGCGTGCTGCGCGACGGCCGCGAGGCCGACCTGCCGATCGCCGACGTGCGCCGGGGAGATCTCGTGCGCGTTCGGCCCGGCGAGCGGGTCCCGGTCGATGGGACCATCCTCGAAGGCGCATCCGCGGTCGATGAGTCACTCCTCACCGGCGAGTCGATCCCCGTCGACAAGCGGGGCGGGGATCAGGTGATCGGCGCCACGATGAATGGGTCCGGCTCGTTCGTGATGCGGGTGGAGCGGGTCGGCGAGGAGACGACCCTGGGGCAGATCGCCCGCATGGTTGAGCAGGCGCAGGGCTCGAAGGCGCCGATCCAGCGCGTGGTCGACCAGGTCACCGCCCGCTTCGTGCCGGCGGTCATATTAGTGGCCGCGATCGCTTTCGCCGTGTGGCTGCTGGCCGGCCCCGAGCCGCGGCTCCCCTTTGCCCTCACGGCGGCGGTCGCCGTCCTGATCGTCGCATGCCCATGCGCCATGGGCCTCGCCACGCCGACCGCGATCATGGTCGGCACCGCCAGGGGAGCGGAGGCCGGCATCCTGGTTCGCGACGGGGCCGCGCTGGAGGCGGCGCAGCGGATCACGACGGTCGTCCTCGACAAGACCGGCACGATCACCGAGGGGCGTCCCTCTGTGGTTGCCGTGCACACCACGGCGGCCCCCAGCGAGGTCGAGCTGCTGCGTCTCGCGGCAGCCGCCGAGCACGGCAGCGAGCACCCGCTGGCGGAGGCGGTCGTGCGCCTGGCCGAGGCACGGCAGGTCGAGATCCCGACTGCGACCGGGTTCAGCTCGTTCGCGGGAGGAGGGGTGGAGGCGAGCGTCGAGGGCCACCGGATCATGGTCGGGAGCGAGCGGCTCCTGGGCGAACACGGGATTGCCGGCGGGCCCGTCGCCGCCCTCGCGCGCGAAGCGGCGGCGGCCGGCCATACGCCGGTGCTGGTCGCGGTCGATGGCAAGGCGATCGGCCTCTTGGCCATCGCCGACACCATCAAGCCCGAATCGGTCGAGGCGGTGCGCCGCCTGCAGACGGCGGGCCTGGATGTCTGGATGCTCACCGGGGATCGAACGGCCGTCGCGGAGGCGATCGGCGCGGCGGTCGGGATCGGTCCGGACCGGATCCTGGCCGAGGTGCGACCGGGCGAGAAGGCGGACAAGGTCCGGGAGCTGCAGGCCGGCGGGGCGATGGTCGCGATGGTCGGCGACGGAATCAACGATGCCCCGGCCCTTGCGCAGGCCGACCTCGGGGTTGCGATCGGGACCGGCGCCGACGTCGCCATCGAAGCCTCGGCTATCACGCTGGTGGGTGACGACCTCCGGGCAGTCCCGGCTGCGATTCGACTCTCGCGCGCCACGATGCGTACCATTCGCGAGAACCTCGCCTGGGCCTTCGGCTACAACCTCATCCTCATTCCGGTGGCCGCCGGCGCCCTCTTCCCGCTGACTGGCTGGCTCCTCTCCCCCGCGCTCGCCGCCGCGGCGATGGCGCTCTCGAGCGTGAGCGTCGTCACCAACTCGCTCCGGCTGCGAAGCTTCCGCAGCACCTGAAAGGACCGATCCACCGATGCAGACCCCCCAGGCAACCTCCGAGGCGCAGGATCCCGTCTGTGGCATGACGGTCAACCCGGAGGTGGCGACCGCCGCCGGCCTCGTCGCCGAGCACGAGGGCCACAGCTACTACTTCTGCGGCCGTGGCTGCCGGCTCGAGTTTCTCGACGACCCGAAGCGCTTCTTCGACCCGGACTACATCCCGCAGATGTAGGGTCGCCCGGCTAGACTCGGAGCGATGCCCCTCATCTCGACCCGCGCCCTCACGAAGCGGTACGGATCCTCGGTCATTGCCCTCGACGCCCTGACGCTCGACGTGGAGCCGGGGATCATCGGCCTGGTGGGCGCCAACGGTGCCGGCAAAAGCACCCTTCTGAAGATCCTGCTGGGCCTCCTCTCCCCGACCAGCGGCAGCGCCACGGTGATGGACATGGACGTGGCCACCCATGGCCCGGAGATCCGCCAGTACGTCGGCTACCTGCCCGAGCACGACTGCCTGCCGAACGACGTCTCGGCCACCGACTTCGTCAGCCACATGGGCCGGATGGCCGGCCTTCCGGCGGCCGTCGCCCGCGAACGCACCGCCGAGGTGCTCCGTCACGTGGGCCTCTACGAGGAGCGCTACCGCCCGATCGGCGGCTACTCGACCGGCATGAAGCAGCGCGTGAAGCTGGCCCAGGCGATCGTCCACGATCCGAAGCTGCTGCTCCTGGACGAGCCGACGAACGGCCTCGACCCGGCCGGTCGCGACGAGATGCTCGACCTCGTGCATCGCACCGGGGCGGAGTTCGGGATCGCGACCGTGGTGGCGAGCCACCTGCTCGGCGAGATCGAGCGGGTCTGCACCTTCCTGCTGGCGATCGACGCGGGGAAGCTGCTCCAATCGGCCCCCATCTCCAGCTTCGTGGAGCGCACCGGCACCCTGGGGGTGGAGGTGGAGGATGGCGCCGATGCCCTCGCAGCGCGCCTCGTGGCGGCCGGCCTCACCGCGCGTGCCGACGGGCGCAGCGTCCTCGTGGATTGTCCGGACGAGCGGCCGTACGACATCGTGCGGGACGCGATCGACGAGATGGGCCTCTCGCTGACGCGGCTCGAGCAGCGACGACATCGGCTCGAGGACCTCTTCCGCGCGGAGGGACGGACCGATGACGCGGCGTGAGGCGGCAGTCGCGCCCCGCGAGAGCGCGACCGGCGCGATCTACGACCTGGGATATCAGGGCTACGACGGGCCGCGGCTCGGTCGTCGATCGGCCTTCGCCACCCTCTTCTGGGCCAGCCTGCGGGCCGCGTTCGGGCTCGGGCGGTCTGGACGATCGAAGCTCGTCCCCTGGGGCCTGACCGCGATCATGATCGTGCCGGCCGCGGTAGCCGGCGCGATCCAGGCGCTGGCGCCGGGTGGCCTCTCGCCCTTCAACTACAACAACTACCTGTGGGACCTGCAGCCGATCCTCGCCCTCTTCGTCGCCGCGCAGTCGCCGGAGCTGGTGAGCAGCGATCAACGCAACCACGTGCTCTCGCTCTACTTCAGCCACGCGCTGGCCCGCAGCGACTACGCGCTCGCCAAGTTCGGGGCGATGGCGGCGGCGCTCTTCATCCTTGGGCTGGCACCCCTGCTCGTGATCCTCTTCGCCTCCATCCTCGCCTCGTCCGACGTGGCCGGCGCGGTCGGCGATCAGCTCGGCAACCTGCCGCAGATCGTCGGATCGCCGCTGATCTACGCCATCCCGCTCGCGGGCCTCGGCATGGCGATCGCATCGTTCACGCCCCGTCGTGCGTATGCCACCGGCGCAATCATCGCCGTCTTCCTGGTCACGGCGGCGGTCGGCGGCATCCTGGCCGAGGCTGGCAGGGGGCGGATGTCGCAGGTGGCGCCGCTCCTCAATCCGTTCGTGCTGCTCGACGGCACGCGCACCTGGCTGGTCGGGAAGGCGATCCCGGACTCGCCGGTCTCGGATGCCCACCTGACCCTGCCGGTCTTCGGGGTCCTGACCGCTGCACTCGCCCTGATCGCGATCGGCGCGGTGCTCTGGCGCTACCGGAGGATCGCCGCATGAGCGCACCGGCGGTCGGTGGGGCGGATGCGGTCGAGCTGACCAACGTCTCGCGCTGGTACGGCAATGTGGTCGCCGTCAACGACATCAGCTTCACGCTGGATGGCGGCGTCACCGGGCTGCTCGGCCCGAACGGCGCCGGCAAGTCGACGATCCTGCACATGGTGGGCGGGTTCCTGGCGCCGTCGTCGGGGACGGTGACCGTCGGCGGCTCGCCGTCCTGGCGCCACCCGGAGATGTACCGGCGCATTGGCCTGGTGCCGGAGCGCGAGGCGGTCTATCCGTTCCTCACTGGGCGCGAGTTCGCGACGGCCAACGCACGGCTGCAGGGGATGACCCCAGATGACGCGGCGGAGGCCGCGGAGAGGGCGATCGGCCTGGTCGAGCTGGAGGACGCCGCGGACCGGGCGATCGGCACCTACTCCAAGGGGATGCGGCAGCGCGCCAAGGTCGCGGCTGCCCTCGTCCACGATCCGCCGATCCTGCTCCTCGACGAGCCCTTCAACGGGATGGACCCACGGCAGCGACTGCACATGATGGACCTCCTTCATCGCATGGCTGCCGAGGGCCGCACGATCCTCTTCTCGTCGCACATCCTCGAGGAGGTGGAGCGGCTTGCGGGCCGCGTGCTCGTGATCGTGGCCGGGCGGCTCGCGGCGTCGGGCGACTTTCGCGAGATCCGCCGCCTGATGACCGACCGGCCGCACACCTTCACCGTCCGCTCCTCCGACGACCGGGCGCTCGCCTCCGCCCTCATCGCCGAGCCGACGATCGCCGGCACCGCGCTCGACGGCGGGCTCCTCACCGTCCGCACCAATGACT
>DATCOX010000113.1:0-5585 GCA_036564495.1 Candidatus Limnocylindria bacterium
CCAACTACGTCATGCACGAGCTGGGTCAGCCGATGCACGCGTATGACGCCGACGCCGTTCCGGGCGGTCGCATCGTGGTGCGCCGCGCACGCGACGGAGAGGAGCTGGAGACCCTCGATCACGAGCGGCGCACCCTCGATCGCCGGATGCTCGTCATCGCCGACAAGCGCAACGCCATCGGCCTGGCCGGGATCATGGGCGGAGCGAGCACCGAGGTCAGGGAGGGCACGACGCGGGTCATCCTCGAGTCGGCCATCTTCCACGGCCCGAGCATCAGGAACACGGCGCGCCGCCTGGGGCTGCGCTCGGAGGCCAGCCTCCGTCACGAGAAGGGGATCGGGCACCACCTGCCGCGACTCGCCATCGACCGTGCGGCCCGCCTCATCGCCGAGATCACCGGCGCCCACGTCGCCGCAGGGGTGGTCGACAACGACCCGGATCCGCGCCCACCGCGGCAGGTTGTCATCGAGATCGAACGGACCGAGCGGCTGCTGGGCCTATCGCTGGATGCCGGCCAGGTCGCGGACCTGCTGGCGCCGCTCGGCTTCTCGGTCGCGCCGGCAGGCGATGGGCAGCTGTCGGTAACGATCCCGGAGCATCGGCTCGACGTGGTGGCTCCCGAGGACGTGGCCGAGGAGATCGCCCGCAGCCACGGCTATGACCGCATCCCCGGCCGCCAGCCGCAGCCCGCCCTGCCCCCGTTCCGGCCCGATCCGAGCGAGCCGCGGCATCGGGTGCGGCGCATCCTGGCTGGGCTCGGCCTCGACGAAGTGGTGACGCACGCGCTGATCGGCCCGGCCGACCTGGAGCGGGTTGGGCTCGACCCCTCGCAGCCCGGCCTGGTCCGGGTCGCCAACCCCCTCGCGGAGCAGCACAGCATCCTGCGCCCGACGATGGCCGCCTCGATGCTCGCCTCTCTGGCCGAGAACGTCCGCCAGCGGCGGACCGATGCCTGGATCTTCGAGGTGGGGAAGACGTACTGGATGGACGCCGGCAAAGGACACCGCTGGGCAGATTCGGCGGGGACCGGTAGGTTCGAGGCCTGGCACTTGGGCATCGCGCTGCTCGGTCCCGCTACCCCGCGCTCGCCGGGAACCGAGGCACGCGACGCTGATGTCGACGACCTGAAGGGGTTGGTCGAGGCGCTGCACGCGGCTCTTGGCGCGTCGCAGCCGGGCTTCCGCGCCGAGACGGCGGAGGAGCTGCACCCGCACCTGCACCCGGGCCGCGCGGCGAGGATGGTGGACCCCTCCGGCCATCCCTACGGCAACCTGGGCGAGGTGAGCCCCGCCGTCGCGGCGGCATGGGACCTGCCGGGCCGGCCGATGATGGCGGTCATCAATCTGCCGCAGCTGCTGGCGCTCGCCCCCGAACAGGTGCGCGCGGAGCCGATCCCATCGGCTCAGCCGGTCGACCGTGACCTCGCCGTCGTCGTCGACGCGACCACGCCGGTGGGCGAGGTCCTGAGGATCCTGCGCGAGAGCGCCGGCCCGCTCCTCGCGGCCTCGCGCCTCTTCGACGTGTACCGCGGCCCGCAGGTCGGCGATGAGAAGGTCTCGTACGCGATCGCCCTGCGGTTCCAGCCGGAGGCGGCCGCTGACGAGCGCACGATCGAACGGGCCATGAACCGTATCCGGGGCGCCCTGCAGCATCATCTCGGGGCCCAGATCCGCTGAGTCTTCCCCAGCGGAAGGCGTGCTGCTAGGCTTGCGATCCGCCGGCGGGAGACGGCTGACCCTAGGGAGGCACCGATGGAATTCCTGCAGAAGCTCGGACCGATCGACCTGTTCATCGTGGCGTGCCTGGCTGCCGGCGTCTTTGCGGGCTTCACCCAGGGAATGGTCCGATACGCCCTGAACATCGTGGTCGTGATCGCGGCGTTCATCATCGCCGGGCAGCTCCGCGATCCCTTCGACGGGATCCTCGCCGGCTGGAACGTGTTCGCCCCCGAGCTCCGAGCCCAACTCGTCTTCCTGATCCTGTTCGTGGGCCTGACGATCGCCGGCTGGTTCATCGTGCGGGTCTTCTGGAAGGGGACGCGCCTGCCGGTCGCCAAGCAGCTCGACGAGCTTGGCGGAGCAGTGCTGGGCCTGGTCTTCGCGGCCTTCTCGATCGTCATGGCAATGGTCGTGATGGATAGCTTCTTCAAGAGCGCGCCGGACGCGGCGACGAACAGCGCAGGACCGCTCAAGGGGTTCTACGACGCCATGAACTCATCGGTCCTGGTCGACTTCTTCCGGAGCACGCTGATCCCGACGATCGGCCAGATCGCCCGCCCCTTCGTGCCAACGGATATCGCCGAGTTCCTGAAGGCTAAGTGACCCCGGCGGCAGAGGTCGCCGCCGGTGCGCCTGTCGCGACGGGGCGACCCCCGCTCATCGACGCGCGCTCCTGGTTCGATCGCTCTGCCGCGGAGGTCGCACCCGACCTGCTCGGCGCGCTGCTGATCCACGACACACCGGCCGGCCGGATTGCCGGGCGGATCGTCGAGGTCGAGGCCTACCTGGGGCCGGAGGATCTCGCCGCGCACTCGTCGCGAGGGCGGACGCCGCGCAACGCGGTGATGTTCGGTGAGCCGGCCCACCTCTACGTCTACCTCGTCTACGGGATGCACCACTGCGCCAACCTGGTCTGTGGGCCCGGCGACAAGCCGGAGGCGGTTCTGTTGCGCGCAGCCGCCATCAGTGAGGGGGTGGAGCTGGCCCGTGAGCGACGCAGCCGGGTGCCCGACGTGCGACTGGCATCCGGGCCGGGCAATCTCGCGGCGGCCTTCGGGATCGATCGGCGCCATAACGGGAGCGACCTGCTGAGCGGACCGATCCGCCTTGCCCAGCCTCCCGAGACGGTCGAGGTCGAGCGCAGCGCGCGGGTCGGCGTCGACTATGCCGGCGCGTGGACCGATCGACCCCTCCGCTACGCGGTGCGAGATGACCCCCACCGATCGCGACGCTGATCCGGTCGCCGGCGCGGCAGCCGATGCGGGCACCCTGCGGGCGCTCGAATTTGCCGCGATCGTCGGCCAACTGGCCGGCCTGACCGCCTTCGCCCCATCGCACGAGCTGGCCGATGCGACCCTGCCGCTCGCGGATGCTGCCCACGTCGGCCTGCTCCACGACCAGACCGACGAGGCCACGCGCCTCCTCGCCGAGCAGTCCCAGGCGACGATCGGCGGCGCTCGCGACGTGCGCGGGCCGCTCGAGCGGGCGCGGCGCGGTGGCCGGCTGGCCCCGGCTGACCTGCTCGACATCGCCGAGACGCTCCGCGCCACGACGACCTTCGCCGCGCGGCTCACCGAATGGCGCGGGACGCACCTCACCGGCGTGCGCGAGGAGCTCGACGACGCACCGCAGCTGCGGGCGCGGATCGAGCGAACGATCGACGAGGCCGGGGAGATCCTCGATTCGGCATCCGCCGAGCTGGCCACGATCCGCAAGCGACTGCGCACCGCGCAGGACCGCGTTCGGGAGCGACTCAACACGATGCTGCGCTCGACAGCCCTGGCAGGGATCATCGGCGAGGCGATCGTGACGATGCGCGCCGGGCGCTACGTCATCCCGATCCGCGCCGAGGCGAAGACAAAGGTCAAGGGGATCGTGCATGACCAGAGCGCGTCGGGCGCGACCCTCTTCATCGAGCCGCTGACCGTGGTCGAGCTGAACAACACCTGGATGCAGGCATCCCTCGACGCCGCCCGCGAAGAGGAGCGGATCCTCGACGAGCTGTCAGGTGAGGTCGAAGCGCGGGCGGAGGCGCTCCTCGCCTCGCTGCAGGCACTGGCTCGCGCCGACCTGTGGATCGCCCGTGCGCGCCTCGGCATGCAGCTCGACGCCGTGCGCCCGCTGGCGACCGACGACGCGGCCGAGCTCCTATCGGCGCGGCACCCGCTGCTCGGACCCGCGGCGGTGCCGATCGACCTGCGCATCGGCGAGCGGTTCGGCTACCGCGCCCTGATCGTCACCGGCCCGAACACCGGCGGCAAGACCGTGTCGCTCAAGACGCTCGGCCTGCTGGCCCTGATGCACCAGGCCGGCCTCCGCGTTCCGGCGGCTGAGGGGGCACGGCTGCCGATTTACCGCCGAGTCATGGCCGACATCGGCGACGAGCAGAGCATCGCCCAGTCGCTCTCTACCTTCTCGAGCCACCTCCGCAACGTCGTGCGCTTCGTGGCGGTGGCGGGTCCCGGGACGCTGGTGCTGCTCGACGAGATCGGTGCAGGGACCGATCCGACCGAAGGCTCTGCCCTGGCCATGGCGATCGTCGAGCGGCTGCTTGCGTCGGGGGCGACGGTCGCCGCCACCACCCACTATGCCGAGCTCAAGGCGTTCGCCCAGGACCATCCGCTGGTGACGAATGCATCGGTGGCCTTCGACGTGGCGACCCTGCGACCCACGTACCGGCTCGAGATCGGCCTGCCGGGCAAGTCGCAGGCCTTCGCCATCGCCCAGCGGCTTGGCCTGTCGGACGAGATCCTGTCGGACGCCCGCTCACGGCTCGCGGCCGAGCACGTGAGCATGGAGGAGACGCTCGCCGCGATCGGTCGAGCCGAGACGGAGCGCTCCGCCGAGCTGGAGCGAGCGCGCGAGGAGCGGGCTGCCGCCGAGGGCGAGCGGGAGCGCGCTCGAAGCGGCGTGACCAGGGCGCGGGGCGAGGCGGCCCAGATGCTCGCCGATGCTCGCCGTGCGGCGGACGACATCCTGTCCCGCGCCGAGCGGGAGGTCGAGGAGCTGCGACGAGAGCTGACCCGCCAGCGCAACCTGCGCGGCGCGAAGGGCGGAACGGCCGCCGGCGCCGCGTTCGACGCCATGGCCCAGCGAGCGGGGCGCGCGCGTGCCGAGGCCAGCGCCTCCGACGCGCCGACCGACCCCCACGACGAGGCCGCTCAGCCGCGCGTCGGCCTGTGGGGACGCAGCCGCACGCTCGGCAGCAGCGGGCGAATCGTGGATGTCAGCGGGCGCACCGGCCGGGTGACGCTCGAGACAGATGATGCCCGCGTCGTCATCCCGGGCGACGACGTCGAAGTCGTGGATGAGCCGATCCGCGGGCCGGCCCCGCGGGACGAGGAGATGGCCGAGCTGAAGCGGCGCGCGGCGAGCCGGATCAGCCCGCGCCTCGATCTCCGCGGGGAGCGGGTCGAAGCAGCGCTCGAGCGGCTGGCCGCCTACCTCGACGAGGCGTTGCTGGCCGGCATGGACGAAGCGGTCATCGTGCACGGCGCCGGGACCGGCGCGTTGCGGCGCTCGATCCGCGAGTACCTGGCCGACCATCCGCGGGTCCGCTCGACGCGACCCGGCCGGCGCGAGGAGGGGGGCGACGGGGCGACCGTCGCCGGGTTCTAGGGCGGCGGCGGGGCCACGCTTGGTGACGGCAGCGCGGTCGGAGTTGGCAGCGGGATCAGGGTGGGAGTCGGCAGCGCGATCGGCGTCGGGGTTGGCAGCGGCGTGGGACTGGGCGTCGGCGACGGCGTGGGCGACGGCGTGGAGGTGGGGATCTCGCCAGGCGTGCAGGTCTCGATCGGGGCGAGCGGCGCGTCGAAGGCGGGGGCGGGGGAGCGACGCACGGCGCTCTCCCTCCCGATGTACTTCTTG
>DATCOX010000115.1:0-3113 GCA_036564495.1 Candidatus Limnocylindria bacterium
AGAAAAGAAGGACCATGTCGACAAGGAGGAGAACCACCAGCAGCCACACCGGCCAGTTGAAGGTGAAGAGGCCGACCGGGATGAGGAAGAGGAGCCCGGCGAACAGAATGGCCTGCCAGACGAAGCACCCGAACCCTGGTCCCTCATTCGGATCGAGCTCCTCGTTCGTGCGGATCGACATGCATCGCTCGCTGCGGGGTGGGCGGTGCGCATGGTCCCACATCCTGCCTGCGGTCGCTCCGCACGCGTGGCCGCTCAGCCGCTCGGTTCGAGGTCATCCCGATACGTGATCCGGCCGCCCGCGACGGTCATGCGCACCACGCCGGGCAGCTCCATGCCGAGCAGCGGCGTGTTGGCCGAGGCTGAAGCCAGGGCAGCCGCATCGACCTGCCAGCGAGCCGACGGATCGAAGACGACCAGATCAGCCGGCGAGCCGGCCGCCAGCGTCCGCGTCTCGCTGACGAGCGCAGCCGGCCGCGCGCTCAACGCCTCGAGCAGGCGCCCGAGCCCCAGTCTGCCGGCCTCGACCGCCGCGAGGCCGAGCGAGAGCGCGGTCTCGAGGCCGATCATCCCCGGCGCCGCGGCCGCGAACTCGACCGCCTTGTGCTCCGGCGGGTGCGGGGCGTGGTCGGTGGCAATGGCGTCGATCGTCCCGTCGACAATCCCCTGTAGGAGCGCCAGCGCGTCGTGGCGAGAGGCGAGCGGCGGATTGACACGACAGGCGGTGTCGTAGGCCAGGGTTGCATCGAGCGCCACGCCGAATGGGTCCGCCGCGACGCCGGCCGGCTCCTCCCAGGCGAAGCCGCGCCAGCCCGCGACCCAGGCATCGGTCAGCGCGAGGTGATGCGGTGTGACATCGCACGTCACCCGGATGCCGCGCTCCTTTGCTCGGCGGATCGCGTCGAGCCCGACAGAGGTCGAGAGATGGGTGAAGTGCACCCATCCACCGGTCTCCGCGGCCAGAGCGATGTCCCGCTCCACGATCGCCAGCTCGGCGGGCGCCGGCCAGCCCGCCAGCCCGAGCCGGGTGGCGGTCGCTCCTGCCCGCATCAGGGATCCGGCAGCGAGGGTCGGATCCTCGGCATGCTCGAACAGCGGGAGGCCCAGGGGCGCCAGGGTTGTCAGCAGCTCGCGAGCCAGGGCCTCCGAGGCGATCGGCGAGCCGTCGTCACTCACACCGACGATCCCCGCCGCGGCCAGCTCTCGCAGGTCGCTCATCTCCTCGCCCGCACGCCCCGCGGTGGCGGCGGCGATCACCTGCACGCGGCAGGCCGCTCCCTCGGCACGCTCGCGGAGCCATGTCACACGGGCCGCCCCATCGACCGGAGGGTCGGTGTTCGGCATGACACAGATGGTGGTGAACCCACCCTTGGCCGCGGCCCGCGCTCCACTGGCGACCGTCTCGGCGCGCTCCATGCCAGGCTCCCGAACGTGGGCGTGGAGGTCGCAGAACCCCGGGGCGGCGATCAGGCCTTTCCCGTCGATGCGGTCCGCCCCGGCTGGGATGTCCGACGGATCGGCGATCTGCCCGTCGATGATCGCCAGGTCTCCGAGCCGATCCGTCCCGTTGCCCGGGTCGATGATCCGAATCCCCTCCAGGAGGAGCGTCGCGGCTGGGTCGTCGAGCGACCCGAATCGGCTCATCTGGCCAGGAGGGAGAGGACCGCCATGCGGACCGGCACGCCATTGGCGACCTGTGTCCCGATCAGGCTGCGCTCGCTCGCCGCCAGCTCGGCGGTGATCTCGACCCCTTCGTTGGTGGGACCAGGGTGCAGGAGGGGTGCCGCGGGTCGTGCCAACCGCATGCGCGACTCGTCGAGGCCCCAGGCGGCGGTGTAGTCAGCCAGCGACCCGCCCCCGCGCGTTGGGTCGCGCTCGACCTGGACCCGCAACGCCATCACCGCATCGGCATCGGCCAGGGCGCCCTCCAGCCCTTCGGCGACGGTCACCCCCGGCCAGCCGACGAAGTCGGCTACCCACGGCCGAGGCCCGGCCACCCAGACCGATGCGCCCAGGGCCGTCAGCGCATGCATGTTCGACCGCGCCACCCGGGAATGGAGGACGTCGCCGACGATGACGATCTTCGTCCCGGCCAGGCTCCCCAGCGCCTCGCGCAGCGTCAGGGCATCGAGCAGCGCCTGGGTCGGGTGCGCATGGGTGCCGTCGCCGGCATTCACAATCCGGGCTCCCGCCGAGCGCGCGGCGAGGTACGGGGCGCCGCTCATCGGATGGCGCAGGACGATGGTGGAGATCCCGGTCCGTTCCAGCGTCCGCAGCGTGTCCACCAGCGACTCGCCCTTGGTCACGCTGCTGGCCTCGATCGGGAGGTCGACGACCTGGGCGCCGAGGGCAGTCGCCGCCAGCTCGAAGCTGACCCGGGTGCGCGTCGACGGCTCGCAGAAGGCCAGCCCGACGATCTCCCCGCGCAGCAGGTCGACCGACTCGCGTCCGGCGCGACGCTGGCGCATCTCGACCGCCAGGTCGAGACAGGCTTCCAGCTCAGGGCGGGTTAGCTGATCGACGTCGAGAAGATGCCGATGCGGCCAGGCCGGCGATGCGGCGTCGCGCATGTGTCTCCTTGGCGGCCTCACAGGACCGTCGTTAAAGGGTTTCGGAGAGTATAGGCAGGGGAGTGCCGGTCACGGTCGGGCGAGCATCACCTCGTCCGCCCCATCCTCCTCGAGCACGCGGACATGCACGATCTCCTCCCGGCTGGTGGGCAGGTTCTTGCCGACGTGATCCGGACGGATCGGGAGCTCACGGTGGCCTCGGTCGATCACCACCGCCAACCGCACCGCTCGCGGGCGGCCGTGATCGGTGAGGGCGTCGAGCGCGGCTCGCACCGTGCGACCGGTGAAGAGGACGTCGTCGACCAGCACCACCGTTCGGCCGTCAATCTCGGGCATCGCCTGCGTCTTCTTGACGATCGGCGCGTGGGCGACCTTGGTCAGGTCGTCGCGGTAGAAGCTGATATCGAGCGCGCCGACCGGCAGGCTCACCCCCTCATGCTGCTCGATCAGGCCGGCCAGGCGTCGCGCCAGCGGCACCCCGCGGCTGCGGACGCCGACCAGAACGAGGTCGTCGGTCCCGCCGTTGCGTTCGACGATCTCATG